>JAGVAO010000271.1 GCA_020060235.1 Anaerolineales bacterium | reverse complement strand
GCATCTATTTCTACGGCAGCCTGCACTACCCGCAGTCGCTCCAGCAGGCCTACGAAGCCAAAGACTGCGAGACGGTGCTCAGCAGCCACAGCATGATTACCCGCTTCTACCCCTACCGGAGTCTGCAGGAGAACACTTCCGGCTTGGCTCTGGAATGCGCGCTGTATACGAACGCGGCGAAGTTACAGACAGATGGAAAGTGGCAGGATTCTTACCAGGCTTTCAAGACCTGCGCTGAAACCTACCCTGACGGGATTCTGGCTTCTGATGCGCATGAACAGGCGGCGGCCTCCCTGCTCAGCCAGGCTGCCGAACAGCAGGGGCAGAAGGCTTACGCTGATTCGGTGGAGACGCTTAAACGGGTGATGTCCGAATATCCGTTGCAGTCCGAAGCGGCAGAACGATATGCGGCAGTCCATTTGTCCTGGGGCGGCGAGCATCAGTCGCGTGGCGAGTACCCGGCAGCGGAAGGGGTCTTGTTGTCGTTGCAGGACTGGAGTCAGGCGGGCGAATACGAGACGCATCTTGCGGATTGCCAGTCTGCGCTCTCAGGGCTGTACCTGGCCTGGGGGGAGAGCTACCAGGCTGCCGGTGAGTTGGTTCCGGCGATGGCGAAATATCGCCAGGCGGTGGATGCGGCCCCGGATTCGGCGTCTGCCAGCCGCGCGGCGGAGAAGCAGGTCGAAATCCTGCTGGCTCAGGGCGATGCCTACATGGATGCGGGGAACTACCAGGCGGCAATCGATGCCTACCAGCGCGGGGTATCCGAAGTAAACGATTCGGGCAAGGACAGGCTGCACACCTCCACAGCCCAGGCCTATCTTGCCTGGGCAAAGCACAATGTCGAGCGCGAGGATTACTACCAGGCGTTGGAGAAAGTCGAAAGCGCCGCAAAATTACCCCTGCCCGAAACAGCCAGCCGGGATGTTGAATCCTACCAGCAGGAAATCTACACGGCCTTTGCCGGTTCATCCGGCAGCCAGGCAAAAAACCTGATTCAGGACGCGGCCCGCACGCTGTGCAAAAACGAGAAGAAGACTTTCCTGCCAGTATTGGGCATAGACCCGGATGCCAATGGACTGATTCTGAATGGCATCGACAAATCCTTGCCGGATGAATGGGTGGCTAGAACGCCGGGCCAACTAAAATACGTGGTTTGTGTAAGTTTGGACACCGAGGTGTTTGAAGAGAGAAAACGTGAAGTGATTGTGAATGGGGTACTGGGATCATATAGCCATATTTTTGTTCGCCTTCGATACCTGTGGCAGGTCAATGTTTATTCTATGGTTTCTGGTGAGATGATTGAAAGCGCGGTGTTTAGAGGCTCTGAGCCGCCTCCTTTTGACCCCAGAACAGATGGCAAAATAGTTTGGACTGGTTGGTATGACACAATTTATCGGAGTTTACCCCTGCCAACGTTAGGCGGCCAACCCGACTTCAATGAATTAATAAATTGGCTAAGAGAAACTGTGATGAAGAAGTAAACTATCATCGTGATGAATCTTCTTCCTCGCCTCCTCGCTGCCCTCAAAGCCCTGCGTGAACTCGGCCCGACCCAGGTTGGCCTGCTCGCGCTGTATAAACTCGGCCTGAAAAGCGGACACTACCGCCGCAGCGAGGATGCCATGCCGCATCCCGCAACCTTCGACTTCTCCCTGCCTCTGCCCGAGCGCGAGACACTGCTCGCAAGCCTCGGCCCGGATGGCCTCTCCCAACTGCGCCGCGACGCCGATGAAATCGCCAGCGGCCACTTTCGCGCCTTTGGCGGCCCGCCCGTTCCCATCCAGCTCGCCCCGCCCTCGCCCCAAACCCATTGGACAGAACTCGAATCCCGCCCGCACTTGGCCGACATCAAACTCACCTGGGAACCAGCCCGCTTCGGCTGGGCTTTCACCCTCGCCCGCGCCTGGCAAGCCACCGGCGACGAAAGTTACCCGGCGGCCTTCTGGCGTTATTTCGAGACCTTCCAGGTCGAAAACCCGCCCTTATTGGGGGAAAATTGGACATCCGCCCAGGAAGTCGGATTTCGTTTAATTGCCTTTGCCTTCGCCGGGGCTGTTTTCCGCCATTCGGAACACACCACCCCGGCACGCCTCGCTGCCCTCGCCGTTTCGATAGGCCGGCACGCGGCTAGGATCGCCCTCACCCTGGCCTATGCCCGCGCCCAGAACAACAACCACCTGCTGACCGAAGCCGCCGCGCTCTACACCGCCGGGCTGGCCCTGCCTGACCATCCGCAAGCCGAAGTTTGGCGGGTAACCGGCATCAAGTGGCTTAGGTGGTGTTTCAAACACCAAATCGACTCGACCGGCGAATATGTCCAGCACTCAGCCAACTACCATCGCCTGATGTTGCAAATGGCGTTGTGGGTACATTTGTTGGAGTCAAACGCCCCCCGACGATTGACAATGATACCGATTATCCGCGAAAACCTGTCCCTGGCCGCGCATTGGCTGTTTTGTCTCCTCGATTTCGAGAGCGGCAAAGTCCCCAACCTCGGGCCCAACGACGGCGCGTATATTTTCCCTTTCACCAACCTGCCGTTTGAAGATTACCGCCCGGTCGCTCAGGCGGCGGCGCGGGCTTTCCTCGGTTACAGCCTGCCGCCCGGCGCATGGGACGAGATGTCGTTATGGTTTAATGTTAAAAGTCAAAAGTTGAAAGTAGAAGCGGCCACACCGTCCGACCTGCGCATCCTGGGCATTTACCCGACCACCCTGCAAGCCGCCGAGCATGCTTGGGCCTACCTGCGGACGGCGCGCCTGCGCTCACGCCCCGGTCATGCCGACTTGCTGCACCTCGACCTGTGGTGGCGCGGACAGAACATCACCCTCGACCCCGGTACCTTTCACTATAACGCCGCCCCGCCCTGGGATAATCCCCTCACCTCGGCCTTGTACCACAACACGGTCACCGTCGATGGCCTTGACCAGTTCACCCGCGCCAGCCGCTTCCTGTATCTCGACCGCATCGACGCGACCAGGGTCAAGGCCGAATCGGGCATATTATCGGCGCGGCATTATGCCTATCGTAAAATCGGAGTGCGTCACACCCGCAGCGTCAGCGCCTTGACCACCGACCACTGGCGCGTCGAAGACGAACTGCTCAACCTTGGCGGCAAACCGCGCACTTTCCGCCTGCACTGGCTGCTGCCAGATGGGGAGCATGAGTTAGAAAGAAGAGATGAAAAATTAGAGATGAGATTAAAGTTGCCAGCCGGATGGCTAACCCTGCAAATTTCATCTTCCCAACACCCAATTACCAATTACTCCCTCGTCCGCGCTGGCGACCCTGCCGCCCTGCGTGGCTGGTTCTCGCCGACTTACAGCGTCAAAGTCCCGGCCCTTTCGCTGGCGGTTGAAGTACAATCGGCGGGGAATGTTGGTTTTGTGAGCGAGTTCGTTTTGTCAGACTAATGCCAAAATCGGGAGATTTTGGACTCCGGTATCCCATGCATATCCTCCTCATCCACCAGGCTTTTGCTGCGCTCGACGAACCGGGCGGGACGCGCCATCATGAACTGGCGCGCTTTTTGGTTTCCAGGGGGCATAAAGTGACGGTGATTGCCTCACCGGTGAGTTACTTAACCGGGACAGCCCCTCCCTCGCCCCCCCCATCTCCTGCGGAGATAGGGGGGGATAAACTCACCATCCTGCGCGCTTACACCTACCAGGCCCTGCACAAGTCTTTCGTGCATCGCGTGTTTGCTTTTTTCTCGTTCATGGTGTCTTCGTTCTTCACTGGATTAAGCGTCAAAAATGTGGATGTGGTCTGGGGCACCTCGCCGCCGATTTTCCAGGGAGTCACGGCCTGGCTGCTGGCGCGGCTGAAAGGGGCGAAGTTCCTGTTCGAGGTGCGCGACCTGTGGCCCGATTTTGCAATCGCTGTCGGGGTGCTGAAAAGCCCAACGCTGATTAAACTCTCCTTGTGGCTGGAAAAGTTTCTCTACCGGCGCGCTGACCGGATGATGGTCAACAGTCCGGGGTACGTGGCGCATGTGACGGGTCGCGGAGCGCGTTCCGTCGAACTCATCCCGAACGGGGCCGACCCGGGGATGTTCAATCCGCTCGACAACGGGCATCCGTTCCGCCAAAAAAATATCCTGAAAAATAAATTCGTGGTGCTATATGCCGGGGCGCACGGAATCTCGAACGACCTGACCGTCGCGCTGGATGCGGCCAAGCTGCTCGAAAAAGAAGAAAAAATTCAGTTTGTGTTCTTGGGGGATGGCAAAGAGAAGGCCAATTTGCAGGCCCGCGCGGCACAGATGGGGCTTCAAAATGTGACTTTCCTGCCGCCGGTGCCGAAAACCGAAATGGCTTTTGCCCTGGCGGGAGCGGATGCCTGCCTGGCGATTTTGATGCCGCTGGATGAATACAAGACCACTTACCCAAACAAGGTCTTTGATTATATGGCGGCGGGCAGGCCGGTGCTATTGGCGATTGACGGGGTGATTCGCGAGGTGGTCGAGGCGGCGGGCTGCGGACTGTTTGCGCAACCCGGCGACCCGGCGGCGCTGGCCGAGGCAGTCGCCCGGCTGGCCGCTGACCGCGACGAATCTTTGCGGATGGGCCTGGCCGGGCGAACGTACCTCGAGGCAAATTTCAGCCGTGAAGCGCTGGCTGAAAAGTTGGAAGAGTTGTTGAACTCTTTGGGCAAACCGCGCCCTTGATGCCCCGGTGTTACTCTCCTTGCTTGGTCGGTTCGGGCGTTACGGTTGGTGTGGCAGTGGGGGCGTTGGGGTCGAGGGTTGGCGTCATGCTGGCGCCGGGGGTGGGGGTGGGCGGCGCAGCGACAACCGGGATGGATGCGGCGTTGCCGACAAATTGGCCTGTAACGTTCGATATCCAGCATTGGGTTGTGCTGTTGACTTCAACCACCCACCAACTGCTGTCTGTGTTGCGCCCGAGTACCCGCAGGAGTGTCCCGGCGGGGAAGGCGGTCACGACATCGTATACGGTTGCGGGGCCGGTGCGGCAATTTGCCCCGGTGGTGACGTTAAACCCTTCGCGTGGGGCGGGGGTGGCTGGCGCGGCGGCGGTTGCGGCAGGAGTGGGCGGGGCTGGCAGGAATTGGTAATCCCAGCCAAAATCCTGCTGGATGTTGCTGCCGCTCTCAAGGTTGGCCGATGCGGAGGCAAGCGCACCGCTTGTTGAGGCCGGGAAGGTCCAGCCGCCGGGGATGAGAATCGGTTCGTTGACCGCCGAGAGCGCGTCCACCGAGACGCAGTGGGGACCAAAAGCCAGGATGCCGTCAAACAGGTATTCGCCGATAGAGCCGGTTTGCTGGCTGGCGACCACCGGGTCGGTGCAGGTCCCGAAATGCAGGCGGACTTCAACTCCCTCTATGCCGGGTTCGCCTGGTTCGCGGATGCCGTTGGCGGCAAATCCGCCGCCGGGCAGGGCGACGCAACCAACCGGAGGCGTGTCGGTACTTTCAGCGGGAACGGCGCACAGGTCATGCCAGACGATTCCGCCAATGTTGGCGGAGGGCGGCGGGGCAACCGGTGGGCAGTCGCCGGTGATGTCAACCATGAAGATGTGCGCTTCGGAGAATGGCCCCAGAGTGGTGTCGTTGATACCGGCCACGCGCCAATGGTAAACCTGGCAGTTTTGCAGGTCGCTTCCTGGCCCCCACTCGGTCGAGGGGTTGCCAGTTCCGCCGCTCAGGCTGGTGTCGGCAAAAGTTTCATCGATTGAAAGGTCGATGCGATACCCTTCGGGGTTGCAGGACGTGTCAGGGTAGGCCCAAATAAGGGACGGGCTGAGTGTGGTTGCTGTGCCGCCATCGGCGGGGGAGACAAGTACCGGCGCAAGCAGGCCCTCGGTGGGGCAAATTGGCTTCGATGCGGGCATATTGCAGGCGGTAAGCCCCAGCGTCAGGCTAAAGATAGCAAGAAAAGCCAGTTTTCTTTTCATAAGTTTCTCCTTCTGTTTGGCAAGAGGACTATTCTTGCATATTTGTTTATTTCTGGCAATAGTACAAAGCACCCCCTTAATCGGGGATTAACAATTGGCTTAAAAGATGCTTGTTACATTGTTAGAATGCTTGACAAACAGATAAAAGATGGTAACATAAGTTTGCTAACTCTGGTTTTCTTGTACCGAGATTTTCTCTTTTTTGCATTTTTCTGGCCCATAATAGTGTCAAAATGTAAGAGTTATTAACAAATAAATGGCTTGTCGTAGTTTCGTTTTCAATCTTCCGAGCAAAAACGCTTCATTGCGAAAATCGAAAGACCTGTAAGGAGGTGATGCGATAGACCAAACGGCACGTCGGGATATCTGGCCAAAGCGCCTGCGTCCCTAATTGATGGAAGCATCTGTCCTGGATGCTTTCCGAACATCCGACATTTGTTATACCTAAGGAGAAAGAGAAATGAAGAAGAACGTATTGACCCTGGTTAGCATCCTGCTAATCGCCACTTTTGCCCTGGCCGCCTGCGGCGCCCCGGCGACCCCCGCTCCCGACCAGCCTGCTGCTCCGGCGGACCCTGCTTCCCCGGCGGAACCTGCCGCCCCGGCTCCTGTCGAAGTCACCGAAGTGACGTTCTGGCACGCCTACGGCACCGGCTCGGCTGAAGAGACCACCCTG
>JAGVAO010000208.1 GCA_020060235.1 Anaerolineales bacterium | reverse complement strand
CAGCACGCGGAGAACCCCGTCGATTGGTACCCCTGGGGTGAAGAAGCCCTGTCCAAAGCCCGCGCCGAGAACAAGCCGATTTTCCTGAGCATCGGCTATGCCGCCTGTCACTGGTGCCATGTCATGGAACACGAGTCCTTTGAAGACCCGGCCATCGCCGAACTGATGAACCGGCACTTCGTCAATATCAAGGTCGACCGCGAACAGCGCCCCGACCTCGACAGCATCTACATGGCTGCCACCGTCTCGATGACCGGCCAGGGCGGCTGGCCGATGTCCGTTTTCCTGACTCCCGACCTGCGCCCTTTTTACGCTGGCACCTACTTCCCGCCCGTCCCTAGATATAACATGCCCTCCTTCAAAGACCTGCTGACCGGCATCGCCAACGCCTGGGCCAACGAACACGCCGAAGTCGAGCGGGTCGCCGCCAGCGTCAGCGAGCACCTGCAGCGCCAGAATCAATACCAGGACAGCGGCATCATCCTCAGCCAGCAACTACTCGATAATGCCGTCAAATTCCTGCACGACGGCTACGACTGGGGCTTCGGCGGCTGGGGCAGCGCGCCCAAATTTCCACAGCCGATGACCATCGACTACCTCCTGCGCCGCTCCCTGCGCCCCGGACAGGCCGAACAGCGCAAACCCGCCCTGCACGCCCTGAATGCCATGGCGCGCGGCGGCATGTACGATGTGGTCGGCGGCGGATTTTCGCGCTACAGCACCGACAATCACTGGCGCGTGCCGCACTTCGAAAACTAGGGTTCATAAACGGCAACGAGTTGCTGCCCATTTGGTGGTCGCTGTTGTTCATTACTGGTAATTCACCCGTACCCAAGATACACCAAATCTCGACCACTTTTTGATCGTCTTCGATAAAAAACTTGGCATGGACATCCAACATCTCAACAAGTCTTCGGCGACCTTCAAAATCAAGTTCATCCAAATCCAAGCCGTCGGCTACTTGTGCGGCAAAGTTACGAATTTTTTGCAAGTCCTTTTCATTAAGCGCTTTCCCTTGCATATGAGCCAACAACTGTTGCCTCTCTTCAGACAGGGCGGATAAAGTAGTCTCCAATCTTTGTTTTTTATCAACCAATATATCCCGAGGAATATCACCTGCTACATACAAGTCAATAACCCTATCCAACTGAGATTTGGTGTCCCGCAACAAGTCATCAAGGACAGCCATCCTGTCTCTTAAAGGGGCAAGCAATTCTTCCTGGTTTTCGGTGTAAAGTTTCAACCCATTTTCCAACACCGCATCATCTGTTAGAAGCAACTTTATCCAGTCCCAAACCAGCTTATCAACAATGTCTACGCGGAAACTGGGCAGGTTGCACGTGACGTTTGCAATATTTCCCATCACGCCATTACAGCGATAGTAAAAATATGCTTTAGCCTCATTACCATTATTGACGGTAGCATAGCAATTAACGCTTGCATTGCAATGTCCGCAGCGTACGCGGCTTCTTAACAAGTAGTTTCTTTTTAAGTTTCTTGTGGATTCGGTGAAATTTGCTTTTCGTTGAAGTTGTGCGCGTTCCCATACATCTCTGGACACAATAGCTGGAACATTCAAGGTCAAGTGATATTCAGGTGGATTAATTTTGTAGTTGGTCGCATTTCTTTTTCCATAATGCCAAGTGCCAGCATAGGTCTCAGCCATCAAAATTCTCTGAACCAATCTCCCAGACCATTCTCCTTTGGCGCGTTTTTTAAACATCCCGACCCTTGAATCAGCCCAAGTAGGTACATTCATCTTGGTTAGGCGTTCGGCAATCTTTTTTAATGAAAGCTTACGACCACTTTCATCTCCGTCAACATAAAGGGTGTAAATGAGCCTGACTATCATGGCTTCGGGTTCGAAGATTTCCAAATTCGCTCCATCGCTTGACATATGATAACCAAAAGGCGGCTTATTCCCGTGCAACATGATCTTTCCATTTCGAACCACCTGTCGGCGGCCACGCACCATGCGCTCTGCAATCTTTTCCCGTTCGTACTCAGCAATGGTTGCCCGAATATGCTTATTCAAGCGGCCTTCAGGCGAATTTTCATAACTCGCCATCACATAAGCAACCTCCACCCCCGCGCGATTAAGTTGTTCTTCCACTATCAGCTGCTTTGCCAGCTTTCGACTTAATCGATCCAGCTCACGCACCACAAGAACATCAAACTCTTTGTTTTGAGCCATGTCACGTGCCCGATTCAGTTCGGGCAGTTCGAAAGATGCACCCGATGCGCCCCGGTCATCCTCAGATAATTCGGCAACTATTGTCCATCCGTTTTGGAGCGCAAAATCTCGACACATTTCCAGTTGTCCCGCCAGATTACGTCCCTCGCGCCCGCGATCGTCGCTGGAAACCCTTGCATAAAGTACAGCACGTTTTCTCATGTGTAACTCCTTAATTGGTAAAGAAAAGAGAGAGCCACTCCGGGGTGGCTCTACGTCAGGATTTAGTGAACTGCAAGAACTTGGTTTAGTTCATCAAGCAACTCTTTGCCCAATACCAATGCTTGTTCCTGAGTTGATAATCCAAGGCTATTGACAATGTCGGCTAACATCAGGCCGACATTTGCATCCATGTTCAATAGGCTCTCACCCGCAGCAGCCTGTTGCCATTCCTCGCGGATTTTTGCCAGAACAGGTACCAATTGTGATTGGCGATTTTGTGTAGCAGATTGATTCATAGGACCTCTCCATAAGATGGTTGTGGAGGCGATTCGTTTTTCCCCGGAAAAAAACAAATCGCCCCGATGGGAATCCCACCAGGGCAAATAGTCAGGCTGATATAATTACATTCAGCCTAACCCGCCGGCCTAATCGGTGGGTTGGGTCAGGGTCGTGCAGGTGTTACCAGCACCTTTGCGACCCGTTTTTAGGGAAATAAATTACTTACCAGTAATGAATTATATAGATTAGTCTGGATTTGTCAACTTTTTTGGTCCTCTTTTTTGACCACTTTCCTCGCTCTTTTTGACGTATTCGAGCAAGGAATCCCGGTGTATCTGCCAGGATTGTCCCCATTTTCGAGCAATGACTTTCTTGCCCCTGACCAATTTACGAATGTAATCTGGATCATAATCAGCCAGGCGGGCAGCATCGTAAGTAGTTAGCCAATCTTCCATGAAATATCTCCTCAGCAATGAATTATACAGTGTGGCCAACGGCGCGTGGCCCTGGAATAATATTCGGCTGGTAAGGTGCTGTAGAGCAACTTTAACAGCCGAGAGTCAAGTTGATTTCCAGTATAAATACAAAATTTCTTACGAGAAATTAATTCTTTTTGACTTGCCGAGTCTGAGTGTGTTAATTAAAATCACGGTCTTATGTCTCGGGTTGAATATCGTGGCAATAATCCAAAGCCAGTGCAGAATTTTCTATTGGCCAAAATCCTCCTGACAGGAGTCGTATTGATTTTGGTTCCTTTGCTTTGGATATCCAACCAACTCTCTTTGGCTCTAGGCCCGAATGGCGCTCAAGCAGCGTTGGTTTTAGGTTTTATCATCATATTTTTGCTGATTGGGCTGGGGATTGGACTGTGGTACCTGGTAGACCGCGCAATTGCTCAACGAAAGTCTGTGTTCAATACTGATACTCCGGGGAAATTTGCATCTTTTCTCGTGCTGATTATGGGCTACGAGTTGGTAGACGATGAAGAAACCTTATCGGCAGAAGAATCTGGCACCAACTTGGGTAAACCCGCGGGCAAAGTGATGCGCAAAAAATCTCGCCCTGGCCGAAAGCCAACCTTCCCATTGGAGCGTTGGTTGCCAATTGCCCAGAAATGGGAAAACCGGGATCCATTGGTAGATGCATTCACACTTGGGGAGCTGATCTCAGAACATCTTGGGACCAATGCAGACGGTTCGCCCGCCATGACAGAACAAAGCTACTACAATCTGTGGCGCGATCTTGCCCTGGCAGAACTGGAACGTCGCGAGAATCAGAAAAAGGCTCAACGAAAAGGAGCTGTTTCCAGAAAGGAGACTGAACCTCCTATCGTTTAATTTACCTTGCCAGCAATTTCCGCAATGCTTTGCAGGCTCCGCTGATTTCATCAACTTACACAAATTTCACAATTCTCATATTTATCCCCCTTCTTTTCCCATTCTAAATGTTTAGCAGATGGGCAGTTAACTTTATCGGCTTTATGGGCTGCCGCAATTATTAAATTTTCAAGTATTTACATTAACGGGGAATTTCTTCAATCATCCTATCAATCAAAGTTTAAATATAGTTGACTCCTGAATGCTAAAAAGAGCCGCAGAGAACCGCGGCTCTTTTTATTTCTCCAAATCCAGAGGTCAATATGCCAAAAGTGGTGGTTTACCTTCGTGATCAAGAACACGATGCGCTCCATAAATTGGCACAGCGTGAATATCGTGCCACAAAAGCCCAAGCAGCTGTGCTTATTCGCACAGAACTTGAACGCTTGGGAGTACTCACGCCTGTGCCTCAATCTGATTTAGGCACTAACGGAATGATGCACCTGCCCAGCAAAGAATCCTGCCAGGAGGATGCATCATGACAACCACAATCCGCGATTTCAACACTCTTACTCCCGAGGAACGGCGTCGGATTGGCCAGATATATGGGCTGATCCTTAGTTGGCAGCACAAGAAAAAACAAAAACCTGAAACTACTGCTGTCGAACCGTCCGATCAGACTCAATACGCACCAACAAGTGCGCGAGCTGCGGGAGATTCAGAATGCGAGGCATGACATGCTGCTCTCATGTCTTGCAAGCATTGCGATTGTGGTTGGCGCAATCATTATTGCGCTCGTGCTTTTCGTGCTCACTGCCCGTTTTGTGAGGTGACGCAATATGGCAACCAAAGTAATCTGCATAGCCAATCAAAAAGGCGGGGTGGGAAAAACCACCACTGCCGTTACCCTGGCTCATGGGCTGGCCCGCAAGGGGAAACAGGTTTTGCTGATCGACCTGGATCCCCAGGGCCAATCCGCCACAGCCTTGGGGTTGCGTCCCGAACCGGGGGCTTTCTACTTGCTGACGATGGGTGATTCCAGCCCGGAAAGCGCTTTTGTACGCCAGTGGCTGCGTGAGACGGGGCGCGAAAACCTGCATTTGATCGCCGGCGACCAACAAACGATGGCCGCCCAGACTGTCCTGAATGCGCAGGACAAACCCATATCAGGCATTCAACAATCCGTGCATCGCTTTTCAAAAGAGAACCTGGACTACATCATCTTTGATACTGCACCATCCGTGGGCGGAATCCAGGAACGAGCCGTTTGGGCATCCAACTTTGTAATCGTTCCTACTGCAACTGAATTCCTTTCAGCGGATGGGGTTGACAAGGTGATCCAGATGCTTGCCATCCTGCAAAACACAAAGCAGTGGAAGGGCGCGCTGATGGGCATTCTACCCACCTTCTTTGATGAACAAACCCGTGAAAGCAAGGCCACCATCGAAGCCCTGCGAGGAGCCTTTGGCGCCAGTCTGCTTTCACCCATCCATCGCGCCACCATCCTGCGTGAATGCGCGGCGGAAGGACAGACCATTTTTGAAAAAGACCCGGACAGCCGCGCCGCCCAGGAATACAAGGCGCTGGCTGACCTGGTGGCCAAATTCTAGGAGGAAGCCATGAACCAACGTAGAAATCCCTTTGAAGGCGGCCTGCCCATCCAGGCGCCGGCCCCTTTACATCAACCCCTGTACGACAGCCTGCGTCTGGCCGAGAAACGCACCCGCAGCCGGCAGTGGGAAAAAGAACACCTGCCCTGCAAGGCCATGTACCGGGGGGTTGACCCGCACCTGGCGCTGCAGGTCAAGCAAACCGCAGGCCGGCTGTTTGTGCCGGTTGGCGAAGTCGCGCGCGCCCTACTCGAATACGGCCTGCGCGCTTACGCCTGCGGCGAACTTGAATTGACCCCTCACCTCAACCCGATCGGAATGCGCATGACCCTTTATCCACAAAAGGAAACCCTGGAAGAAAGGCGCAGACGGGGTGGGAGACCGGCACGCAAGAAAAAGCTGGAGTCGGAAACCGGCTGGCGGGTAATCGTCACCTGGCGCGGCCTGCCACCCGAGCTCAAACAGGAAATCGCCGCGCTGGCTTCCGAAGAAGGATTGAACGTGCCGGCGGGTGAACTGGTCACGGCGCTCTTGCGTTTCAGCCTGAAAGCATACGAATATGGCTTGCTGAAACTGGAACCGGCAGAAGCGGGAAGGGGCTGATTGGCGATGTTCCTCCGAATCCGATCCGTTGATTTTGGGCCTGGAAAGAACGTAGGCGGCATGAAAAAGTGGCCGCCTACATTCCGCCTACGCGCCGCCTACCCTGACGCCTACGCCGCCGCCTACGTTGAACCGCACAGACGGCCTGTGAGCGTTTTTTTCGGGTCGGCCCACCCCGTAAACCGTCTGATGAAAAATGGGCGTAAAACGCCTCGAGAGGAAACTCGTCATGCGCGTGCAGTTTCTCGTTGATTCATCCCAGCGCTCGTTTGGCGCGATGTTCCAGAAATCGCTCAAGGAAGACCTGCTGGTATTCCTGTACCCGACCCCGGCGCCGCGCACCTTCCATACTTTTTTCTGTCCGCCATTGCGGATGATCGCCCTGGGGGAACAGGGCGAAGCGCTCTTTGACCAGGTCATCCAACCGGCCCGGCTGGTGCGCCTGCCGGCCTGCAAGATCGTCCTGGAATGTGACCCGAAAACGGAGTTCAGTTCTTACGTGGAATCGATTTTGTCTGTTGCGCATGGGTTCAAGTTCCCCCAGTCGGCGGCCTGGGAAGCCAGCAGCGGGGTGGACGCCCTGCTCTTTGCACTCTTTGCCCAGGCAATGGCCGACCTGCGCCGGGTGCGCAGCGCCAATCCGGATGGCGTTAGCCGTGAGGTGCTGCGCAAGCGCTTCAACCTGTGGGAACGCGGCCGATTCGCTTCTTCGGCCGGGTTCATCATGGATTTCCCTGACCTGTACAACCTGCCGGAGATGGCGCTCGAAGTTTCGCGCGACCTGATTCAGGTCGAAAGCCCGTACCTGGACGAGCTGCTGGCCGCGGCCATCGGGAACATGCCCTGGCGCAATGTCTTCCCAGGAATTTGCGTGCGGTGCGGATGTGCGGCGCGCTGGAAATCGGCCCTGTCCGCGCCGCCGGAGACCGCGCCGGAAATCGCCTGGCGCTACCAGCGCCCGGAAAACGCCGTACCGCTCTGCCGGGCCTGCACCATGACCCTGGGCTACCTGACCAAGCCAGTCCTTAGAATCGACCTGGCCTGGGGGCTGTGGGGCAAACGCTTCGAGGCGTTGTGGAGTTGGCACAAAGCCCTGGCCTGGGGCAATCTGACCCAATGGGACAAGCTGGCGTATCCACTTTGGCCGCAGGAATATGGCGGCGAAAGCTGGGAAAGCGGCTCCGGCGCGCTGGAACATGCCACGCCGCGCCTGCCGAATGGCGTGGCGCGCACCGCCCAGCACGATGAAATCTTTTGGCGGGCCCTGTCCGAAAAAGGAGTGCGCAAGCGTACCCTGACCGCGGCCCATTTGCAGGCACTGGTCGCTCCCATCCCCGAACCGCTGCACCCATGAGCAGGAGACACTATGGCACGCAATCTTGACCCACAAATCATGAGCGACCCCTGGTTCATCGAGCTGGACGACCGCGCCCGCCTGGGCTGGATGATGCTGATCCTGAACGGAGCCGATGACCAGGGCCGTTTTCTGTTGAACGGACGCCTGTTGAAATCCCTGTTATTCCCCGCCGACGACCTGCCGGCGGCGGAAGTCCTGGCCATGCTGGAGGGCTTTGCCGCCTCCGGCAAGGTGCATGCCTACGAAAAAGACGGGGTGCGCTACGGGCAGATCGTCCACTGGTGGAAATACCAGATCGGCTCGGAATGGATGGCTCCCTCCCGGCATCCCGCGCCCGAAGGCTGGATCGACCGCTGGCGCATCCATGCCAAAGGCGGCAAAGGCATCATCGATACCTCGCCGCACTGGAGCAACAAGAAAATTTGCGGTTTTGTGACGGTGGAGGAAGCGCCGGCCCAACCCGAGTCGCCGCGTCAGTTGGAATTTTCTGAAGGCGCGCCGTTGGATGATGGCGACCCCGGAACGGAAGGTAATAGTTCATGTAGACCATTAGGAAATCATCCAGGTAGCGATTTACCTAAACCATTACCTAGCAGCGAAGTTAAGGTTAAGGATAAGGTTAAAGATAAGGATGAGGGGAAGATCGAAAAGGTAGAAAACCCGCCCCCGGCAGCGGCGGTTGAAAATCCTTTTTCGGTCTACGAGCAGAACATTGGCCCGCTGACTCCAGCAGTGGCGGAGCGCATCAAATTGGCTGAAAAGGATTACTCAACTGCCTGGGTGGTGGAGGCGATTCACCTATCGGCGATGCGCAACAAACGCCGTTGGGATTACGCCGAAGGCATCCTGCGCAACTGGCACCGGGATGGAAAGGATGATGGCGAAAAACCCGAAAAAACTTACGCAGAGGAACTGGCCGAGGCCGGTTATACCCTGCCGGAAGAAGTACCTGCGGAGTGGCTGGCATGAGCGCGGACGCTGGATACCCCCATTCCCGCGAAGCCGAGGAGGCCGTACTCGGGGCGGTGCTGATCAACCCGGATGTCTATGACGAACTGGCCGCCTTTTTGCAGCCGCGTGATTTTTATATCGTGCGCCTGAGGTGGATTTGGGAGGCGTATACCCGCCTGAAGGAAAAACGCATCCCGATCGATTTCCTGACCGTCTCGGAAACCCTCAACGACATGGGCCGGCTGGAGGAAACCGGCGGGCCGGCCTTCCTGACCAGCCTGCTGAATCAGGTTCCAAGCTCCCTGCACGCCGAACATTATGGGCAGATTGTGCTGGCTCACAGCCAGCGCCGGCGCCTTTTGATCGCCGCCAACCAGATCGCCCGCCTGGCCTACGACCAGTCCATCGAGGTCGAACAGGTCATGACCCTGTCCGACAAGGCCCTCAACGAAGCCCAGGATCAGGCCACCGCCCGGGAAAACCTCAATATTGGACAGGTTTTATCCGGTGTGTACGATTATGCAGTAGCGCGCAGCAAGAACCCCGGCAAGGTGTGGGGCATGTCCACCGGCTTCCCGGATTGGGACAAACTAACTGGCGGGCTGCACCGGGGGCAGACCACCATCCTGTCCGCCCCGCCCGGCATGGGAAAAACCACGCTGGTGATGCAGGTGGCGCGGAGCGTTGCCGCCAAGCATGGTGTGGTGGTGCATGAACTGGAGATGGACAAGCGGGATTTGGGAATCAAGACCTTTGCCGCCGAGTGCGGCATCACCACCGCCGAAATCCACAGCGGCAGGATCCCCGCCGAAAAGTGGAACAAGATGTTGCAGGTGCTGGAGCAGTTCGAGTACCCGAACTCAAAGATGGTGATCAATGACACGCCGGGCATCACCACCTCCCAACTGCGCGCCAACATTGCCCGCCTGTCGCGCCAGATGAACATCGGACTGCTGGTGGTGGATTACGTCAACCTGCTCGCCGATCGCGACACCAGGGATGAGAACGAAAACACCGCCCTGAAACTGCGGCGGCTGCGGGATATTGCGCGGGAGTTCAATGTCGCCCTGCTGACCATCCAGTCCATGACCAAGGAAGGCATGGACGAAAGCACCCCCAAGCTGAACTCGATGCGCGGGCCGGCGGATTTGCAGTTCGACGCCGACACGGTTTTCTTCCTGGTACAGGATAAAAAGATGCGCAAGATCGTGCATCTCACCCCAGCCAAACTCAGGCACGGCAACGGTGAGCGCACCCCGTTTGACCTGATGTGGGACCCGGTACTGCCGAGGTTCAACAGTGTGGCCAGGTTGCCATGAAGCCGTGGTATCAGACTCTGTACTGCGAACACTGCAACCTGGAAACCCGCCACCGCGGGGTACGGATTGGGTTGTGGGAGATATACACCTGCCTGCTGTGCCGGAAGCGCAAGATGTACAAGGTTGGGTGATTGAGAACATGCGGATTACAATTGGCCTGGATCTCTGGTTAATTCATTGGGAGACAGGAAACATGAAAATCAAAGCATGGATTGCGTATTTGCTATTGGTGATTATGCTGGCAGGCTGCGTGCCTGCCAGCACACCTGTGCCGGCCACGCCCACAGACGAGGTAATCGTCCCGGCAACGCCGACCAGCCAGCCTACCAGTTTACCAACACTGGTTCCCGGCGACTACCCGGGTCCGATTGGCGACAGGGTTGTTTTTACCTACTACTTCTACTGGTATGACCATGTTAGCGGGGAACATATGGACCAGCAGACCCACCGGCCCGTTCCTGAGCCGGCAGTCACCTGGCGCGGAACGGAATGGCATCGCCGCCAGGTTGAGGATATGCTCGAGGCGGGAATCGATGTCATCCTGCCGGTCTTTTGGAGCAATGAAGGGACAGCCTGGTGGGCAAGACCTGGGCTGGAAAACCTGGTGCTGGCTTTGGAAGAAGTGCGCCTGTCCGGAAAAACGCCGCCCTCCATCGCCATGATGTACGATACCAATGCCCACCTGTACGAAAAGGTTGACTTTCTGACGGTTGCTGGCCGTCAGATTATGTATGCGGACATCCGCTACTTTTTCACAGCCGTGCCGCACGAATATTGGGCGCTGACCCAGGATGGGCGTCCAATGATCTGGTTCTGGGCGGCCTATCCTTTGGGAGATTACGATGAAAATCTGCTGGTTGATATCGCGAATTGGTTCGAAGCAGACTTCGGGGTGCGGCCATTCATCGTGGCCGATTCGGATTGGGTCTGGCGCGGCATTCCAGCAGCCTATGATGCCACTTCCATCTGGATTGCGGCGGGCTCCGGCTCGACCGCGCAGGTGACAACGGTCAGCCCAGGGGTGGATGACCGGATCATCGAACACTACACCAGCCACTCGGTTGTTGACCGCGAGGATGGGAACGTCTATCGCAACGGCTGGACGAAGGCCATGTTATGCGGGACACCCTGGGTGGCCGTTGAAAGTTGGAATGAGTATCATGAAGCCACTGAGGTGGCTGAGACCATCGAGTTGGGCCGGCAGTATATTGAATTGACAGGCGAATATTCCGACTATTTCAAACGAGGGATACTGCCGCCGCAGGGATTAATTTCAGATTACAAGGAAGCCGGACAGGTTTCAGCAAAGTTGGGTGAACAAAATCTTGAGGCTGGTCTGGCGATGGAGATTCAGGAGGAAGGCGAAGGCGCAACCAAGCCCGACCAATGGGCCGACGAAGCGGGCCGGGTGACACTGCCAGAAGCCCCTTACATGTATTTCAACGTCGATGACGGTTATTATTTCAACATCCCAACGGCAGTGGAAGTTACGATCCGATATTTTGACCGGGGCCAGGGCACAATTTACATTGAGTACGACACGGCGGCTTGTGCATCTGACTGGAAGGCTGAAAGCATGTACAAGCAGGTTCCGATTGTGACATTGACCAATACCGGCGCCTGGCGTACCGCGAGCATCACCCTTACGGATGCTACCTTTGCCGGGCACCAAAACGGGTTCAATGATTTTCGAGTGGCGAACTATGAAGCCCCTTTGATCCTGAATGAAGTGTCGATTTCCAAAGTGCCCTGACCGATCACGGCGGTTTTGAGTCTCGTGTTTGAAAGGATGGGCCAGCCAGCCCATCTTTTTTGTTATCAGCCCGTAAATGACAGAGCATCTGCTCCCCTCCTTCGCTTGCGATACAGTAGCGCAAAAAGAGGAGATTTTCAATGACCATTCTGATCTTTATCGGCGCGCTGGCTTTGAGCGTGCTGACCTTTGAACTTCTGACCGGTATCCAGAAGGCTTTTGCCGTCTTTGGCAGGGGCCGCCTATCAAGTCTGGGCGATTCCCCTGCCGCAACGGGACGCTCGACCTGGGAGGCGCTGCTGGTGGCAGTCCTGCCGGGCCGCTTCGATCCACAAACCGCCAAGAACAGTGCGGATGTAATCTCGCTCTTGCGGCGCGCCGGCTACCCCTACGATACGCCGGGTGAGTTCTATGCCGCCGCCATGCGCGACTTCATGGTGTTCATTGCGGTGGGCGGGCTGCTGGCCGGCGCCCTGGCGGCGATGGATATGGCGATTGCCGCGCCATTCATCGCCCTGGTCTTTAGCTTTCTTGGCTTGCGCCGGCCTTATGTGCGCATGAAATCCCTGGCAAAGAAACGCGCCGAATCGATGCGCAGCAACATGCTGATCGGGCTGTCTGTTCTGTCTGCCCTGCTTTCCTCCGGGGTGGGTGTGCAGGAAGCCCTGCGCCGGGCGGCCTCGGTAGGCGGGCCGTTCTGCAACCTGCTGGGGCTTTTGGTGGCCCGGATGGAAGTCGAGGACTTTGGAAAGGCCATTGAAGTCACCCGCGCTCACCTGCCGGATGCGAGCGATGTGGAAGTCAACCTGTTCCTGCGCGATGTACATGATTTCTTTGCCAACAATCGCCCGATCCTATCCAGCGTTCTCGGTCTGCAGGAGTCGGTTCACCGCTCGGTGGTGGAACTGACCGAAACAAAGGCGGCGCTGGTGCGCCAGCGGGCCGGCCTGTTCGGGGTGCTGGCGGTGGTGGGGTTGATTTTGGCGATCATTGCTCCGTTTTTAGGTGGGGGATTAATTTAGCTACCGATTTGAATATACATTGGAAGGCCGTCGGTTTAAAAATCGACGGCCTTCCAATTTTACGAAAAGAATATACTGGGAAATATGATGCCCTGTTTTGATTATGTGTGGACAGCTGGAATGTATTATCTCGGTTTTGCACTAGCCTGTTACGCAGATAAAGGGGCCCATTTTTTGAAAAAGGAAGCCATAAAAATGGAATATAGCAATATGTAAATCTGCGAACAGTTTGGGATAGTTTGTAAGCGGGCGTTTTTGAACTTTAGCCTAATTATATCTTTAGGCTAAAACCAGATTAATCATCTGTAACATCTTGACTTAGCACAAACCAACTTCCTTTTTGGCTCAGAGCTAAAAAATTCTCATAATAGTCTGTTCTTATCACTACTGCTACCCCTTCAAGCCGAGGCACTTCCGTGCCGTCGCTTACGCTACCATAGTAACCTTCTTTCCAAGTCACCATTTTTATTATCACTTCCCCTTTGTCATTATATGCTTGGAATCCTTTATTAAGAATAGAATCTATCTTGAGGCCTAATTCTCGAATTACAAAAGGAGAAACATAAACAATACGGGAGTGTTCAAGAGTATCAGCAATAGTAAGGAGACAAATAGGCTGGTCGAATGGAGCATCGTCGATTATATTTTCCTTGTATTGATTAGCCCTGAAAAGATACTGTGCATAATAAAACTCATCTCCAGAGACTGGTTTTTCACCAAATGTTACTACCAATGATGAGCCGCGCTTCTTCTTTGGCTCCAAATGTTCACCATACAATTCTTTCTCTTTTAATGCAAGTATCACCCAACCTTCATTCTCAATAGGTAAAGAAGCGCTACGGGCTTCGAAAATAGGGAAATTTTCTGGGTTTGGGAGATATGCTGGTCTTTTTGTTAGTGCGCCAACTTGAAGGATGATTTCCTCCAAGAAAAATCCAAGGTGGCACACATATGATGGATGCTGAGAATATGTAAGTTGCTTTAGTGAATCATAGTATTGACTATTGACTATTTCGTATGGTGCGTTGGCAAGAGGGATAATCGGTGTCATTACATCTTCGCTTCGTATGTAGTACGACGCATGTTCTTTATTGATCCTATCTCTTTTATGAGCGTAGGCTTTATACGTTCCCGAAAGAGGTCCAAAATACTCAGAAAGAGTTCTATACTTTGGATGAATATACGGGAAAAACCCATCGTCATGTTGATGGGGGGAGTACAAAATAAAATTAGCTGAATTCTCGTCTAGCTCTATCCTGTAATCTACAAATGAGCGGATGTATTGATCTTCAAGGAAGAATCCTGTTGGGTAGTTGCTAATAAGTTTTCCAAGCAAACCATCAGGGATCAAACTTTGATCAACATATTCTTTAAGAATTTGTAGTAGTACTGCTCTATGAATAGGCAGTAAAAATTTATAGTGCGAAAAAGCCCATAAGTAGGGCCTAAATAGGGTTTTCGGCGCGGTCCGTGCTATAAAAGTTAATGACCAGATAATGCCCTGAGTTTTTTCGGTGGTAAGGGTTTTAAGTCTTGCAATTAGGATGGCCACTACCATTTCATCACGATTCAAACCATCAAGACCTTGATATAAAGATATATTAATTTCTGAGTCCGGTGTGTGAGGCAGACGGCGCTTAACAATTTGAAAAATTGTTTGAAGCAAATCCCAAACTACAATCTCTTCAACTTTAAGTTCTGATAAGGCAATGATAAGATTGCAAGAAATTAGATAGGGGTAATCATCACTCAAAAGCAAATATCCAAGAGTCTCTTCTAGAATTTTCATTGTTTCTTTAGGGTCTGCTTCATATGCGCGTTTGAGATAATCTGTATAGTGAAGACGATGCAACCATCCGTCCATAACGAACACAAACAGGCAAACATTAAAATACAACCACTCATAGGTTTTTTGTTCAAAGAGATTATCTAGCCAATCCCCCATATGATGTTTGTATCGAAAACTTTTCGCAACTTGACGAAGTATTACTTTCTTCTCTTCCAAGTCGGTGATTAAACTAAGTAGCTGTCGAAGATGCTCTACATGTTCTTCCTGAAGACTATTGATTTCCAGAAATGCCAGAGCATCATCTCCAGATGTAGTAGGAAACAATAATGAAGTTGATGATGTGTTAGCACGAGCAACGGTCTCTTTGTCTTCAGATTCTTGCTTGGATTTAAGTGGAATCCCAAATAGTTTTTCAAATTGAGAAGCTGTTTCCTGAGAATACATCCCAGCATCATTGCTGCTTACAATATTTTCAATGAATGGGAGAGATTGGAGCCATCTGGAATATACGTCTTGTAATGTGACATCAATTTGATCAAAAACTGCTAATCCATGAGCGATAATGTTACCAGACGACGCTAATGGAAGTGACCTACATAGAAGGAACCACTGGGTTGGACTAAAAAGCGAACCACATTCGTTCAGAACATGGTAGAACCCATCCTCTTGATGCCAGTTCGCTTCTTCGCTTTCAAGTGTTTCACTCACAAGAAACTTCAGAGCTTCATCTGGATAAACTTTAATAAACTCTTGAAACCACTCAACAGGATAATCGCTCGTTGATTTTCCATCGGTATGAGTAACCACGGTCATAGCCATATAATACAAATCAAAAAACCAGTCAACTTTCAACGTTCCATATGTTTGGTGATACGGGACGCTGCAATCTAACACTTCGCTAAGTGTTCGATCTTTTCTAAATCCATATGCGGTGAGGGCTTGAACTCCTTCACTATATTTTATTTTTGCATCGTCATTTCTTCCTGTATTACCCAGTATGTAAGCATACTCAAATGCAATTTCGGCAACATCTGAATAAACTCTTCTGGAGCCTAAGGGTCCATAGTGTTTTTCGTATTTCTGAATGACATATTCCCCAGGCATGTAAGATTCAATAAGCTCTAAATATTCCTCCGCGGTTAAAGGGCCACTAACTGAGCGTTGGAAGCTGGCTGTAAGACTTGTTACACTTTCAAGTAACTCACAACATTGAGCAAGTAGTTCATTATTTCCTTGACAAAGCAATAATCCCCAATGAAAAGTCTTTTTTATAAAAGGAAGCTGCTTGTAAAGGTCACAAGTTCGAGGCACACCTTTAAACGGTTCAAGATCACGAACAAGATACGTAAATGCATCAATAAGCTCTGCGCCACTATATTCACTCTGTGAAAGTTTTGTTATTTTGATCAGGAAAATCAACCAGTTACGAAACCAGTTGTGGTGTGAAAGAGTTTCAATTGTTATCTCTATTTCTTTGTCACTTGCCGTTTTCGTTAAAGCAATAACATCGCGCACGATAATTTCCCAATTGTCGTCGTGTATAAACTTACCACTTGAGATAATACCTTCTACTGCTTGTGCGATAGTTGAAACAGAAGGTGTAAATGTGGCAAGTATGTTTTGAAAATATGGCGTTTTTTTAGTCCAATCATCACCAAGATAGATACATAACCATTCTACTTCGTCGAGTATTCCATCAAAAGCTTTTCTATGCTCGGGGTTTTCGTATACGTTTTTTATTAGACTATCGAATTCTTCGTAGTTTCTCGTTTGAAGAAGTTTCACCGAAACCAACCCTAGTATCTCGTAGGGAATGCTAGAGAGTTTTGGAATGATTGACCAATGAACAACCTCTTTTCCTTGATATGCTTGATTAGCAAGGAAGCGCAACGCATCTTTTGCATCAACCAATAAATGTTCTCCATCCCAAAGTACACGATACATCTCATCGTCACCATGAATCGTTTGAATGGCCTTGAGATAGTTGATAAGAACCTTATCGGTAATGTTATGCTCAATCTCATAGATGATTTTTGCTTGCTCTGCAATAATGAGCATCGGAGCAAACCCATCAATATGTTGAAGTGCCACTTTTTGAAGATGGTGATTTTGCTTGATGTAATGGAAGGGTTGAGCGTGATACAAACTATCATCAAGAAAATTTATTGAGATTGTCTGCGCAATCGCACGATATTCATCAACTTCATAATAGAGCTTTAAAAGATGCCCGTAAGCTTTTATCGATTCAAAAAAAGAATGTGTTTGAAGCCATACAATAAGGGGACGATAAATGAGATCAGTTATTGATGCTCCCTGTGCCTCGATCTCATCAATAACAAAACGCTTAAAACTTTCATGATAGATCGAATATCCTAAGGCTGGTGTGTACCTTAGAATTGGTTTTAGGGGAATAAGTTGTCTAGAAACCAGGTTACCAAGATGTGTTATCTCTTGAAGTTCTGTTTCAGTCACCGAAAAGTCTGCTCCACATAAAGCATGTGGGACGCCTGTATCTCCTTGAATCTGCTCATAAAGATATTGATAATAGCCTGTAAGATTAAAGTCATAGGGGGGTAGGCTCGCAATCCACTCAAAAGATGTTTGAGTTTTGTTGGTTACAGCATGGTCGATAAGGTATTTACAATATAGAGCGTTCCCATTACTTTTCTTATGAATCATCTGCGCAAGTGAGGTATTTTCAACTTCGGCGTTTGGGAGCGCCTGTTTTTCTAGAAGTTCTTCAACGAAACTTTCTGGCAGTGGTGCCAGCGTACAAAGATAAAAAGATGTCAGTGTTGCGAGTTGCTCAATCGGTTGTGAGACAACAAGGAGAGATATATTGGGATTGGAATAGTCGAGTTGGGCAAGCGCTTGAATGATTTTTGTTTCATCTTCTGTTAGTCCGCCTCTGTTCTTTTGATAAATCCTCCAGATGTGGTCTATTCCATCGATAATTAAGAGCGTTTTCTTTTTGATCTTTCTTAGAAGGATATTGAGCTGTTCAAGATTAGAAGCGTACCTTCTTGTCATGTGACGACTTAAGTCTTTATCATTCTGCAGAATTTGAGCGATAAGACTCCCGTAGAGAACATTAACAGTAATCCTTTCAAGAGCTAAAGGATCTTCGAGCGCTATATAACAGTAATGTTTTACAATCTGAGTTGTATCTTGAATATGTTTCTGGATGTTCTCAATAAACCATGACTTTCCAGCGCCTGGTTCAGCCGTTAAAATAACGGCTCGAAATTGCTCTAGTGCAGAAACTACCTGATCTACGCGATTTGGAGTAGCTATCAAAATATTTTCGTCAATGGTAAATTTTTGTTCAATCCCGCCATACTCTTGTTTGATTTTAATATCTTTTGCGATCTCATCGCAGCTAATGGGAGTGGTGTTTTGCGTAGATCGTCTTCTCTGTGTGATGGTACAAAGGCTCTCTGCAACTTGGCGAACCGTCAAATGATCGTTAGGGTAAACACCAACACCAATCTTCTCAATTGCACGGGCTAACAATTTTTCGAGACCTTGGGTATAGTCTTGAAGAAGTGTTGATTTAGGACAATTGACCTCTAGTACCAGGCAATCCAAAAATGCTTGGAATTCTGCCCTATCAAGTGATTGTGCTTCCCTCCTTAATGCCCTCCACGAAGACAAGACATTACCATGCTCTGGCCATAACACATCGCAATTAAATCTATAATTTGTGGTCCCAGGCAAAATACTTATGTTATCCGGGAGTTGAACAAGTACTGCTTGTATTTGGTCATCAGGGGATGGCTTGTCCCAAGCTAAGCATATTCTCCAACTACATCCTGGATGATGAAGCGCTTTCCATGTTTTAAAAAGATCAAATAATGCTAAATCATAGGGTCCATCGGAAGAGAAATCATCTTTTGTCAATACATGCTGATTCTCGTCATTGCTATATTTGACCTGTATAAAGGATATCTGTTCTTCACGATATATCACAAGATCATCAAATTTATCGGGAATTCCTTGTGGTGTTTTTTTATAATCAAAATGAAAGCTTGTTGTCCCTTTTCCAGAAGCAAGTTCTTGGGCTACTAAATAAGCTCCTAGAATGTCTTGGTAGATATATCCTTGGTGAGCAGAATCAAGCATACCCAATTAATCCTTTAGGCGAACAAAAAGATAAAGTTAAAGTTGATTTTGTTGCTTGATCCATAATCTCATCCCTCCAGCGTAAAAGTTTAGAGAATAGTAGCATTATAAGATTGTTTGTATCAGATAATCAGCATATATCGGAAGCAGTTTTGATATTATTTTTTACTTGTATGCCAAACATGACCACAAAAAACACATAGGAAAAACTTATTGTTGTGTAATGAGAAGTGAAATCTACTTGCGGCAACACCCCCAACTTACTCGTTCAAGTCGGCAATGACCTGCTTGTTGAAGATGCGCTGCGTGAGTTGTTGCCGGCTAACTATCTAAAAGTGGTGACAGTAGATAATGGACATTTTCCTTACATCGCCGCTCCTGATTTTTACACACAGCACTTGATGGATTTCCTAAAAAACAGATGGAAAAACCGCCCCGATTTATTCGGGCAGTTTTTGATTATCAGGTTCAGCATCGCCTTTCTCATCCGGGGGCAAGATAAAGCCCATCTTCACCAGATTTGGACAATAAGCTTCCTTATGATTAGTTTGACCACAAAACTGGCAAGGTATCGAGGGCAAAGGTTCGTGCCATTTTGGGTTGAAATTTTCCTGCCAGCGGGTGTAAAGCTCCGCCCAGATACCGTACAACACATAGCGCGGGGTTTTCAAAAAAGTTGGCTGGCGGCGCTGTCGCTTTTCACTCATGGACATAGTATAGGATTTATTTTCAAGATGTGCAATCGTTAATGACGCTGTGGTGATACCCTCTCACACATTTATTTATATTTCCGGCTGGCAGGCAAACTGCCAGCCGATTTCTTTTTGAAAGGAGAGACGCCTATGATTCAAACGTTCGTCCGTTTTGTGCGCGAGGAGGAAGGGCAGGATTTTGCCGAATACGCCCTGATCCTGGGGGCGGTGGGGGTGGTTGCCATCGCGGTAATCGCCCGCTACCGCAACGAACTGCAAGCCGCCTTCGAAGCCGGCATCGAAGCCCTACGCATGGCAAGAGGCGGCTAGATGGTTCGTGTCCGTGAAAAAGGGCAAACTCTGGCCGAGTTTGCCCTCATCATTCCCATCCTGATTCTGCTGGTGTTCGGGATGTTTTTTGCCGCTTTTTATGCCTTCCGTGCAGCTTCGGCAGATTGGGGCGTTTTCATCACCGGGGTTGCCAGTGGTGCATACACCCAGCCGGCCACCGGACAGGCGCGGGAATCCGTACTCTGGCCCGATTTGCGGGACCGTCTGGATGCAGGCCAATCCGGCGCGCGCCAGGTGCGTTCCCAAATTGTCGTGGAAGACTCGCGCACCTGGCTGTTCGGCATCCAACTGGTCGAGGCCCAGCGCGGCGCTTCCACCTTCCGGTTGTGGCGCTTTTACCCCGGGCCACCCCCGCCAGGAGGCATCGAATGAAATACAGAAAGTCGGAACGCGGGCAGGCACTGGCAGAAACCGCTCTGTTTGGCATCCTGGCGGTGGTGATGGCTTTCGGGCTGCTGGCCTGGATTCCGGTGCACCGTGCCCGCACTACCGCCACCGCCGCAGCCTATGCCTGTTCTCAGTTCTTGTCCCAATCCCCGAACACAGAACGCGCTGCTGCCAATGCTCGTCAGGTGGCCTGGCAAACCCTGAATGAAACCTGGTCGGGTACCCGAGGAGTGGAATACCAGGTGCAGGTCATTCCGCCTTCAGGACCCGGCCAGCCCGGGCGATGTGCCGTTTCTTACCACACCCCATCCCTTTTTAACGGCCTGTTGGGATTGAGCGAAGACGGCTGGAATACGGCCTGGTTCATCTCCCGTTCGGAAACCTGGAAGGCAAGGTGGCGCTGATGAAATTCGATAAGCGTGAGCGCGGCCAGTCCGTATTGTTTTTTGCCATCCTGATGCCGATCATGGCCCTGTTCCTGTTGGGCATCCTGGACTACATGGTAACGAATGCGCGGGTGATGGAAACGGTGGCGGTGGCGGATCTGGCCGCTCATGCCGGCGCGCAGGAGATTACAGTCCTACCCAATGGTGTAATTACTGTCACGACGCGCGGCAACGGCATCGCTGCGGCTTATTTCAACGGGCAGGCACCGGCCCATGCCCACCTGGCCAATGTCTCCTGCGGTCGTCATCAGGGACGCCCGGCTTGTTTCGTGCGGGCGCAGGTGCAGTCCGCAGGCTATCTGCTTCCCAGCCGCCCTGTGATCGTGAATGCCATCGGTTACTTGGCGCACGGCGTCACACGCGGCGACCAATAAAATTATTAAGGAACCAACCATGAAAGCATTGTTCAACGCCATCCTGGATGGCATAACCTTCAAGGATATTGCCGGAAAGCGCCAACCTCGCACGTATGTTATGCTGACTGGCTTTATTCTCTTTCTGATTTTTCTGCTGGCATCCTGCGTTGCCCTGGAACGTAACGCAATGATGGATGATGTGCGGGGCACACCCCAGGCGTTGCAAATCTCATTGGAGCCCGTTGCGACCGAAATCCTGGCGACGGAAACAACCGAACCCTGCCCGGCCAATCCGGCAGACTGGACGTTTGTCGAAGTCCTGCCGGACGACAATTTCCAGCGCATCGCCGAGTCCTGCGTCTATGACGGTCTGGCAAAGTCGGTGGCCTGGGCACTGGCGGTGCGCGAAGGCTATACCCGCGCCGAAGCCACAAACGCATTGGGGTTTGCGGAAGCGCCATTGCGGCGATTGGATACAATCATGACCCTGACCAACACCAAGGGACCCATGACCCTGGCCATAACCTTTACCCCGCCCCATCCCGATTTTGCCGAGTGGCGGGTAACCAAGGCCGGAGAACCGGCCATATCCTACGGGCTGCGCGGCTGCTTTCGCACCGTGGAAATTGTGGGCAACCAGGCCCGCTCCTGGAATGCCGATTACTCCGTGATATGCGTGTTGAGCGAAGATTCCCGCGCAGACCAGATTGTCACCGCGCTGGATGGACATATTTATACCGCTGATGCTGCACCCACCCGTTCCTTCTCTCTGTTTGGTTATGTAGGAAATGGAGGGTGGGCCTGGTTGGGAACCCAACAGGAACCCAAGGTGGCTCTGGCACAGCTTGATGGGCAGGGTCCGGATGCCCGGGAAGTTGCGGAACAGTATGGCGTAGAATTGTGGGATGCGTCCTGGTTGTCTGAGCAGATGAACCTGCCCGCGCGGGAATTACCGGATGGCTGGCAGAATGCCCGCAATGATGCAGACCTGCAAGCCATTCTGGCCGGGCTGAATGCTTACCTGCTTGAGGAGCAGCCATGAGGAAACAGGGAATTTGGGGCGTACTGCTGCTGTGTACCATGTTGCTTGCGCCGGTTGGGATTGTCCAGGCAGACGGACCTGGCTGCACGATGAACCCGGATGGCAGCATCACCTGCTCAACAGGAGAGGGTGGTAATGACGGTGGTGGAGGCAATCCAAATCCGCAGCCAACGCCGATCCCGTATACATGTGCGCCTGGCGAGAGCTCGGTGGTAGAGAGGCTGGCTTACTATCCTATCGGAGGTGGAAAATGTATCACCGTAGGCGGCACCTATGATGTTTGCACCGGAACCTGGCTGACGATGTCGGGCTTTACTCTCCCTGTGGATTGCCCCGAGGTGTCCGCGCCCCCGCCTCAGCACCCTTGCACCGATTTTTCGGTCGGGCCAGGTGGGGTATTCTGCGAAGCCAATCAAGGCTGGCAGGTACAGGCCACTGTTCAATTCCCAGAAACCTATCTCGATGTGCGCCCCTATCCGGCCACGCTGGTACGCTGGCCGACGGCCATCCGAAATGGAGGCCAGCCAAGTTCATCCGGTTCTGGAACACAGGCTTACTATGGTACGGGTTCGCCGGGCAACCCGCGCGTTGGCGATTTGTCCAATATTCGCCTGACCCTGACCTTGAACCCGGCCAGCCCGATGTATGTCTCCTTGCCACACATTGGCATCCTGAGCCTGCCGGACGCCGGCTCATCAGGCTCGCCCCAGGTCATTCGGTGGGAAGTTCCTTCACATCCTGAGGCTGGTGGCGGGCCACTCGCCGGGAGTGTGGCAGGACTGGGGGAACTGCCCGGCGACCTGCCCTTGTTTGTCGGCAGCGGACGCTCGGCATATCGGCTATATTGGAATCTGAGTTACCTGACCTATGAGGCGATTGAGGAATGCGTCTCCGGTCCGAACGCCAGCGGCAACTATAACTGCGCCGGCGGTACGGGTCACCGGGTGGTCATCGGTTATGAGTGGCGCAGGCACGCGAGCGGCGGGGAGATCGCGCCGTCTGCTGTCGCCAACCTGCCCCTGTCCATTGCCGCCGACCTGAATAATGATGGTGTGCTGGACGCCTACTGGAACCGCAACCTGACCCTGCGCCGCATGGATGACGGCGGCAGTGTGGATAATCCAACCTACCGCCGCTCGTGGAATTGGGGCGGAACGATTTATTGGGCCGTGCGCGAAGGTCAGGGGCAGATCGGCTGGCCGGGCGGGCAATAAATCGGCATCGACTTCAGCAAAAAATTCACTTGACAGAAAACTGGACTGCGATAGAATCCCTTTGAAAGTACGCCGGATGCCCCCCTCATCCGGCGTGCTTTCTTTTTTGTACCAAGCGGCCAGGGGGCCTTAATCTCCGAATCGTTTTTTCTTCCCAATGAATCCATGAACCTCAAGCTTAATGACGCCTGAGCAATACCCCTTTGCCTGAATCGATAAGATGGAGCCATGCCGATTGAAATGCTGCTCCTGGTTTTGGTATTGCCTGTAAGCCTGTACGACCTGCGCACTGGCCGGGTTCCGAACGGGGTCACTCTACCTATCCTGGCGGCGGGCCTGCTGGTGAATTTCCCAGGGTCGGCTTCGTTGTGGCTGATCAGCCTGATCCTGTACTCGGCCTGGCAGTCGGGTTGGATGGCCGCAGGGGATGCCAAGTTGTGGCTGGCCGTCCTGTGGCTCCTGCCAGACAGTGCCCCCCATATGGTTTTCCTCGTCTTTTTCGCCACAGGACTGCTGCAAATCATCCTGCGCCGGCTAAAAGGCCAGCCCCTGACCGGCATCCGTTCTCCGGGTGCCTGGCGCACCATTCCCTTTCTTCTCTGGAGTCTGTATGCACACTGACCTGTTTCTTGCACTGCTTGAGCGCCGCAACCCGCGCAAACATCCTCTGCTTTCAGCCCTGCTCTATGAATTCTGTCCGCAGGCCGTCTTTTTCTGGCATGCCGGGCTGGATCCCATTTTGCCGGTTGACCCGGTCTGGATGGCTCTGCAGGATTACGCCAGCGGCAGCACCCTGAATGAGCAACTGGCGATGTATGAACTGGGCGATTTCAGCGCATCCGCCGAAGGCTACATCACCGACATAGAGGAATTTCGCGGCGAAAATGTGGTCCACGCCCCGGAAAATTCGGCTTTGTTCACCCAGCCTGCTCCAACGGCGGAAGACAAACGCAAATTCACCCGCGCCGTGGAGAAGCATTTTGGCGGGTGGGACAACCTGTATGCCTACATCCGCGCCTGGGCTTTCCTGATCGGCGACTGGCGCTTGCGCTGCGGCATCCCCAACGATCATCCTTACATGCTGCGCAAAAACAGCGTCCTGCTGCATGTTCCCAACCTGGGCGAACCCGTATACTGGCAGGTCTGGGCCTGGTGGGTCAAGGT
>JAGVAO010000103.1 GCA_020060235.1 Anaerolineales bacterium | reverse complement strand
GACCTCCTGGTTCGTTTGTGCTCGCTACACAAAACTCTACCAGAAGGTCTGTTTCTTTTCTATTCCCCAGTTTCCTGAGATTCAGGGTTAATCATGTTTGCTTCCTGCAAGGAAATAAACACCTCCGCCATCACCGGGTCGAAGTGCGTACCCGCTCCTTGCCTTATCATTTCCAGCACTTCAGGAACCGGCCTGCCTTGATGATAGGAACGTTCGCTGCTCAGCGCGTCGAAGAAATCGACAATCGCCATCAGGCGGCCCTCCAGCGGAATGTTTTCCCCCTCCAACCTATCGGGATAGCCAGCGCCATCCCAACGTTCATGATGATAGCGGATATAGGGCAGGGCCTCGCGCAAATGGGGAACATTCTCGAAAATTTTCGCGCCAACGGTGGTATGCGAACGCATGATTTCTATTTCTTCGGGGGTTAGTTTGCCGGGCTTGTTCAAAATCGTTTCGGGAACGACTATCTTGCCGACATCGTGCAGGAGCGAACCGTATTCCAAAATGGTCATGGCTTCGGGCGTCCAGCCCAGGGCATTGCCAAGTTCTGTTGCTAGGGCCTGCACCCGCTGGACATGGTCGCGAGTGTATTCATCTCGGGCTTCTATCAGGTTGGCAAGCATGATGATTGTCTGCAAATGCGCCTGGCGCGACTCGAACAGTTCGATTGCGCGGCGGCGCTCCAGGCGGGCGGCAACGGCCTCGAGCAGTTCCTCGGCATCATAGGGCTTGAAAAGGTAATCGTCGGCGCCCAGGTTGCGGGCAAAGCGCACATCCGAACGCTCGGAGCGGGCCGTCAGGAACAAAAACGGGACCACCGCCCCGGCGCGCAAGCGGCGCACCTGGTCGAGCAGGCCAAAACCATCCAGAATTGGCATGGAAACATCCGAAACAACAATGTCAGGATTGATTTCCTCGAAAGACTCCAGGGCCAGTTGCCCGTTGGGGTAAGCAAAAACCTGGTGTCCGCCCAGTTCCAACACGGTGCGGGTCATCAGTCGCAGGGAATCTTCATCTTCGGTCAAAAGTATTTTTGCCATACGCTATACCAATCTTGCCGTCAAGGCCCCCAGCGTGGCTGCCAATCGCAGTAATCGTTGTTTGTCAGCCGCCGCAGGTCGCTGCCATCTATGCGGACGATATAAATTTCGCAGCCATGTTCATCATTATAACGGTCAAAATAAGATGTGAAAGTAATCCAGCCGCCGTCAGGAGAAAAACCCGGCCCCTGGCTGTTGCCTCCCGCCGGGGAAACCTGGAAGGGCGAGGAGCCGTCGGGGTTCATCATGAACAATTCGCGCCGCCAGGGCTTGCCCGAATAAGTGACCAGCCAGCGGCCGTCGTTCGACCAGTCGTTGCGGCCCCGCAGGTCTGGCAGGTTGCTGATGCGCTGGAAGCCGGAGCCGTCGAGGTTGACCGAAGCCAGTTGGATGCCGTACCCCGGCACGGCAGAGGCAAACATGATTTTTGCGCCATCCGGCGACCAGGTGGGGTCCCACCCATTCGGATATATTTCGCGCGGGTTGCTGCCGTCGCGGTTCATGGCCCAGACGGCGGTTTTATCAACGCCGTCGCCGCGCGTAAAGGCAATTTGTGTGCCATCGGGGGAAATTTCAGGCGCAGTCAGAATACCGATTCCGCTGGTTAATCGCTTGATATTGCCCGACAAATCCATTTCATAAATATCGTAAACGCCCTGACCGTGCAGGTTGGATGAAAAAACTATCGAAAGCCCGTCCGGCCCCAGCGAGGGATAAAAATGCTTCGAGCGGTTTTCAGTGGTCAGGCGGCGCTGGTTGCCTCCGTCCGCATCCATGATGCAGATTTGGTCATTGGCGCTGGTTTTGAACACCTGGCAAACATAGACGATTTTGCCGAACGGGCCGGAGCCAGGCCGGGGCGTTGGGGATGCAAAGGGAGCCGAATCCAGGCCGGGGGTGGGAGCGTTCGATTCCGCCCCAACCGGGGGGCGAGTGGCAAATACAACGGTAGGAATTTCAGGCGGGCGCGAAAGCCACCATCCAGCATAGGCAAGGGAGGAGCAAATTGCAGTAAGGAGAACAAATCCCCCAAGCAATGCAAGCAACGAGTAAACCTGGTTTCGACTCATTCAATAATATTGTAGGTGCTGCCGGTCTCTCGGGTCATGCGGGATATCTGGGTATTGTCGAACACGCCCTGCCGATACAGTTCGGTAAAAGAATCCACCAGCAGCGGGTCGAAGAAAACTCCGGCATGCTTTTGGATGTAGTCCAACACAGCCTGCGTGGTGGAGCCTTTGCGGTAGGGACGATTGGAGAGCAGGGCATCCCAGACGTCCACGATGGCAAAAATGCGCGCCGCAAGGGGGATTTCCTCGCCTTTGAGGCCGCGTGGATAGCCGGAGCCATCCCAGTGCTCGTGATGGCAGTATGGAATGTCGAGGGCCGGCCTGAGATAAGCGATTGGGTGCAGCATTTCGTACGCATATTCAGGGTGGCGGCGCATTTGCTTCCACTCTTCTTCGTCCAGTGAGCCGGGCTTTTGCAAGATGCCATCAGAGATAGCCATTTTGCCGATGTCGTGCAGAAGCGCCCCACGCCGGATGTGGACAATTTCATCTTCGGGAACATTGAGGGCGCGGGCAAGACGAATGGTCATTTCGGTGACGCGCTGTGTGTGGCCTTCGGTTTCCTTGTCGCGCAGGTCGAGTACGCGCGACCAGCCTTCGATGGTGGCTTCATAGGCTTCGGTCAGGTCGTGGTGCGCTCTCTGTAGTTCCAACTCGGCGCGTTTTCGCTGAGTGATATCGCGGGTGACAGAGATGATGTGCAGGTCGTTCCTGAATTCTATCGTGCGGGCAGAAATGAGGCCTATCCAAAGCGAACCGTCCTTTTTCTTGAAAACGGCTTCAAGGTTGTTGATTTCACCCCGCTCACGTATTTGTTCGCGATAGCGATTGCTTTCTTCAAGGTTGGCCCACAGGTTAAGGGACAACCCGGTCTTGCCGACAACTTCATCGGCTGCGTAGCCGGTCAGTTGCGTAAAGCCTTCGTTGACCTCGATGTATTCGGAATTGGCATAGCGTACAATGGCAATCGCATCAGGGGAAATACGAAATGCCTTCGAGAACTTTTCTTCGGAGATACGCAGGTTGTCTTCGGATGACCTTTTTTCATCGCGCAGGCGTTTTTCATGCAATGCGCGTTGAACCGCCTGGCCCAGGCGGCTGAGGCGGTCTTTCAGCAGGTAATCTGCCGCGCCCTGTTTCATGGTTTCTACGGCGGCTTCCTCGCTGATGGTTCCTGTAACGACAATAAAGGGGATGTCAAGGCCTCTTTCCTGTAAAAGGTGCAGGGCCTGCATGGCATTAAACTGCGGCAGGCTGTAATCCGCCAGGATGATATCGATTGGCTCACTCAAGGCCTGGGCATAATCAACCTGGGTATCGACCCTCCTGTGCGAGAATTTATATCCGCTGCGCTTTAGCTCGTACAAGACGAGTTCGGCATCGGCGGGGCGGTCCTCCAAAACCAGTACTCTTAATGACTCTTCCATATCATCAAGACCATCCCCTTTCAGGTGGGGCTTTGGTTCAAAAGCAGCCAATAAAGACCAACATTCCTGACAGCATCGGTAAATTGCTCGAAATCAATCGGCTTGACAATGTAACTGTTGACGCCCAGGTTGTAACTTTCGATAATATCGCGCTCTTCACGCGAAGAAGTCAGGATGACTATCGGCACAGACTGCGTGGCAGGGTCCGACTTGAGGGTTCTCAACACTTCAAGACCATCCACTTTTGGAAGTTTCAAATCAAGCAAAATCAAGCGCGGAGTGCGTTTCGGGCCACCATCCTCGACCTGATTCAGCAAGTATTCCAGGGCCTCGGCACCGTCACGGGCATGATAAATGGAGTTGGCTATTTTGAACTTCTTTAACGCATAAATCGACAACTCGGCATCGTTCAGGTTATCTTCTACGAGCAAAATTTCAAGGGGGCCATCCGGCATTTCATCCTCCGTGCGTATAACTGTCCTAAATAGTATACCAAGTGATGACTAGTTTTTAACACGCTTTTTAATTTTGGAAGGTAAGGAAAAAAAGAAGGTCGCCCCTTTGGCCGGTTCGGCTTCGACCCAAATGCGCCCACCGTGTCGGCCAATCACCCGATGGACGATTGCCAGCCCCACCCCGGTGCCTTCAAACTCTTCAGAGCTGTGCAGGCGCTGGAAGACCCCGAAAAGTTTATCGACATATTTCATGTCAAAACCAATGCCATTATCGGCCAGGTGATAAATCACTTTGCCGCTGTTCTGTTCAAAGCCAACCTCGACTCGCGCATTCGGGTTCTGGCGAGTGAATTTAAAGGCATTCGAGAGCAGATTAATCCAGACCTGTTTAATCAAGACCGGGTCACCGATACAGTCGGGTAATTGTTCCGGGATGACCAGGTCGATTTTGCGGCCTTCGATTTCCGGGGCGAGGGTGGCGACCGCCTGCTCGATGGTCTCGCGCACAGGGATGCGCTGCATATTCAGCTTTTGCCGACCCAGGCGCGAGAAGGCCAGCAAGTCGTCTATCAGCAGCCCCATCTGGCGGGCGTTCTCGCGGATGAGTGCCAGGTAACGGTGGCGCATTTCCGACTCCGAATCCGCAAACTCGTCCTGCAAAATACGCGAAAATCCGTTAATGGCCCTCAGCGGCGCTCGCAAATCGTGCGATATGGAATAAGAAAACGACTCCAACTCCTGGTTGGCAGCCTCAAGCAATGCAGTGCGCTCACGAACACGCTGTTCCAATTGGTCATTCAGGCGAAGCACCTGGTCTTCGGCCTTCTTGCGCACTGTAATATCCATTGCGTTCAAGATGGCCAGGTCCACCCTGCCGCTATCCACAACCGGAGCAAGGTTGGCGGAAAACCAGGTTTCAGAATCGTCGAGGTTATATATCGAAAACTCGAAAGATATGGCCGCCCGCTGATTAAAAACCCGGCCAAGCACCTGCTTTTTTTCCTCGATATTATGGCCGGGCAAAAAACCAAAAAACGCATCTTCAGGCTGTGTATCCCCGATTAAGCCTGAGAGCGGCTGGTTGACAAACAAAATCTCGCCTGCCCGGTTCACGGTCATAATTAACTGCGGCGAACTCTTCATCAAGGTCTGCCAGCGCGCTTCAGATTCTCGCAAGGCTTTTTCGGCCAGTTTACGCTCAAGGGCCGCAGCAACCTGCACGCAAATCAACGAGAGAAATTCCAGGTCTGCGCGGGCAAGTTGTAAAGAAGATGTGTAATATCTCAGTATCAGCGCTCCCTGCAAACGTCGGGATGTTTGCATAGGAATTGCAATCCAATCCTTGAAGTTAATTTCGAAATCGTCAACAGGTACTTCAAGGTAATCACCAATGTTTCCCGCATTAATCCATAAAGCGCCCTCGTTTTTTCGCATGGCCTGCAACAGGGTTTTGTCCAGTTCGCCCTGCGCCTGTGGCAAGAGTTCGTGCTCATCCAGGCGGTATGGATAGTACACATCCTCCGGGCTGTCGCCATACAGGGCTGCCGTCAGGTTGGGACACGGGAAAATGGTCTGTAAAACCTGGTGTACCGATGAAAAGAATTCATACAGGCTTGGCTGCGCCTGCCCAATTTGGGCAATGCGGTACATGGCAACCTGAATTTGCTGGTTACGCTTGCGCTGGTCAATATCACGCACTACGATAACCATGTGCTGATTGTCCTCTTCCAGGCTGGCAGAGCGGGCGTTAATTTCCACCCACAGGTACGAGCCATCCTTACAGCGCGCTTGCCACTCGAACATCTGCGGTTCGCCCTTGCGGGCACGCCGGATAAAACGCAGCAGATTCCTGAACGTATAGCCTTCGAGGCCGGAAGATAAATCCCTGGCAGACAGGAGGCTCAGGTCTTCGCGTTTGTATCCGGATATTTCAAAAAACTTTTCATTCACATCCAATATTGCGCCACTCTTAATGGATAGCAGCACAATGGCGTCATTAATCGAATCAAAAATCAGGCGCGAACGTTCCTCGCTTTTCCAGAGCGAGAAATAAGCCCGGTCAAGTTCATCCACCTGGCGCTGCAAACCACCCACCAGGTTGCGAATTTCCTGCTGGGTCTCATTAAAGGTAAAGCCCAGCAGGGCCAACTCATCGTCCATGTGGGAGGTGTCAACTTCCACATCCATATTACCGCGCCCCATTTCGCGCGCGGCATGAGTCAGCCGCCGCAGGGGGCCAACCAGCACGACCCAGGTCACCAGCCCCCAGGCCAGGGAAATAAACAAAAGGCTGACCCCCAACTGAAGCGAGGAGGCCCGCACCAGCCCCGAAATCACGTTTTGGAGCGGCGAAATTTCAACCGCGACAATATCCACCCAATCATCGTCTGGAAAATGGCTGAACCCGATAATATAGCCCGCATCGCTGTCAATAAGACCGCCTTCAGGGTTCGACAAGATGACATCAACGGTTTCTGGCGCGTAAAAGTGCTGAATCCACCTGCCAACCCGCAACTCATTTGGGTGAAATAAAATAAACCCCCGCGTATCGACAATAAAATGTTCGCCATCTTTCGGCTGACCGCGCAAAAGATGGCTCATAAATTCATTCTCACCCGCATGAGAATCAGACAAGATTTCCACATTCAACCGCGCCTGCTCTTGTTGATATTCGATAGCCTGGCGCTCAAAGGCATTCATCACATCGTAGTTAGTGAAAAAAGCCATGACCCCCAGCGGCAGGAAGGATAGCGCCAGGAACCAAACCGCCAAACGCAGGGCGATTGAAGATGGGATTTTTCTCATAACGTCATCGCCAACCCATCGGCGCGCGGGTCGCTGCCACCCGTCAGCCTGCCGCTCGCGCTATCGCGCAGGATGATTTGTCCACGCCCAAAGGTTGCCCGCCCCCAGCCGCTGACCGGTTTCACCGGGTGTCCCATTGCCGCCAGTTCCGCCGCTGCGCGCCAGGGAATGCCCTCCTCTAAAAGCACCGCGCCGCCCTGTTCGCCGTTATCGATATCGATGCAGAAACGCGGCAAATCGAGCGCAGATTGCGGGTCGAGGCCGTCTGTCAGCAGCGCCAGGCCGACCTGCAAATGTCCCTGCGGCTGCATGAAGCCGCCCATTACGCCAAAGGGGCCAAACAGGCTGCCATCGGCGCGGGTTATCAGACCGGGAATAATCGTATGGTAAGGCCGCTTTTTCGGCTCAAGCCGGTTGGGGTGTTCAGGGTCGAGGCTGAAATTATGTCCCCTGTTTTGCAGGCTAAAGCCCCAGCCTTTTGGCACAATGCCCGTGCCAAAGCCCATGTAATTGCTATTGATAAATGAACAGGCGTTGCCAAATTCGTCGACGACACAGAAATAGACCGTATCGCTCGAAGCAACCGGCGTTCCGCGCTTCTGGTTGAGGCTGGCGCGTTTGGGGTCAATCAGTTTGCGGCGCTCGGCGGCGTAGTCTTTGGAGAGCAATTCTGCCAGCGGAATGTTATTAAATTCGGGGTCGCTGACATACCAGCGCGCATCGGCGAAGGCCAGGCGCAGGGCCTCGATTTCAAGGTGCAGACGCTCCACCGAAAGCGGATGCAGGCCCGCAAGGCCGAAGCCTTCGAGCAGGTTGAAGGCCAGCAAGGCCGTGATTCCCTGTCCATTGGGCGGGCATTCGTAGATACGATAATCGCCAAAGGTGACGCTGGCGGGTTCTTCCCATGTCGAGGCGTGTTCGGCCAGGTCGGCAGCGGTCATCAGGCCGCCGGCTTTTTGCAGGACTTCGACTATCGCTTCGGCAATCGGCCCTTCGTAGTAGGCCTTTTTGCCGCCTTCTGCCACTGCCCGGAAGGTGCGCGCAAGGCCGGGGTTGCGGAAGATTTCGCCGGGATTTGGGCCGCGCCCCTCGATGGTCAATTCGTGGCCATTCGGGGCGGTTTTTAACTGGCGGTTTGCGCCAGCCTGCCAAAAGTAGGACGTGGTCGGGGCAACCGGAAATCCGCCCTCGGCCAGGGATATGGCCGGGGCCAGCACCTCGGCCATTGAAAGCGTTCCATGCCGGTCGAGCAAGTCGCACCAGCCTGCGCAGGCCCCGGGTATGGTGACAGTAAACGGGTGGTACGCCGGGAGCGCGGGTGAAAGGCACTCGCGCAGAATCCGCTCGCGCGTTAATCCCGCCGGGGCGCGGCCAGAACCGTTGAGGGCCGTCACCTGGCCGGCTTTGGCCTCGTAAAACAGGGCAAACATATCGCCGCCGATTCCGGTCGAGGTCGGTTCGGTGACGTTGAGCGCGGCGGCTACGGCGACAGCGGCATCGGCAGCGTTGCCGCCGTGAAGCAAAATTTCCAGCCCGGCGGCGGTCGCCAGGGGCTGGGAGGAGGCAACCATTCCGCGTCGGCCATAGACACTGGAACGGCGCGAGTGAAACTCAATCGGCGGCAGGGGCGCTGGCAGACTCATCTTTAGGGGTAATTTTTGGCTTGGAGGTAACAAGGACTTTATCGACCCGCTTTCCGTCCATGTCCATGACTTCAAAGGTCAGACCGTTCCATTCGAACTTGTCGGCAGCCTGCGGAACCCGGCCAAGGTTGAGCATGACAAAGCCGCTCAGGGTTTCGTACTCGTCTTCATCGGGCAAATGGCGCAGGTTGAAAATTTCCTTGAAGTCTTCGACTTCCAACATGCCGTCGAGCAGCCAGGAGCCGTCCTGGCGCTGGGTGGCCTGGGGAGGCGTGTCGATGTCGCCGACAATTTCTTCGATGATGTCGAAGACCGTGACCAGCCCTTGCACCGAACCAAACTCATCGATGACGAGCAGAAGTTCGGCATCTTCGCTCTTGAAAAGTTCGAGAACGCGCGAGGCCAGGGCGGTTTCAGGGATATAAACCGGCTGCTGCAGGTTGCGCTTGAGTTGCAGGCCTTGCCCGTGCAGGCTTTCGAGCAGCAGGTCGCGGGCCTCAATGATGCCGATGATGCTATCGAGGCTGTCCTCGCAGACCGGGAAGCGCGAATAGGGGCTTTCTTCGATTTTCTGGCGTATTTCTTCGGGGGTGTCGTTGACATCCAGCCAGGCGATTTCGCTGCGCGGGGTCATCAACGAAAAGATGCGCCGGTCGTTCAGGCTGAAGATGCCCTGAACCATATCCTGTTCGGATTCTTCGAAAACGCCCGCCTGGGTGCCCTGGTCTATCAGCACCTGAATTTCCTCTTCCGTAATCGGCGGCTCAAGGTTGGGTTTGACCCCCATGATGCGCAAAACCAGGTCGGTGGTAAAACTCATCACACGCACCAACGGTGAAAAAATGCGCGACAGTATCGACATGGGTGCGGCAATTACCGCGGCGATGCGTTCCGGGCTGTGCAGGGCCAGCCGTTTCGGAACCAATTCCCCCAGTATCAAGGTCAGGAAGGTTATCACCAAGACCACCAGGGCAATGCCGATTGTGGTGGCATACGGCTCGAGGATGGGAATATCGTCAATCCACTCCGCCAGCAATTTGCTAATGCCAACGCCACCCACTGCACCCGAAAGAATACCAATTAATGTAATGCCTATCTGGATTGTGGAAAGGAAATTATTGGGGTTCTCGGAAAGCTGCAGGGCATTGAAAGCGCCGGCGTCCCCTTCATTGGCGCGCTGCTGCAAACGCACCCTGCGCGAGGAAACAACCGACATTTCAGAGAGCGAAAAAATCCCGTTAAGAAAAACAAGCAGCAGGATAATTAGAATTTCTAGTCCCGATTCAGACATGATTCTCCATCGTTAGAATATTTTTAATTGTACATCACATCGCTTCGATTTTAATTTCAAGCGGTTTATCCTGGCCCCCGGCGCACATCAATTCCATCCCCCTCGACAGCCAGTCCCACCACCCAGGCAGGTTGTTCGAGTTCGGCGGCGCGGACAAGGAGGGCTGGCAATCTTTCCTGCGGAACGCCCAGCAGCAAGCCGCCGCTGGTCTGTGCGTCGAAGAGCAACATCTGGCGGGTTTCGTCCACTTCGGGCGCAAAACGCACGAACGGGCCAAAGTGCAGGCTGTTGTCTGACGAGCCGCCGGGGAAAATCCACTGCTCGGCAAACTTCATCGCGCAGGAGAGAAAAGGCATTTGGTCGAAATAAAAATGCAGGCCAACCTTCGAGGCCCGGGCCATTTCAGAAGAATGACCGAGCAGGCCAAAGCCAGTGATGTCGGTCGCGCCGCGCAGGCCAAACTCATTTGCCAGCGCGCCAGCCCTGCTGTTCAGGCGGCTCATCCAGGCAATCGCCTCGTCCGCTTCCTGGGGCGAAGCCAGGCCGCGCTTGATGGCGGTGGTGGTAACGCCAAAGCCGAGCGGCTTGGTCAGTACCAGCGCATCGCCTACGCGCAGGCCGCCCTTGGTCATCATCTTGTCGTAATCGACAAATCCGAGCACCACCAGGCCAAACTTGGGCTCTTTGTCTTGCACGGTATGACCGCCCGCCACAACGACCCCGGCCTCACGGCATTTTTCCGCGCCGCCGCGCAGGATTTCAGCGCTGACTTCGGACGGTAAATCGGGCGGCAGGGCCGCCACGTTGAGGGCCAGGAAGGGCTGGCCGCCCATCGCATAAACATCTGAAAGCGAATTGGTTGCCGCTATCGCACCATATTCATAGGGCGTATCGACCACCGGGGTGAAGAAGTCGGTTGTGACCACCAGGGCACGCCGCTCATCCAAACGCCAAACAGCGGCATCGTCGGGGTCACCGATGCCGACCAACAGGTCAGGATAATCTTTAGGGTCGAACAAATTCGAGACAGGGCGCAGCACCTGCGCCAGCGTTTCCGCGTTTAGTTTCGACGCTCAGCCAGCACAACTGGAGAGCGTCGTCAGCCGCACCTGCCTGCCCAACGTGCCTTGCTCATTCATCAGGGTCTCCAAAATATAAAGCATGGAAAGCAGCAAGGATTTTACCACCCAACCCTTGCCGCTTTCCAGTTATATATCAATTTCAAGCGGTATCAACAGTGCGTTGCTATTGCGGAATATTCATATCCGGCAATGGAAAGAGGAAGGGTGCATTACTCGGCAGCAACATGACCTGGATGTTCGGCGAGAGTTTGGTGATGTACTGGTAGGTCAGCAGGTCAGGATTTTCCGCCAGGGCTGCGGCAATCAGCTCGAGCGCCTTGGCCTCCGCCTCCGCCTGGATAACCCGCGCCTCGGCCTCCGCCGTAGCCTGGATAACCTTCGACTGCGCCTGGCCCTGGGCCGCAAT
>JAGVAO010000086.1 GCA_020060235.1 Anaerolineales bacterium | reverse complement strand
GCCATCAACATGGCGATGTGGCCCTTTTTCAAGGGCATCACCGGTTGCTTGAAACTGCCCATCGCCCGTTCCGGGTTGAGCAGGTCAAGCCATTCCTTGGTAGTGTGCAGGCCGCGTTTCTGTGTGGCGTCCACCACTTCCTCGGGCTGCCAGTCCAGCCGGCTGAAGCGCACCGCCTGACCACCCGCGCCTTTGTCGGGGGCCGGCGGCAGTTGGTACATGGGTTGGGCCGCGTCCACCAGCATGGGCGGTTCGATGTCGGCCCAGGACTGCACCTGGCCGACTTCCTCCGCCGAGGGCAACTTGTACTTCTGCCGTTTCAGGCCCAGCACAATTACCTGGTTAAAACCAGTGTCCGGGTAGCGGTAGACCGTCAGGTTTTCGTAATAGCCGGCCAGGTGGGTGGCGACATCGTTGTCATGCAGGAGCGCGTGCGGCACGATGTAAACCAGCGCCCCGCCGCGCACCAGTTTCGGCGTGGTGGATTTCAGGAACTCCAGTTCCAGGCGTTTTTGGTCGCCCAGGCGGTCATGCGAATACGGCGGGTTGAGAAAGAGCAGGGTGATCGATTCAGATGTCAGGTGGCAGGACTGCCAGGGGGCATTGAAGACCCTGTCCATCTTTTCAGCGGCCAGGGCTGCGCGCGCCGGGGAGAGTTCCGCGCCCCAACTGGCGCAGTTCAGGGCATTGGCCAGGATGGCGGCGGCAACGCCTTCGCCGGCACAGGGGTCAAGCAGGCGGCCGGAGTCGGCGGGGATGAAGTAGGTTTTGAGCAGGTCAGCGACGGGATTGGATGTCGGGTAATAGCCCATACGCTCAAGAGCTGGTGGTCTCATGGTAGAGTTCCTTTCGGTAGTCAATATGTTTGTAGCGTTTACTTGAATTGCACGGTCCACATAGGGGCTGAACATTGTCGATGGTGTGTGTCCCGCCAAAAAATATCGGCAAAACATGGTCAATGGTCAGTTTGACATCGGTGCGCCCGCAGCGAAGGCAGCGATGACCGTAGAAATTCAAGATGGAGTTCCATTCCTCAACTGTTAAGTTGCCTCCATTGCTTTCTATTCGCGCCCTGCGAACCTGTTGGTAATTTCGAATTTTGTCAGAGTTGTTTTTGCGCCAGTTGCTACCATATTCGGGATTTCTATTTCTCCAATCCTTATTCATTGCTTGAACCTTGTCTTGATTTTTACTGGCCCATTTCTTGTTATGCTGGGCATGTTGTTCAGGATGTGTCTGTTTCCACCTTTTGTTAATTTCTTTGAAGTAATCCACGTTGTTCTCCTGCCATTTTTTTACAGCTTGTGCATGACAGTTTTTACAACGGCTCGAATACTTGTCTTTGCGATCAGCTCTCTTATAGAATTCGGAAACAGGTTTTACCTGTTTGCATGTCGAGCATTTCTTCTCGGTGATCATGTACACCATCCTTTCAAGAATGATGTTGGGAAGAACGAACAGCCCTCGCACGAAGCGAGGGCTGTTCGTTCAAGGATTGTCATTTAGGCCGGCACACCAGCCGGCCGGCGATGTTCGCTACCCCCAGCCGGTCGCCCTTGTCGGGCGGCAGGATCTCCGGAATGCCGCGTGTCCAGTCCGTGTACGAATGGCGGAACTGGATGATGATCGAACCTGGATGGGCCTTCCAGGTCTGGTAGGCTTCCAGCCAGGATTCGCAGACCTTGAACTCCAGCCGTTCCAGCGCCTGGCCGGCCAGGACGGGTTTGTTGGCGCGGCGGGCCGGCTTGAGGGACAGCAGAAGCAGCAGGCGGATCCAGTCCTGCTTGCGCATCTGGGCCAGCCAGTAGGAGGGGTAGTCTTCGGACACCTGCCAGCAAGCCGGGTCAAAAATCTCACGGGGTTGGATGGTTTGAAACATGCTTGCGCCTCCTATATTTTCAGAATGTCCTGTTCCAGCAGATTGTTAACCAGCGTTTGCCAGTCTTTGGTCAGGTCGATGCGCACGCCTGCCCGGCAGTCCCCGCCCGTTTCCAGGCGCCCCACATACCCGGCATCCAGCGCATACGCCCAGACCGTCCTGGCCCATTCGTCCGGGATGGGAAAGGCCAGGCTTTCCTGCAGGCGCTTCACGGTCAGGGTTTGAAGTTCGGTTTCCACGTTCACGCCCGGATCGAACACCAGGGCATAGGCGCAGTCGTCAGTGGCCTCCCACTGACCGGGCAGAGCCTTGCGCACGAGAATCCCGGCGTGCACGACGCCAAAATCGGGCAGCGCGGTGGCCAGGAGTTTTACATCCCCGTCGGCGACCAGGGAAACCCCGCGCATCGAGGCCCCGGCCTTGCCCCGGATGAGCGAAGCCCACAGGCTTTCGATGCTGGTCTTGTGGGCAGCCAGTCCGGCATAGACCAGCGTATGCTGGTAGGGGCGGTCGGTCAGCAGGGCATAGCCGGTCACATCGGCGCGGGTGTGGGCATTGGATAGACAGGGGACATCCCCTTCGGGATAAAGGTGCAGGATGCAAATCGGGGCCGGCACAGGCTCAATCCGCCAGAGGTACGCACCTGTTTCCGCCCGCACCATTTCGCGATTGATGTCGCGCAGCAGTTCGTGTGGTTTGCGATGAACGTTGACGCCGGTGAAGGTGATTGCCACATCCCCTACTTCGACTTTGAGCGTGCGCCCGGCGACATCCAGGGCAGCGCCGGCCGGGTTCCATGTCTGTGAAGTGCGCAGCACGGGCGGCAGGTCCGCACCCGGACGGGGCGTGAAGGCCAGCGCGCCGTGGAAAGGGTGGTTCACGAGCGGCCCAAAGGAACCATAGGGCGCGCTGTAGCGTTCCTGGCCGATGTAACTCACATCCGGCAGGCTGTTCACGGCGGGCAGCCAGAGTTGTTCGTAGGTCGAGCAAAGCAGCTGGCCTTTGGCGTCCAGCCGTTGTTGCGCCGCTGAAATTTCAACGATGCGTTCCTTCAGGTAGGCATCTTCGTAGGGTTCGTTCCATTCGTACACTTCATTCCTCGCTTTCAGTGATGGAAACCTGCCCGTCCTGAAAGCGGACGAGCAGCCAGGGGGTCGGGTTCTGCCCACAACCCAGGCAGACCGTGTCATCGGGATGCTCCAGGGCCAGCTGGCGGGCAAAGGCCAGGGCTTCGGGCAGGTTGCGTTGGACATCGCCGGGGGCTAGTCCGAATTGGTGGCGGACCGGATGTTCCTTGCGCCAGACGGTGAAGACGCCGACCACGTCGGCATATTGGGCTTCGGTCAGGCGGGCAAAGTCCAGGTGGTAGTCGTCCAGGGTACACTCGATGGTGGTCCAGGTGATTCCCAGGCTGGAGTCGTGGCCGTCAAAGACCTGTTTGAGCAGTTCCACCGCGTTGGCGCGGGTGATGGGCTTGCCGGCCTGGAGGGCCGACTCGAACACATCCTCGACCTGCCAGACATGCGCGATCTTGTCCTGCCAGTAGGTAATCAAGGCGTTCATGGCATCGTCAACGCGCACGCCGCAGCGCCGGGAAACGGTTTCGGCCATTTCGAGAAGCATATGGTCATACATCGGAGTTCTCCTTGCCGGTCAGGTAGGGGGCCAGGGCCTTCTCCGTGATGGGCGTCGAGCGCATCGTACCGGAGGCCTGGTCGAAGTAGGTTTGGAAATGGGTCAGCGTGCCGTACACCAACATTTGCAGCAGATAATCGCCGGCGATGGCGGCCACCTGCTGGTTGACGGCCAGCCCCTGTGCGCCGCGCAAGGCCAGGTCGGCGCAGGACAGGCTGCCATCGGGCGCGGTTTCAGTTGGTTGGGGAATGAGCAGTTCGGGGTGCTGTTCAGATGGCAGCGGCAGGCGGGCGCAGTAGCCGGGGATCGGGAAGCTGGTCTGGTCGTGCTTGCTGTTGAAGCCACCCACCAGCACCTGCCCGCTGTGGCGGTCGTTGCCGCAGTCCAGCCACCAGCGCGCCGCGCCGTAGCCGGCTTTTTCGGTCAGGTGGGCGTGGATGGCGGAACGGGCCGGGGCATTGTCCACGCAGCCGATCACCACCGAAAGTTCATAGTGGGTCTGGCGGTCTGTTTCCAGCAGGCGATCCAGGTCAACCGGGAAGGGGGCCGGCAGGGCCAGGATATCCACACCCCACGAAAGCCCGTAGCGGGCGGCCAGCGCTTCGGCCTTGTTGCGCCCGATTTCGCTTTCGGCGAAGTTCTGGCGGTAGCAGTTTTTGGCTTCCACGCCGTCCG
>JAGVAO010000113.1 GCA_020060235.1 Anaerolineales bacterium | reverse complement strand
TTGCAGGTCGGAGAACTGGACGGGGTCTTCAATCAGGGCGTGGGTGCCAATCAGGACCTTTATCTCACCCGAGGCCAAACCCGCGTGGATTTCGCTGCGCTCCCCTGCGCCTGTGTCGCCGGTTAATAAGCGAATCTGACCCGCATCCAAAACCCCTTCGGCGGCCAGGAAATTGCTGAAACTCTTGTAGTGCTGCTCGGCCAAAATGGAGGTCGGGGCCATGATGGCGGCCTGCGCCCCGTGACGGGTAATCATCATCGCGGCCAGGGCGGCCACAACGGTCTTGCCGGAGCCGACATCGCCCTGGATGAGGCGGTTCATCGGGTGGCCGGTCAGCAGGTCGTCGCGGATGTCCGATACGGCGCGGGTTTGCGCCCCGGTAAGGGGGAAGGGCAGGGCAGCGATGCGGGCTTCCAGCCAGTCATCGGGCGTTTCGAAGACGCGCGCGCTGGCGGCTTCAAAATCCTGCTTCTGGCGCAGGACGCCCATTTGCAGGTAGAAGATTTCGTCGAAGGCCAGGCGCTGGCGGGCGGATTTGAGATTGTCTTGATTGTCGGGAAAGTGGGCCTGGTGGATGGCTTCGCCCAGGCCGTACAACCCGGCGGCTTCGCGCACGCTTTCGGGCAGCGGGTCGGCCACGCGCGGCGACCAGTAGTTGACGACCTGGTCCATCATCTGGCGCAGCCATTTTTGGGTGATGTTGGCAGTCAGGCCATAGACCGGGACAATGCGGTTGGTGTGCAGGTGCTCGTCTTCGACCAGTTCCCATTCGGGGCTGTTCATCACCAGCCGCCCGAGATATTGCTCGACCTTGCCCGCCACGGCGATGTTGACGCCTTCCTTGAAGCGGTTGGCCAGCCAGGGCTGGTTGAACCAGGTCAGGCGCAATGCGCCGGAGCCGTCGGAGATGATGACTTCCATGATTTGCATTTTTCCGCCGCGCGCCTGGCGGCTGGAGACGGATTGAATCTGGCCGATGACGGTCACGACCTGTCCGTACATCAGGTTGCGGATGGGCTGGAGTTGGCTGTAGTCGTCGTAGCGGCGCGGGAAGTGGTAGAGCAGGTCGCCGAGGGTGTGGATGCCGAGTTTTTGCAGCGAGGAGGCGTTTTTGGGGCCGACCCCGCCCAGGACGGTTAAATCGGCATTCAGGGCGGCGGGAGTCTGGGAGGTCTGCGCGCCGGGGTAGGAGGAGGCTTTCGAGGGGGCCGGTCGGCGCGTCGGGGCGGGTTCTGGCTGCGGGGCGGGGTGCGGCCTGGAGGTTGGCTGCGGCTGTTCGGAAGCAGGAGCCAGCCACTCGGGCATCGGCTCCGGCTCGGCTTCGCCCTCGGGGGCGTAGACCGGTTCGGGAATGGCGAACTCGCCCTGGCCCTGGATTCGCTTCCATATCCCCTTCAAGGTATCGGCGCGCGAGGCGGGGGTCAGGCGGTGGTAGTCGCGCAGGCGCGAGGCAACCAGTTGGATGGTTTCCTCGGGCACGCCCTCGGCGCGGGCTTCTGATTCCCAAAAGTCGAGAATTTTGGCCAGGCCGCCGATGACGGCTTTGTTTTCGTATTTGTTTTCGGCTTCGAGACGGAAGAATTTGCGTAGTTTTTCGAGTGCGGTTTGCATAGTGCGGCTATTTTACCCGATTTGACGCGCTCCTACACTTCCACCTGTATCCCGCTTCCACTTTCATAGCGCCGCAGGCCGCGCTGGAAGACGAAGATTGCCAGACCGAGGAAGGCCAGCGCGCCGAGGAAGAGTTGGGCCAGCACGTCCCAGGTGAAGGAGCGCGCAAAACTGGCCGGCAACGCGCCCATCAGCGCGGCGGGGACGAGGGTAAACAGAATCAGTTTGGCGGTGTTGTCGAACAGGGTGATGGGGTAAATGGCAAACGTGACCATGGCATTGACGGCCATAGAAGACAGGTTGCTGGCGTTGCCTATCCAGAAGGCCAGGCTTTGCACCAGCACCAGGAAGGCGGCAAAGACCGTCGCGGAAAGCAGGATGGCCAGCACGAAACGCAGGCTGCTTTCGGCGGTCATCAGGCCGGAGGCGGCGAAACTCAGGAAACCATACAGGAAGTCACCCATGCCGCTCGAAATCGTGCGACTGGAAAGGGCGTGCAGCAAAACCGGCTTGGGCAGCGAAAGGTAATAGTCGAGCCTGCCGCGGGTGATGATGTCGCCCAGGAAAAAAACATTGCCGAACAAAATCGAAACCAAGCCAAAGGCGCTGGCGGTGATTCCGAAAGTGACGTACATATCGGTCACGCCCCATCCGCGCACATTGTCAAAGCGGTCGAAGAAGATAACCCAGACCAGGAAGTAAATGCCGTTGTTGAGCATCATGCCGAACATCTGCGACAGGAAGGAGACGCGATACTCCATCGCCGAGAGCAGGTTGGCTTTCCAGACAGCGAGCAGGAATTTGAGATTATTCATTTTATCCACCATTAACAGCCAGGTGAACCAGGCTGCGGCGATAGAAAAGCGCGAGCAGGAGCGACAGGGCCACAATCCAGGCCAGTTGCATCCCGAAGGTGGCGGCGAAGGCGGGCAGGGATGGTTCGACAAACAGGCGCGCCGGCCCGTAAATCATGGCAGCAAAGGGCATGGCATGGGCGATGGTTTGCAGCCAGGCGGGGTAAAAATCGAGCGGGATGAGCAGGCCGCCCAGGATGAAAGCGAATTTCTGGTAGATCCAGACGAAGGCCGAGACGTCCTCGACGACGAAGGCCGCCAGGCCAATCATGGCGGTGATGCAGAAGTTGAGCGTCCAGGCGCCCAGGACGGTGACCAGCACCAGCGGCCATCCGCGCGGGTCGGGGGGCAGGCCAACCAGCAGCCAGACCATGGCTCCGCCGAGCAGGGCGTTGAGAAATCCCCGGAATATGGTTTCGCCCATCGAACTGCTGTAATGGTAGAGCAGGAAGTCGTAAGGCTTGCTCAGGATGTAGGCGATCGAGCCGTCCTTGACCGCGTCGGCGATGACGTTGGCGAGGCGCGGACGGCTGAGTTCGATGGTCTCGGCCAGCATCAGGTACCACAGGGTCATGGCGACCGTCAGGCCGTTGATTTGGTCGGCCCCTGCGGCGGCAAAAGTCACCCGCCAGAGCTGGTAGAAAATCCACATGAAGGGCAGAATCATGAGCGAACGCCCAATCAACTCGCCGGGGTAGGCCAGCGAGTTAATCAGTTGGATTTTAAAAATCGACCAGTATTTTTTCATCATCAGGCTTCGGCCTGCTCGTAAATCATGGCAATCACTTCCTCCAGCGGCGGGTCGGAGATGGTGATGTCGACCAGCGTCCCGGCGGCTGAAAGGCGCGGCAGGATGACATCCGCCGGGGCGGCGCGGGTGTCGAAGGCCAGTTTGACGCCATAACGCCCGACCTTGAGCGTTTGCATGCCCTCGACGCTGAACCCCGCGGCCACTTCCTCCGCATAGCGCACCTCGACCGTTTTGCGGGTCAGGAATTTGCGCTTGAGATTAGAAACCTTGTCGCGGTAGACAATCTGGCCGTGATTGATGATGATGAC
>JAGVAO010000073.1 GCA_020060235.1 Anaerolineales bacterium | reverse complement strand
GGGGTGGCGAAGACGGCAAGTAGGATGATTAGGACGAGTGGCGTGAGAAGGATTTTTCTGGTCATGAGGGGCCTCGTAGCGCGGGCTAGTATCCCGCGTTTTGGGGTAAATGATTAGCGGGATAACATCCCGCGCCACGGTGAGTCTACCAGAAAAAAACATCCCCGCTTGCGGCGGGGATGTGGGTGACCGTATAATTTCTTACAGTCCGGCGGCCTTGCGCAGGGCTTCGGCGCGGTCGGTATTTTCCCAGGGGAATTGGATGTCGTCGCGGCCAAAGTGACCGTATGCGGCGGTTTGGCGGTAGATGGGGCGGCGCAGGTCAAGGTCGCGCAGGATGGCGCCGGGGCGCAGGTCGAAGGTGGCCTGGACCAGTTCGGCGATTTTTTCGTCGCCGATTTTGCCGGTGCCGAAGGTTTCGACATTGACGGAGAGCGGGTGCGAAACGCCGATGGCGTAGGCGACCTGGATTTCGCAGCGGTCGGCCAGGCCCGCGGCAACCACATTTTTGGCGGCCCAGCGCGCGGCGTAGGCGGCGGAGCGGTCTACCTTGGTGGCGTCTTTGCCCGAGAAGGCGCCGCCGCCGTGACGGCCCATGCCGCCGTAGGTGTCTACGATGATTTTGCGGCCGGTCAGCCCGGCGTCGCCCTGCGGGCCGCCGATGACGAAGCGCCCGGTGGGGTTGACGTAGATTTTCATATCGGCGTCGCGCAGTTCGGCGGGGATGACCGGGTCGATGATGTGTTCGATGACGGCGGCGCGAATCTCTTCCTGCGAGATTTCGGGGGCGTGCTGGGTCGAAATCAGGACGGTGTCAATGCGCCTGGGCTTGCCGTAGGCATATTCAACCGTCACCTGGCTTTTGGCGTCCGGGCGCAGCCAGGGCAGGGTTCCGTTTTTGCGCACTTCACTCTGGCGTCGGACGAGTTTGTGCGACAGGTAAATGGGCAGGGGCATCAGGGTCGGGGTTTCGTTGCAGGCAAAGCCGAACATCATGCCCTGGTCGCCCGCGCCGATGGCTTCGATTTCTTCTTCGGTCATTTCGCCCTTTTTGGCTTCGAGGGCTTTATCGACACCCATGGCAATATCGCCAGACTGTTTGGCAATCGCGACCAAAACGCCGCAGGAGTTGCCATCGAAGCCTTTTTCGGAGTTGTCGTAACCGATGTCGTTAATCACTTTGCGGACAAGTTCGTCATAGTTGAAAACCGCGTTGGTGGTGATTTCACCGAGCAACGCCACGAAGCCGGTCTTGGTGGCTGTTTCGCAGGCCACGCGCGAGCGCGGGTCTTGCTCGAGGCAGGCGTCGAGAATGGCGTCTGAAATCTGGTCGCACATTTTGTCGGGGTGGCCTTCGGAAACCGACTCGGATGTGAACATCAGTTTGGGTGAAGTCATGAAGGTAATGGTCATTGCTTTTGTTTCTCCTTGAAAAATGAAATTGCCCCTTCCGGTAAACCTGAAAGGGCAATTGCGAAAAACGCGGACGCCCTCTCATCTCCCAGATGTTCTCTGCCGGAATTGGCACCGTGTCTGACACTAGGTCAGCCGGTTGTCGAGGCTTCGTCGGGCCGGTCCCTCCGCCTCTCTGGATAAGAGTGCCGTATTGGGGCTATTAAGTTGATGGCGCGATGTTACCACAGGTTTAAGGGCGAGTCAAAGGGTCATTGGGGTGGCATGGTTTTAGGCAATATTAAGAAGCCCCGGCAATCTGTTTTGGTTGCCGGGGCTTCTTTTTGGTTTACAAGGAGGATTCTTTAGTTGTCAGCAGCACAACGGAATCCGATACGGTTGTTGAAATCACCTTTGTATTTTTCCGATTTGCTGTCGGCAGTCAGGTCGGGCGCGAGCGCAAAACCGCGCTTCGACAGGCGCACATCTTTGAAACTATCCTGCCACGAGCCGCCGCGGATGGTGCGGCGCAGGCCGTGAACGCTGGCAGTAGCCGGGCCAGTCGGGTTTTCAGAAGCGCCGGTTTCGTAGTAGGTGTCATTGTAGAAGTCCGACACCCATTCCCAGACATTGCCGGACATATCGAGGATTCCAAACGGGCTGGCGCCGCTCGGGAAGGAGCCAACGCGGGTGGTATCGCGAACGCCATAATCGTAATTGGCGAGGTTGTTGGTCGGGCTTTGGTCGCCCCACGGGTAACGGCGGAAATCAGCCGAGCCGCGCGCGGCATATTCCCACTCGGCTTCGGTGGGCAGGCGGCGTCCGGCCCAGGTGCAGTAGGTCTTCGCATCTTCCCAGGAGACGTTGATGACAGGATAGTCATTAAAGTCTGCATTGGCAAAATAACTCGGGCGGGTTGCCGAACTCAAATCGCGCGGTAGTTCGCATGCGCCAGCCTGCACGCACAGCGCGTACATGCCGTTGGTGACTTCGACCTTGTCCATCCAGAACGCGCTGATGGTTACTTTGCGAGCTGGTTTCTCGTTCGCTGTCGCATCCGCGTCCAGGCCGCCCATCTGGAAAGAGCCGGTCGGGATGAAGACCGAAATCATACCATCAACGCTGGAAGCGCGCTCATCGCCGGGTTGGGCGTTTTGCAGGGGTTTCTCTGTCGGCACAGCCACTGCTTCGACCGTTGGCACGGCGGTCGGCAGGCTGACTGCCGTCGGTTCGGCCTGCCCGCCTCCCAGGCCGCCGCCACAAGCGCTCAGGAACAGGGCCAGGCTCATTAAAATTGCGAATACTCGTTTCATGGATGCCTCCTTGGGTATTTGAATTATTTTTCACTATAACCTAACAAGAATGCAAGGTCACTCCCCCATTTGTACGATTGCATTGCCTGGCACAAAAACGCTGTTTTACATCCCGCGTCTTGCGATAAAATCAACCTATGCCTGCCCTTGAAAAGACCCTGCCCATCGACGACCTCGGCCACTTGCGAATCGTTGCCTCGCTTTGGGGCGTCGAACTGGCCTCCGCCGACCCGGCCCAGGCCGCCGTCGAACTGGCATCCGCGCTGTGCGATGCCGAACTGCTCGAAGAAGTGCTGACAGCCCTGCCCGACGAGGCCCAGACCGCCATCGGCGCGCTGGTAGACGCTTCGGGCCGCCTGTCCTGGGATGCCTTTACCCGCCGCTTTGGCGAACTCCGCGAGATGGGCCCCGGCAAACGCGACCGCGAAAAGCCGCACCTGCGCCCGGCCTCCATCACCGAGACCCTGTGGTATCGCGCCCTGGTTGCGCGGGCATTCTTTGAAACCGCCAAAGGCCCGCAGGAATTCGCCTTCATTCCCGACGACCTGCTCGAAGCGCTGGAGTTTATTGGCTTCAAGAACGAGGAGGCTGATGCGACAGCCGAACAGACCGATGATGTCGATGGTCTCCCGATTATGGAAGAGGCGCAGGAGGCCGCCCCGCCCGAGCCGCCAAAACCTGTTCCGCCCAAGATTGCGCCGCTCGTCTCGGACGACAAGCCGCTTGGACGCCCGGTCACGCCCGCCGAAAAATCGATAGCCCAGCCCGCTTCAGATGGGATATTGGAGGAGTTGACCACGCTGTTGGCTGCCCTGCGCACCGGCAGGGCAATCCCGGCCCTGGGCGTATACCAGCCGTTCGCGCTCGACCTGTTGACTGTTTCCGGTTTTATCAGCCCGGCCAACCCCCAGGGTGAGCCTGCCGCCCCGGCCTGGACGTTGAACCCGGATGCGCTCAAGGGCTTTTTCGAGACTCCCCGCGCCGGGGCGTTGGAGGCTTTTGTCGAGGCCTGGCGCGCCAGCCCGGATTTTAACGAACTGCGCCAAATTCCCGGCCTGGTTTGTGAGGGCGGCTGGCGCAACAACCCGCTGGCGACCCGCGCCTTCCTGTTCGACCTGCTGGCGCTGGTTCCGAAAGGCCAGTGGTGGAGTCTTTCGGCATTCATCCGCGACCTGAAAGCCGCCTCGCCCGACTTCCAGCGCCGGGGCGGGGAATATGATACCTGGTTCATCAAGCGCGAATCGGACGGCCTGTACCTGCGCGGTTTCGAGCATTGGGAGGCTGTCGAGGGTGAACTGGTGCGCTATTTCATCCAAATTTTGCATTGGTTGGGCTTGGCCGATGTGGCCCTGCCCAGAGATGATGCGCCAATCAGCGCATTCCGTTTGCTCTCGGTGGCCCCAATGAGCGAGGAGAACGGCAAAATCAGTGTCGCCTCCAACGGGCGCATCAGCGCGCCGCGCCTGACCCCGCGAGGGGCACGCTACCAGGCGGCGCGTTTTTGCGAATGGGAAGAGCCCAGGCCGGATGGCGATTATCGTTATCGCGTTACCCCCAATTCGCTTAAGAGCGCCCAGGCGCAGGGTTTAAAAGCGGGACAGTTGCTCAGCCTGCTGGCGAAGAACGCCGCAGGGCCGCTTCCGCCTTCGTTTGTGAAAGCCCTCCAGCGCTGGGAAGTTAACGGCAGCGAGGCGCGGGTCGAGCGCCTGGTCGTTTTAAGGGTATCCAGGCCGGAGGTGATGGGCGAACTGAAAAACTCAAAGGCGGGGCGATTCCTGTCAGAGCCGCTTGGGCCGACTGCGGCGGTTATCCGCCCGGGGGCTGAATCCAAAATCCTGGAGGCCCTGACAGAAATGGGCTTGCTGGCCGAGGTGGTTGGGCTGACTGATGATGGGCAATAAAAAACTCGCCGAAAGGCGAGTCTTTTTATTGCCTAAACGTCTTTGCCCGCGCCGCGCTGGACGTGTTCGGCCAGGTCGTCGCGGTTGGCCTGGGCCATTGGAACCCCGGTTTTGTAGGCTGCCGAGGAAATGGCGTGTGAGACCACAGGCGAGGCCAGCAGCAGGAAGATAATCAGCACCAGCCCTTTCCAGATGGTCAGGGGGGTGAGCAGGATGGCGGCTACCAGCAATAGAACGGCCCCGAAGGCGCTGACTTTGCCGGTGGCGTGCAGGCGGGTGTAAACATCGGGCAGGCGGGTGACGCCCAACATGCCCAGGGCCGAGAAGGTTGTGCCGACAACCAGGAAGAAAATGGCCAGGATTTTGAAAAGCGGGCTGATAGTATCAAGAGCGTGCATCTTAGAACATCCTGTGGTCGACAATATATTTGGCCAGGGCAATGGTCGTCAGGTAACTAAGGGCGGCCAGCCCCAGAGCGACGTCGATGAAAATTGCGTTGTTGATGTTCATGTTGTAGTCGCTGATGGTTCCGACGATGGCGACCAGCACCAGGGAACATAAAATCAGCGTGCCTGTCAGGTCGAGGCCTATTAGGCGGTCGAAACTGTTTTCGCCGCGCCAGGCGCGCAGGACGGCCATGACGAGGAAGATGGCGTGGATAATCAGCGCTCCGAAAGCGACAAAAAGTAAGGTGGTATCAAGCAGTTCCATTGGTCAAGCCTTATTCTACAATTTTGCTGAGCAGGCTGCGGCGTTGTTCCTGGGCCTGTTCGGCATACTCTTTTGAGCGGGCGATGTTGAGGGTGTGGGTGTACATGATGCCGCTTTCATCGATGGCAACCACCATTTCGCCGGGGGTCAGGGTGATGGCGTGCGCGCTCAGGGCCATTGCCAGGTCGTTTTTGCAGCCCGAGTCGATGGCAATGATGCCGGGGTTGATGGGCAGTTTGGGGTTGAGCACAATTTGGGCAACCTGGATGGCGCTCTCGAACATGTCCACGATGACGAGCAGGGCATAGCGTACCAGCCCGATAAGGAAGGGGATGAATCGCGACCAGTTAAAGGGCTGTCTGCGGTCTGAGAGCAACAGGCTGATGCCGATTGCCAGAAAAGCGCCGAAGACCAGGTTCGGGATGGGTGAATGGTTGGCTGTTTCTTCGGCTGGTTTGCTCGAAAGCGCCAGGTAAATGAGAAACAGGGGCAGGGCAATTTGAAGTCGAGCCATAAAATGTCCTTGTAGAGAGGGCCGGGTTACTGCGGAATTTGCAGCAGGGCGGCAGAGGCTTCTTTGACGACCGAAATATAGTTGGACGAGTCGGCGAGCGAGGCGGTTATGTTGTTGGCGGCAACAACGAGCGGGTCGCCCCAGATGCCCAGCGCGAGGCAGAGCAGCACCAGCAGGGCCGGGGCTAACAGTAAGTCTCCCTGTTTGGGTTTGACATTGGGATTCTTCTCGAACCAGATTTTCATGAAGGCTGAGATGACATAGAACAGGGTCAAAATGCTGGCGACGCCGATGACTGCCAGGGGCAGGTATTGTTCGGCTTCAACACCGCTCCAGAAGATACCGAGTTTGCTGATGAAACCGTTGGTGGGCGGGATTCCTGCCAGCGCCATGCCGCCCAACAGGAACAGGATGCCCGCTGCCGGGCTGTTTTTGCCGACGCCGAGCACGACTTCAAATGAGGCGCTCTTGACCGGGGCGCGGCTGGCAATTGCCCCGGCCAGCATCAGCATGGCGGCTTTAATCAGCGAGTGGTTGAAGGTGAATACCAGCGCCGCCGCAATCGAGAAGGGCGTCCCCCAGCCGATGCCGACCAGGATGAATCCAATCTGGCTGAGGGTCGAGTAGGCCAGCATACGCTTGGTGTTGTGTGTCCCGGCGGCGCCAAATCCGCCGTAGATGACCCCGACCACGCCGAGAATGACCAACAGCAGGCGCAGGGTGTCGGCTTCGTTGACAAACAGGAGCGATGTCATGCGCAGGAAGCCGTAGACGCCCAATTTGACGACTACCGAGGAAAGCATGGCGCTGACCGCTGTCGGCGCGGCAGCGTGGAAGTCGGGCTGCCAGAAGTGGAAGGGGAACACCGCGCTCTTGGTCAGGAAGGTGGCTGTCAGGAAGGCCATGCCAGCCAGGGCAAGCGGCCTGAGTTCACCGGTTTGGATGAGTTCACCCAACTGAGCCAGGTTGAGCGTGCCGTAGGATGCATACAGGGAGCCAACGCCGAGCAGGAACAAGACGGCGGCGACAGTGCTTATCAGGAAGTATTTGTAAGCGGCTTCGACGCCGTACTTGTCGTCGGCGATGCCTGTCAGGGTTGCCCCGGTGATGACGATGACCTCGGCAAAGACGAACAGGTTGAACAGGTCGCCGGTCAGGAAGGCGCCGCTCAGGCCGGTTGCCAGCCCCAGGAAGAGCGGGTAGAAGGTGGGGTATTGGACAACTTTCTCTGTCGAGCCGGTGGCGTACAGGATGCCTGCCGTAAGCACCAACTGGGTCATGACCAGCATGAACACGCCCAACGGGTCGGCGACCAGGGTTATGCCTGCCGGGACGGGCCATTGTCCCGATTGCAGGACGAATGTGTGACCCTCGAAGATGACTCTTTGGGCCAGGAATAACGAGAATGCCAGGGCTGTGACGATGAATACAAACGAGAGCCAGGCTTGCAGGCGGCGGCGCTTGCGCAGCAACAGGGTGGTGAAGACGCCTGCAAACGGTATCAGCAAGGGGGGCAGGATGAGCCAGTCCATATTAATTGCGCAATCCTTCCACTTCGTCTGAGTTGCTGGTTTTGTAGCGTTCGGCAATGATGTAGAGCAGGCTGAGCACAAAGGCAAAGCCGCCCGCGCTGATGACAATGGCAGTAAGCACCAGGGCTTGCGGCAGGGGGTCGCTGACCGGCCCCTGGGCCTGGTAGTATGCGGCGGCAACGCCGTCGTATGCGCCGGTGGTAAACAGGAACATGTTAACGGCGTTCGAGAGCAGCACCAGCCCGGTTGCGGAGCGTATCGTGTTGCGGCGCATGAGTTGGAACAAACCCAGCGCAAACATGGTGGCAATGGCTAAAGCGGTTAAGAAATTCATGGCTTATTCTTGTCCGATTTCTTTCAACAGGGCGGTGCTTTCGGTGTCGGCTTCGGTCGGGTGTCCGAGGTTGTCGAGTATCAGCACGGATGCGCCCAGGATGGTAACGCAAATGGCAATTTCAAAGATGAAGGCGTTGCTCAAAACCAGTCCGACCGGCAGGTAGGCGGAAATGCCAAGCATTGCGCCGTAATCGACCGGCGCGAAGAATCCCTTGCCAAACACGAATCCGAGCAGGGCGTTGACGAGGGCAATCGCCAGGCCAATGCCTATCAGGCGAACCGGGTTGAGCCAGGTGAGTTTGGCTTTTGTGGCATTGTAGCCAAAGATGATGTACCAGCTGGCAATCGCCAGACCAATGGTCACGCCAGCGGTGAAGCCGTCGCCGGGCTGGTCGTGTCCGTAAATCAGTTGGGTCAGGGCCAGTATGACCGCCAACGGCAGGACGGCGTAGGCCAGCATGTGCAGGAATGGCGAGGTCGGCAGGCCGAATGAACCGCGAGGCTCGCCTGGCGGGTTGCGGTGTTCCTCCGGCTCGGTCTCCTGGTCCTTTGCCTTGCGGACGGTAAAGTGCAGCAGGGTGTAAATTCCGAGCGCGGCAAAAGCGAAGACCATGATTTCGAGCATGGTGTCGATGGCGCGGAAATCGACAACGATGGCGCCGACCATGTCTTTTGCGCCAGCCAACGTTTTTGCGCCGTCGATATGATAGGCTTCGGCCAGGTTTGTGCGCTCGTCGCGCGTATTCAGGGATGCCAGCGAAACGACAAAGACCAGCAGGCCGAGGGAAAAGGCAATGAAGGCGTCGCGGAAAACGCCAAAACGGGTGCGGTTGAGGGTGAATTCACGCGCCTTCTTGCGTAACTTGCGCGGGATGATGGTCAGCGTCAGCACCAGGATGATGGTTGCCAGGATGTCGACCACCACCTGTACCAGGGCCACATCGGGAGCGGGTTCGAGGGCCATCCACCCGGCTACGGCCAGGCCTGAAACGCCCAGGGCCAGGATGGCGTGCAGGTCGCGCAGGATGAGAACGCTGGCCAGTGAGCCAAGCAGGGCGACCAGCAGGATGATGATTCGAAGCCAAAAGAAATGGTTTCCCAGGTCCTCGAAGGACAGGCTGCCTTGTAATTTCTCCAGCGGCGGCAGCGCCCCAAACGAGAGGAAGATGGCAACAGTGGTAAAGAGCATGACGCCAATGTAAAAGCGGATTTGTCCGCGCTGGAGCAGGGTGGCTTCGCGCGCGCCCCAGGCAATCCCGTTCAGGGTGGCGTCGTACAGGTTGTTGGCGCTAAAGTTGGGCAGGATGGATGCCAAAATTGGGCGGATGCGCGCCAACTGCCAGAAGAGCAGCGAGCCGAGGCTGATTGCTGCAATCGAAAGGCCCAGGGGCAGGTTGAACCCCGTCCACAGCGCCAGCGATACTTTGACGCTTTCCCCATAGACCGATTTGGCGGCGTCGGCCAGGATGCTGACCAGGAATCCCGGCTCGGGCATCAGGCCGACCAGCAGCGAGAGAAAAGCCGGAATGGCCGGGGCCAGCCAAAATCCCCAGTGGGGGTCGTGTCCGTGCGGCGGATGTTTGGGGTCTGTCGGTTGGCCGAGAAAAGTCCCGCGAATGAGCAATCCCGACTGCGCCAGGAGCATCGCCCCGGCCAAGACCGTCATCAGCGGAAAAATGACGGTGAGAACGGCGGACAGGTCTTTGTAGACAGCGCTGGCCAGCAGGGTTTCTTTGGCAAGGAACCCGAACAGGGGCGGCAGCCCGGCCATCGAAAGGGCCGGAATCAACATCAAAATAAACAGGATGGGCATTTGCTTGCGCAATCCGCCCAGCAGTCTCAGGTCGCGGGTGCCGGTTTCGTGGTCGATGATTCCTGCCGACATAAACAGGGACGATTTATACAGGGCGTGTGCCAGGATGCCAATCACCAGGGCTTTGTAGGCATAGTCATGGCCCAGGCCTATCAGCGCGACCAGCACCCCCAATTGCGAAATGGTCGAGTAGGCCAGCAGGGCTTTCAGGTCGTTTTGTTTCAGGCCGAGGTAAGCCCCGGTCAGCATGGTGGCAAAGCCAAAGATGCTTAACGTCCAGAACCAGGTGTCGTTGCCGCCCAGTACCGGGTTGAAACGCGCCAGCAGGTAAACGCCAGCCTTGACCATCGTGGCCGAGTGCAGGAAGGCGCTGGCCGGGGTGGGTGCCGACATGGCCTCCGGCAGCCAGATGTGGGCCGGCACCTGGGCGCTCTTGGTGAAGGCTCCCAGGGCAATCAGGCCGAAGAAGACCGGATAGAGCGGGCTCGCCTGCAATACTTCGCGGCTGGTCAAGATGGTCGCAAAATCAGACCCGCCGCTAAGCACCATAATAAAGGCGAAGCCTGCCAGTAGGGCGATGCCGCCGCCACCGGTAATGAACAGCGACTTGAACGCACCCTTGCGCGCGGCTTCATCCTTATACTTGTAGCCAATCAGCAGGAAGGAGGAGATGCTCGTCCCTTCCCAGAACAGGAACAGGGTAACCAGGTCCCCGGCCAGCACGACGCCGAGCATGGCAGACATGAATAAGAGCGTGTAAGCCTGGAAGCGCCAGGCGGTTTCGTCGCCGTGAAAGTAATGGCCGGCGTAGATGACAATCAACGTGCCGATGCCGGTGATGATGAGGGCAAACAGCGCGGCCAGGCCATCGAGATACAGCGAGAAGTTGACTCCCAGCGACGGAATCCATGCCGCGCTGAAAGTCAGCGGGGTTTCGGCAGGTTTCCCGGCGTAGGCCAGCAGCAGGGTGATAAAGGCCGTGGCAGGGAACAGGGCCAAAATCCAGCCCATGCGCTCGGAGGTCAAGCGCGGCCTGATGGCCGGGTGGGAAAAGGCGAGCGCCAGCAGGAGGCCCGTTGCGAGAAGGATGAATGGAAAAATCAAGGTTGTTGGCATAGGAATTTATTTTAACCAAAAAATTTACGGAAGATATGCTGCGAAGGGGTTATTCGGGGTGTTCTTATGGGATTCTTATACACTTTGTAACACGATTCTGAAATTTTGCGGCAAACAGGGGCTGGTAATGTAAAATAACCGTCGATTAAATGAAAGAAAACCCATTATGACTCGAATTGCACACTTTTTTATTCTTTCCTGCCTCTGCCTGTCCGCCTGCGCCAGCCCGGCGGAGCCTGCGGGGTTGACGGTGGCCGCGGCTGCCGATTTGCAGTTTGCCTTTACCGAGATTGGCGCGCTCTTCGAGCAAGAAACCGGCTATAAAGTTACTTTTGTATTTGGTTCAACCGGGCAACTGGCCCAGCAAATCGAAAACGGCGCGCCTTACGACCTGTTTGCCGCTGCAAATCTTGCCTTTATAGAGCGGCTGGAAAGGCAAAACCTGCTCCTGCCTGACACCATTGCACCCTATGCGCGTGGGCGGATTGTGCTGGCTGTTAACAAAGATTCAGGCGTTCAGGCGACAAGCCTGCAAGATTTGCTCTCCGATTCGATAACCCACATCGCCATTGCAAACCCGCAACATGCGCCTTATGGCCTGGCTGCCCAGGAGGCCTTGCAGTCGGCGGGGGTGTGGCAACAGGTGCTGCCCAAACTGGTCTACGCAGAGAACGTGCGCCAGGCGCTGCAATTCGTCCAGGCTGGCGACGCCCAGGTTGGGATTGTGGCCCTTTCGGTCGCCGATGTGCCGGAAATTACCTGGACGCTGCTGGATGACTCCCTGCACAATCCGCTCGACCAAATCCTGGCTGTCGTCGCTGCCAGCAAGCACCCCGAGCCTGCCCGCCAGTTTGCTGCTTTTATCAACAGCCCGAGCGGACGTTCCGTTATGCAGAAATACGGTTTCGTCCTGCCCGATGAAATTATTCCCAGCCCGGCTCCGTAAATGACCTGGACGCCTTTTTCACTTTCGATGTGGGTTTCGACCTGGGCCAGCCTGGCGGCCTTGTTGTTTGGCACCCTGATTGCCTGGGCCTTGGTCAAAATTCCCTTTCGCGGCAAATGGGTTGCCGAAGGGCTGATTATGGCGCCGCTTGTCTTGCCGCCGACCCTGCTCGGTTATTACCTGCTGACCCTGCTCGGCCAGCGCGGGCTTGGCCCGTGGATTGAACAGTTTTTTGGCATCCGTGTCGTTTTTTCGCCCCTGGCGGCGGTGATAGCCGCTACAGTGGCCGCCCTGCCGCTTGTCATCCAGACCGTGCAGGTCAGCATTGCTTCGCTCTCGCGCGAGGTGGATGAAGCCGGTCAGTTGGATGGCTGCACCCATTGGGGCTTGTTCCGCCATATTCACCTGCCGCTTATCTGGCGCGGACTGCTGGCCGGATGGGTGCTGGGCTTCCTGCGTGCCCTGGGCGATTTCGGCGCGACGCTGATGGTGGCGGGCAATATTCCGGGGCGTACCCAGACTCTCTCGATGGAAATTTACGACGCGGTGCAGGCCAACAACCTCCCCCGCGCCAACGAACTCGCCCTCCTGCTGACCTCGGTTGGCTTTGGCCTGCTCTTCCTCGTCTTGCGTCTGCGCCAGCAAAAGGAAAAGGACGATTGACGTGGACGAATCCCTGTCCCTGGGTTTGCTGCTGATTCTCGTTCCGCTGGTTTTCCTGGTGGCCGGGGCTTATGCTTCGGTCGGGCTGGGCGGCGGAACCGGCTACCTGGCGGTGATGACCCTGGCGGGCCTGCCCGCAGCCGGGATGGCGCCAACCGCGTTATTGCTCAACCTGGTCGTCACCGGGGCGGCCCTGGTACGTTTTGGGCTGGCCGGGCGGCTGCAATGGCGGCTGTTCCTGCCCTTCCTGCTGCCCGCCATCCCTGCCGCTTTCCTCGGCGGGCTGGTGACTGCCGACCGGCGGATTTTCCTGGCGGTGTTGGCGGTTACGCTCTCAGTCGCTGCGTTGGCCATGCTCCGCTATGCGCCAAAAATCGGTGAACAGGGACAGCCCCCGGCCCGCGCGCGCCTCCTGCTGGTTGCGATTCCGGCTGGCGCGGTCATTGGCTTCCTGTCCGGCTTTTTAGGCATAGGCGGCGGGGTCTTTCTCGGGCCGCTGATTCTTTTCCTCGGCTGGGCCGGCCACCGTGAGACAGCGGCCATGAACTCCGCGCTCATCCTCGTCATTTCGGGGGTTGCGCTGGCGGCTCACGGTCTTAAGGGTGGAGTTCCTTTGATGATGATTGTCCCGCTGGCGGTGGCTGCGCTGTTGGGAGGGCTGGCCGGGGCGACTTTTGCCGAGAAAAAACTTTCGGCGCGCGCCTTCCAGCGCATTTTCGCCCTCATCATCCTGGTCGCGGCTTTCAAGGCGGGTTACGACGCGTTCTTCCTTTAGGTCGTCGCTGTTTCCAGCGTCTCGCCGGTTTCTGTTGCCGGGTAACGGCGGGCAATCCAAAAGGCGAACGCGAATCCGGTTATCAGCATCCAGATGGCGTACAGGCCGGGGATGACCGCCATTTCATTATTGCCCAGAATGGTCAATGCCACGGTGATGGCAACGGTTGAGTTTTGCAAACCCATCTCGATGGAAATGGTGGTCGATTGCACCCGGTTGATGCCCGCCAGTTTGGCGACAAAATAACCGATTGCCAGGGCGGCGATGTTCAGGACGATGAAAGCGGGCGCAAAGCGCGGCCCATCGCGGACGATGGTGTCCCAGTTTTGGACGACCAGCGCGCCGATGACCAGGAACAGGAAAAGGGAAGCAAAGATACGGGTGAAGCGTTTGCTGTTTTCAGCGAATTCGGTTTTCCAGCGCCGGATGCCCATGCCGATGATGACCGGCACAACTGTCAGGGCGGCCACCTGAATCATGGTGTCGGCCACCGGGAAGTTGATGTCCAGTGTGCCGCTTCCGTATAATGGATAGGCAATGCCGAGCAGGAAGGGGATGCTCAACCAGGCCAGCATGTTCGAGATGGCGGTCAGCGTGACCGACAGGGCGCGGTCGCCGTCGGCAGCGTGGACGATAAGGTTGGAGGTTGCCCCGCCCGGCGAGGCCGCCAGCAGGATGATGCTGATGGCGTAAACAGGGGCCAGCGCAAAGGCTCCCGCCACCGCAAATCCCAGCAGGGGCAGCAAAATCAACTGGCAGAGCAGTCCGATGCCGACCTGCCTGGGCTGGGTCAAGACCCGCCTGAAGTCTGCTACGGTCAGGGTCATTCCCAACGTCACCATGATGATGACAATTGCCAGGGGAAGAACAACGTTTGAAAGCACACTCTCTTGCATGGGTTACCTCCTCGAGTTGGGTGGACAGTCTCCGAACCTGTATGCAAGAAGAAACCCGAAATTGGACGTTAAGTGTCGAAATAATTGTCCCCAGAATATGCCCGCCTGGCAATTGTTTGGAACAGTGACCGTTCCAGTAGATTTTGCCGGTTTGTGGGCATTTAAGGCGTCAGCCGCCGGTGCCATACCTGCGAAAAACGAATAACAAGGGAATGCCAACAATCAGGTAAGCGCCAAAGTAGGCCAGCCCGCCCGGGCGGGCATAGAAATCAAACAGGCCGATGTAAATGAAACCTGCCAGCGTAATGAAAAAGATTAATCCGTAGGCAGAAAAGGCCTGATGCAAGGCGGTTTGCAAGTTTTTCTCCCAGAAGAAAGGCACTGCGCCCAGCGCCAAACAAAAATAAAATGCGCCGAAACTGCGAAGTGTAAACAATGACATAATTTCGGGAAAAATGCCGCCGTTTGTGCCGGGTGCGCCAAGAGGAGCGGTTAACCCATAAAGGCCGAGGAAACCGACGAAAAGCACAAACGCAAAGGCTGGCCAGCGCTGACGGAATGTAAGTGCCTGTCCACTGAAGGCATGCGATGGGCGGATGCGCATCCAGTCGACGCTGGCTGCCAGGGCGGCAATAACGTTGACGGCCAGGGCCAGCAGGTAAAGCCAGGCGATGGGGTGTTCGAGTTTGAGTTTATCCCGAAAGGATACCAGCACCAGCATTTGGCTGAATCCGAACAGCCACAGGTAAATCATCGCAGGATAAATGCGTTTCCAGTCCCAGCGCCAGGCGGAGATGAACGCCAGCCAGGCGTTGCCCAGGCACCAGCCGCCAATGGTCATCGTCATAAAGGCCGTTACTTTCCAGGCAAAGACAGGAGCCAGTTGCTCAGGCAGGATAAAGAGCGCTGCCCCCAAAAGTCCATAGAACAGGGCCGTAGCAAAAGTTAATGAACGGGATAAATTGGAAAGCATGGCAGCGGCTCCTCATTTGGTTCTGGCACTTGCTTACAGGAAAACCTTCTGATATTAATGCTGCAATTTTAGCCTAAAAAAGAAGGCGGCTTCGATTCCATACGATGAGCAATGGCGCCCTGAATCCACTCGCATTCTTCTCGCCACACCAGCCGTTTGCACACAAAAAGGTAGTGGCCTTGCGTAACTGACGTAGGGCGAGATATTACTCGCCCTACAACCCACAAAAAAACCGCGCCAACTTGGCGCGGTTCGTTGTCATCTGCCGGTTATGGCTGTATTCGCCACGATTAGCCGAGTTCGAATCGGTCGAGATTCATGACCTTGTTCCAGGCCGCCACGAAATCGCGGACGAACTTCTCCTGGTTGTCGCTCTGGGCATAGACCTCGGCCAGGGCGCGCAGTTGCGAGTTCGAGCCAAAGACCAGGTCTACGCGTGAGCCGGTCCAGCGCACTTCACCGGTCTTGCGGTCGTGAGCTTTGAACGTCTGCGCATCTTCAGATGCCGGATGCCACTCCACGCCCATATCCAGCAGGTTGACGAAGAAGTCGTTGGTCAGTTTGCCGGGTTGCCTGGTGAAGACCCCGTTCTGCGAGCCGCCGTGGTTGGCGCCCAGCACGCGCAGGCCGCCGACCAGGACGGTCATCTCAGGCGCGCTCAGGGTCAGCAGTTGGGCTTTATCCACCAGCATCTCTTCGGCAGGGACAGAGAAAACCGCTTTCTGGTAATTGCGGAAACCGTCGGCTTCGGGTTCGAGTACGGCGAATGAGTTGACATCGGTCTGTTCCTGCGAGGCGTCGGCGCGCCCGGGGGTGAAGGGCACTTCGACGGTGAACCCGGCAGCCTTGGCCGCCGCTTCGACTGCCGCGCAGCCGCCGAGCACAATCAGGTCGGCCAGCGAGACTTTTTTGCCGCCGGAAGCCGATGCATTGAAATCCTTCTGGATGCCCTCAAGTGCCGACAGCACCCTGGCGAGTTGCGCTGGCTGGTTGACTTCCCAATCCTTCTGCGGGGCCAGGCGGATGCGCGCACCATTCGCGCCGCCGCGCTTGTCGGAGCCGCGGAAAGTGGAGGCCGAAGCCCAGGCAGTGGCGACCAGTTCGGAGGTCGAGAGTCCCGAAGCCAGGATTTTGGCTTTGAGCGCGGCGATATCTTTTGTATCCACCAGCGGGTGGTCAACAGCGGGAATCGGGTCCTGCCAAATCAGGTCTTCGGCGGGAACTTCCGGCCCGAGGTAGCGGACTTTGGGGCCCATATCGCGGTGGGTCAGTTTGAACCAGGCGCGGGCGAAGGCGTCGGCAAACTCTTGCGGGTTTTCGTGGAAGCGGCGCGAAATTTTCTCGTAGATGGGGTCGAAGCGCAGCGACAGGTCGGCGGTGGTCATCATGGGGCGATGCTTGATGGACGGGTCGTGGGCATCCGGAATCATGTCTTCTTCGCGCACGCCTGCGGCCAGCCACTGCCACGCGCTGGAGGGGCTTTTGACCAGGGTCCACTCATAGCCGAAGAGCATGTCGAAGTAGCCCATATCCCACTTGGTCGGATTCGGCTTCCAGGCGCCTTCGATGCCGCTGGAGGTGGTGTGAACGCCCTTGCCGGAGCCAAGCTGGTTGTGCCAGCCCAGGCCCATTGCTTCGAGCGGGGCGGCTTCGGGGTCGGGGCCGACCAGTTTCGGGTCGCCCGCGCCGTGCGCCTTGCCGAAGGTGTGTCCGCCAGCCACGAGTGCGACGGTCTCTTCATCGTTCATGCCCATGCGGGCGAAGGTTTCGCGCACATCGCGGCCTGAGGCGACCGGGTCTGGAGCGCCGTTGGGGCCTTCGGGGTTGACGTAGATGAGTCCCATCTGCACGGCGGCCAGCGGATTTTCCAGTTCGCGGTCGCCGCTGTAGCGTTTGTCGCCCAGCCATTCGGCCTCGGCGCCCCAGTAGATGTCTTCTTCGGGCTGCCAGATGTCTTCGCGGCCGCCGCCAAAGCCGAAGGTCTTGAAGCCCATCGATTCAAGCGCGACGTTACCGGCCAGAATCATCAGGTCCGCCCAGGAGATTTTGTTGCCGTATTTTTGCTTGACCGGCCACAGCAGGCGGCGGGCCTTGTCGAGGTTGATGTTGTCAGGCCAGCTGTTGACGGGGGCAAAGCGCTGGTTTCCGGTTCCGCCGCCGCCGCGCCCGTCGGCAGTACGATACGTCCCGGCGCTGTGCCAGGCCATGCGAATCATCAGGCCGCCATAGTGGCCCCAGTCGGCGGGCCACCATTCCTTCGAGTCGGTCATCAGGTCGGCCAGGTCTTTCTTGACTGCGGCAAGGTCCAGTTTCTTGAATTCTTCGGCGTAGTCGAAGTCGGGACCCATCGGGTTCGAGGCCGGGGCGTGCTGGTGCAGGATGCCCAGGTTGAGTTGGTTGGGCCACCAATCGCGGTTGGATGTGCCCCGGCTGGCGCTGGTGCTGCCGGCTTTGCCTGTTACCGGGCACTTGCTTTCGTCGCTCATAATTTACTCCTTATGGTATGTGAATTTTTGAAAAGCGCTGTTCTTGACGCTGTCGATGAAGTCGGGTGAAAATACAGGTGGGATTATCAAAACTTGCTTCCCGTTGGTCAAATCACCTCCTTGTAATGGTTACTAAAAGATAATTATTATCCAGATTGTCCAAAAAAAAGAGACGATTAACCCTCGACCTTGCAATCTGAACACAGCCCGTAGAGCGAAATTTGCGGACGCAGGATGGTATAACCCGATGCCTGTTCCAGCCTTGTTATCACTTCCGGGCCGAGGGTTTCTTCACCGTCGACGATTTTGTTGCATTTTGTGCAAATCAAATGCGAGTGCGGATGGGGACGGTTGCCGTCGTAATGGCTGTCTTCGCGCAGGTCGATTTCAAAAACCTGGTTCATCTCCTTAAGCAGGGCCAGGGTCTTATAGACGGTGGCGTGACTCATGGTCGGGAATTTCCCTTTTATCTTTTCATACAACTGGTTGGCGCTGGGGTGTCCTTCGCTGGCCGCAATCAGGCGCACCAACTCGACGCGCTGCGGGGTCAGGCGAAAATCGCGTTCTTTCAGGGCATCAATCAGTTGGGTAAAGCGAAGTTCAGGGTCGGTCATGGGCTTTCTTTCGATAATATATCCTAACAAATAATTATTATTGATAATTATACACCAAAATCGGGGCGTGCGGTTATTGGAGATTCTAATGTCTATTACCCCCTTGACTTTGAGTTAACTCCAGGTGATACACTATATTCAACGAGGTGGAACATGAAAATTGCAGAAGTCAGTGAACGCTATGGCCTGTCTTCGGATACCCTGCGCTATTACGAGCGGATTGGGCTGCTGCCGACCGTAACCCGCACCGAAAGCGGCATCCGCGATTACAGTGAACTCGACCTGCAGCGTGTCGATTTCATCAAGTGCATGAGGAGCGCGGGCTTGCCCATCGAGGTGCTGATTGATTACATGGAACTTATCGAGCAAGGCGACAGCACCATCGAAGCCCGCCAGCAAATCCTGCTTGAGCAGCGCGATTTGCTGACATCACGCATCGCCGAAATGCAGAAAACGCTGGATTTGTTGAATCACAAAATCGAGATTTATGAAAAAAACATCCTGGGCAAGGAAAAAGAAATGGCCCATGAACAAGAGTAAAACCAGTGAAAGGAGATTGATGATGAACATTGGATTGCAAATCCCGTCTTTCAAATACCCCGGCGGCGCGGCTGCCATCCGGCCCACGCTGAAAGAAGTTGTCACCACTGCGGAAGAAGCGGGCTTTTACAGCCTGTGGGTCATGGACCATTACTATCAAATCAAGGGTTTGTTTGGGGAGGCCTACACCGACCCGATGCTGGAAGCCTACACCACGCTTGGGTATTTTGCCGGACTGACCGAAAAAGCCTATCTGGGCGTATTGGTCACAGGCGTGATTTATCGCCATCCCTCCGTGCTGATGAAGATGGTCAACACGCTCGATATTGTCTCCGGCGGACGCGCTTATTTCGGCATTGGCGCGGCCTGGTACGAAGAAGAAGCCAAAGGCTACGGGATTCCCTACCCTTCGACCTCGGAGCGCTTCGAGCAGCTGGAGGACAACCTGAAACTGGCAAAGGTGCTCTGGGCTGGCGACGAGACATCGTTCGAGGGCAAGCATTTTTCTGCCCCGGCCATCACCAACAATCCCCGCCCGCTCTCACAGCCGCATCCGCGTATCATGATTGGCGGCACAGGGCCAAACAAAACCCTGCGGATGGTCGCCCAATATGCGGATGCCTGTAACATTGGGGATTGGGTCGGTGTAGAAAATATGCAAAAATCGCTCGACACGCTCAAAAAACATTGCGAGACCCTGGGCCGCGATTACGCCACTGTCGAGAAAACCTGCCTCGGCAGCGTACATCTGTCAGGAAAAGATACCGTAGACAGCATTCTTCGCCGCATCGAGGGACTTGCCGAAATGGGATTCACCCATGCCATCTTCAACATGCCGGATGTGTACAAAATTACCCCGCTTGAAACCTTTGCAAAAGAAATTATCCCGGCAGCGGCAGAACTTTAGGGATGACTTCATGCAAGTTGTAAATTGAAACAGTACCACTCATTCTCAAAAGGAGTAAACAATGTCCGTAACACACAAACGATTAGGCAAGCATGGCGTTCTGGTCAGCAACATCTGCCTGGGAACGATGAACTTTGGCTGGCAGACCAGCGAAGAAGACAGTTTCAAAATTATGGACCGCGCCCTCGAACTGGGCATCAACTTCTTCGACACTGCCGATGTCTACGGCTGGAGCGTGCAACACGGCCACACCGAGGAAATCATCGGGCGCTGGTTCGCCCAGGGCGGCGGACGACGCGACGCCACCGTGCTGGCGACCAAGGTCTATAACCCGGTCTCGCGCAAGGCCAACCTGAAGGAAGTCAACAGCGACGGGCGCAGTCTTTCGGCTTACAAAATCCGCAAGCATTGCGAAGGCAGCCTGCAACGTCTGCAAACCGATTGGATTGACATCTACCAGATGCATCACATCGACCGCGACTGCCCCTGGGACGAAACCTGGCAGGCCTTCGACAGCCTGGTTGACCAGGGCAAGGTGGTTTACGTCGGCTCGAGCAATTTCGCCGGTTGGGATATTGCCACTGCCTGTCAGGAAGCCTCCAAACGCGGGATGATGGGGCTGGTCAGCGAGCAGAGCATTTATCATCTCAACAACCGCATGGTCGAGTTGGAAGTCATTCCCGCCTGCCGCCACTATGGCCTGGGGCTGATTCCGTGGAGTCCGCTGGGCGGCGGCTTGCTGGGCGGCGCGCTGGAAAAAATGCAAACCGGGCGGCGCATGGGCGAGGGTTTTGAAAAGGAAGTCGCCGAAAACCGCGATAAACTTGAAAAATATGAATCGCTGTGCCGCGAACTGGGCCATGCTCCCGGTGAAGTGGCCCTGGCCTGGCTGCTGCACAACCCGATTGTCACCGCGCCCATCATCGGGCCGCGCACGATGGAACAGTTGGAAAGCGCAGTACGCGCCACCGAAATTGAACTGGACGAGGAAACGCTCAAGAAATTGGATGAAATTTTCCCCGGCCCCGGCGGTGAAGCACCCAAGGCTTATTCCTGGTAACGGCGCGTAACAGGAAGAACAAAGGAGATTTTGATGAACAACCAAGGCAAAACAGGCATCCCGGAATCCGAAATCAACCAGCGGGTAGAAGCGTTGCTGGCAAAGATGAGCCTCGATGAAAAAATCGGGCAACTCAACCAGGTTAGCGGGGCCGATTTCTCTCCCGGCCCCAAGGCCGTCGACGTGATTCGCAAGGTCGGGGCGGGGTCGGTGCTGTGGCTCAATGACCCCCGGCGCTTCAACGAACTGCAAAAAATCGCAGTGGAGGAAAGCCCTTCGGGCATCCCGCTCTTGTTCGCGCTGGACGTGATTCACGGCTACCGCACGATTTTCCCCATTCCCCTGGCAATGGCCGCCTCCTGGGACCCGGCCGTAGCGGAACAATCGCAAGCTGTGGCCGCCCGTGAAGCCCGCGCCGCTGGCCTGCACTGGACGTTTGGCCCGATGCTGGATATTGCCCGCGACGCCCGCTGGGGCCGAATCGTCGAAGGGGCGGGCGAAGACCCCTTCCTCGGCTCTGCGATGGCTGCCGCCCAGGTGCGCGGCTTCCAGGGTGACGATTTTGCCGACCCGGAGCGGGTGCTGGCTTGCGCCAAGCACTTTGCCGGTTACGGCTATTCGGATGGTGGGCGTGACTACGACCCGGTTTATCTCTCCGAAGCGCAACTGCGCAATGTGGTTTTCCCGCCCTTCCAGGCCGCCATCAAAGCCGGGGTGGCGACCTTTATGAGCGCCTACATGGATTTGAACAACGTTCCCGCCACCGGCAACCGCTGGCTGATGCGTGACGTGCTGCGCAACGAGTGGGGTTTCGATGGCTTCATCGTCAGCGATGCCTTTGCCGTCATCAATCTGGTCATTCAGGGTTACGCCCGCGATGGCCGCGAAGCCGCCCTGCGCGCCCTGGATGCCGGCCTGAACATGGACATGGCCTCTGGCGCATACCTCGACAACCTGGCCGGGCTGGTCAACGACGGCTCGCTTACGATGGCGCAAATTGACGAAATGGTGCGCCCCATCCTGGCGCTCAAAGTGCGCATGGGACTGTTTGAACATCCCTACGTGGACGAAACCCTGCTGGAAAAAGTCGTCGCCCGTCCCGACCACCGCCAGGCAGCCCGGCTGGCCGCCCAGCGTTCGATGGTCTTGCTGCGCAATGAAGGCGGCCTGTTGCCGCTCTCCAAAGACATCCAAAACGTGGCTGTCATCGGCCCCCTGGCCGATTCGATGGAAGCCACCGAAGGCTCGTGGATGGTTTTCAACCACAAACCAGCCGCTGTGACGGTTTTGCAGGGCATCCAGGCCAAACTGCCGGGCGTCAGCGTGGCGTATGCGCCGGGGCCGGAGATTCACCGCGACATTCCGCACCCCTTTGGCGAGTTTGACTCTGCTGAAAAGAAACCACCCCAAACCGCCGAAGAAGCCGAATCCGCCTACCAAACCGCCCTTGAAACCGCACGCGGCGCAGACCTGGTGATTATGGTGATGGGTGAAACCGCCGACATGGCCGGTGAATTTGCCTCGCGCGGCTCGCTCGACCTGCCGGGCCGCCAGGAGGAACTGCTCAAAGACATCCACGCGATGGGCAAGACCATCGTGCTGGTGCTGCTGAATGGGCGTCCGCTCAGCATTCGCTGGGCCGCTGAAAATGTCCCGGCCATCCTCGAAGCCTGGGAGCCGGGAACCGAAGGCGGCAACGCTGTGGCCGACATCCTGTTTGGCGATGTCAACCCCGGCGGCAAACTACCGGTGTGCTTCCCGCGCAACGGCAACCATGCGCCGCTCTACTACGCGCGCAACATCACCCACCTGCCCGAAAGCAGCCCGCGCTACCGCTCGCGTTATTGGGACGACCTGCCCACCCCGCTCTATCCCTTCGGGTTTGGCCTGAGCTACACCACCTTCTCGATAGACAATCTCAAACTGTCAGCGGCGCAGGTCAAGGTGGGAGAGTCGCTCACAGTCACCGCCGATGTCACCAACACTGGCAAAGTGGCCGGGGATGAAGTTGTCCAGTTGTACATCCACCAAAAATGGGGCCGCGACTCGCGCCCGATGCGCGAACTGAAAGGCTTCGAGCGCGTCACCCTGCAACCCGGCGAGGCGAAGACTGTGAGCTTCCAACTTGGCCCGGACGAACTGGGCTACTGGAGCACCCATGCCGGTGCGTGGATTCAGGAAGCCGCCGCTTTCGACCTGTGGGTCGGCAACGACTCAACGGCGACCCTGCACGCGGAGTTTGCGGTTGTCGGGTAATCCTCCTGATAAAAAACGCAAGGGAGCGGAAACGTGTCAACGTTTCTGCTCCCTTATTGTGCTGCCGGCGCAAGCGGTGTAGGACAGCAAAAAGCGGATAGAGAGTTCAGCCTGGTGGCTGACCAGGGACTTGAATATCATCCCCTTAATGGGGGCGCGGAACCCAACAAAAAACAGCCCCGTTGTGGGAGGCTGTTCAGTATTGTGATCGACCAGGGACTTGAATATCATCCCCTTAATGGGGGCGCGGAACCCAACAAAAAACAGCCCCGTTGTGCGAGGCTGTT
>JAGVAO010000010.1 GCA_020060235.1 Anaerolineales bacterium | reverse complement strand
GAGACGTGTTTGTCATCCTTGAAACTGCAATACAGGTTGTATGTCTTGCCGTCCACCGTGATGCTATTGCCTTTCAGGTCGGCATTGGTCCACTTGCCGGTGATGGCAAAGATGGCGGTCCAACCTTTGGCGGAAACGTGCTTGAATTCGACCAGGGTGGCGGTTTTGCCCGAGGCGTGGGCAACGCCGCCGGGCAGGGCTGCCGCAAACAACAGGGCGGCCAGGACAAAGAAAAGTAATAGGCGATTATTCATTTTTTCTCCCTTGGTGAAATATGATAATTTAGACCTTATTATACAGTGAAATTGGTCTATTCTTAAAGGAATGTTAAAACTACTCCCAGCATATTAGTCGGTTGTTCAGGCCAAAACGGGTCGAACTTGTTTGTAAAAGGATAATAAAAAGCAGGGACGGCTTCGAGGCCGTCCCTGCAACATTCCAACTTTCAATGCCGTTAGAACACCGGCGCGACGTACTCGCCCCACACCCCGCGCAGCGTGTTGCAGACCTCGCCGAGGGTCATTTTGTTTTCGACACATTCGACAAAGAGCGGCATGAGATTTTCGCTGCCCTTCGCGGCGGATTCCAGCCGGGCGCGTAGTTCGGCAACCCTGGCGTTGTCGCGATTTTCGCGCAGCCTTGCCAGCCGGGCGCGGGCTTCGGCCTCGATGGCCGGGTCGATGACCTGGCGTTCGAGGCTCATTTCTTCCTTGACCTGGAACTGGTTGACGCCCACCACGACCTGTTCGCCCATTTCGATTGCCATTTGGGCTTCGTAAGCCGCGTTCTGGATTTCGTTGGCCTGGTAGCCCTGCTCGATTCCGTTCATTGCGCCGCCCAGGCTGTCGATGCGGGTGATGTATTCAGACGCGAGTCGCTCGATTTCGTCGGTGAGGGTCTCGATGAGATAGGAACCAGCCAGCGGGTCGACCGAATCCGCCGCGCCCGATTCGTAGGCGATGATTTGCTGGGTGCGCAGCGCCACGCGGACGGATTTCTCGGTCGGCAGCCAGAGCGCTTCGTCCATGCTGTTGGTGTGCAGGGATTGAGTCCCGCCCAAGACGGCGGACAAAGCCTGGAGCGTAACGCGCACCACGTTGTTTTCGGGCTGTTGGGCGGTGAGAGTCGAACCGGCAGTCTGGGTGTGGAAGCGCAACTGCCAACTGGAGGGTTTCTGCGCCTTGAAGCGTTCGCGCATGATTTTTGCCCACATGCGCCGCGCGGCGCGGAACTTGGCGACTTCCTCGAGCACGTTGTTGTGCGCGTTAAAGAAGAAGGACAACTGCCCGGCGAAATCGTCCACCTGCAAACCGGCCTTGAGAGCGGCTTCGACGTAGGCAATCGCGTTCGCCAGGGTGAAGGCTACTTCCTGCGCGGCGGTCGAACCGGCCTCGCGGATGTGGTAGCCGCTAATTGAAATCGTGTTCCAACTCGGCACTTCGGCGGCGCAGAACGAGAAAATATCGGTAATCAGGCGCATCGAGGGCGCAGGCGGGAAGATGTACGTCCCGCGCGCGATGTATTCCTTCAAAATGTCGTTCTGGATGGTACCGCGCAGGGCTTTCGGCTCGACTCCCTGTTGTTTGCCAACCGCAATATACATCGCCAGCAAGACGCCTGCCGGGGCGTTGATTGTCATCGAGGTCGAAACCTTGTCGAGCGGAATCTGGTCGAAGAGCGTTGCCATGTCTTCGATGGACGAAATCGAGACGCCGACCTTGCCCACTTCGCCGAGCGCCATCGGGTCGTCGGCGTCGTATCCGATTTGGGTCGGGAGGTCGAAGGCCACCGAAAGCCCGGTCTGGCCCGCTTCCAGCAGGTAGCGGTAACGCTTGTTCGATTCGGCGGCGGTCGAAAAACCGGCGTACTGGCGCATCGTCCAGAAACGTCCGCGGTACATTGTCGGCTGCACGCCGCGCGTAAACGGGTATTCGCCAGGAAAGCCGAGTTTGTCCATGTAATCGGCGGGCGGGACCTCGGGCAGGAAGACCGGCGGCAGTTCAATCCCCGATGATGTGAAAAAATTGGGCTTGCGTTCGGGGAAGCGGTCAACAGACTTCTTATGAACAGTTTCTTTCCAGTGTTTGTATTGTTCTTGCAGGCTCATGATTGCCTCATAAATGAGAAATTTCGGGTTTTTGGGCCAGGCGTGTTTGACCCTGTTGGGGTGAATTGTACCGTTTGATTGCTGTTCATGACAGCGATAAGCGTCATAGCGTTTAACGCCATTCATCCCGAATCGTTCTCGTCTCGGTTCGACTTCCATGATAACATGAGGCAGGCAACAGGGAATGACGCCATTTTTGAAGGAATTCACGATGAAAATTGACCCTGGTCTTCAAGAAAAATTCGTAACCTTGCATGATGGGGTGCAAATCCAGTATTTTTGCGGCGGAGAGGTGGGCGGGTATCCGGTTGTGCTGCTGCATGGCGGCGGCACCGACCATGCCATGCTGTCGTGGCGCGATACCATTCCGGCCCTGCTCCAGGCTGGATACCGGGTTTACGCGCCCAATTACCCCGGTTATGGAGGCAGCCCTTTCCAGCCGGGATACGCAACTGTCGAGAAAAACCTGGCCGTTCTCGAGCAGTTGATGGATACCTGGAAACTTGGGAAAACCGCGCTGGTTGGCATCTCGATGGGCGGCGGGCTGGCAACCGGATATACGCTGCGACATCAGGAGCGAGTCGAAAAACTCATCCTGATTGGCTCCTACGGCATCCAGGACAAGGCCCCATACCATGCCCTGAGTTATTTTATGGTCAGGATGCCCTGGGTGATGAACGCGACCTGGGCCATGTCGCGCGGCTCGCGCCGGGCAGCGCGTTACAGCCTGAACAGCATCATCTTCAATCCTGATTCTCGCACCGAAGCCCTGGTGGATGAAGTGCTGGATGCGATGCAAAACCTGGATTCGCAGAAGGCTTTTGGCATTTTCCAACGCGACGAAGTGCTCTGGAAAGGGTTGAAGACCAATTACACCTCCCGGCTTGGCGAGATTAAGCGTCCGGTATTGCTCATTCATGGCGCGAAAGATATTGGTGTTCCGCTGAAGAATGCCCGCCGCGCCGTGGGAATTTTCCCCAATGCCCGGCTGGAAGTTATCGAAAATGCCGGTCATTGGACACAGCGCGATTATCCCGAACAGGTCAACCGGCTGATACTTGAGTTTTTGGCCGAGTAGCCCATCCTTTTGCTGCAAAAACCCCCATCAACGAAGAGAATTTATGAACATCATTACCCGCATCAAACAATCCTCGCGCGAACTCATCCTGTTTGCCAGCGCCGCCATGATTCTTGGCATGGCGCTCAGCATGATGAACGCCACCTTTAATAACTTCCTGAACGAACGCTTTGCCCTGAGCGGATTTGAACGCTCCTTCCTTGAATTCCCGCGCGAATTGCCGGGCTTTCTGGTCGTTTTTGTTTCGGCAGCCCTGTGGTTTCTCGGTTCGCGCCGCCTGGGTGTTTTCTCGATACTCCTGGCTTCCATCGGGGCGTTCCTGATAGGTTTTGCCTCGCCCGCCTACTGGGTGATGGTCATGTGGCTTTTCATCTATAGCATGGGCGACCACCTGTTTATGCCGATTGCATCCACCATCGGCATGGAACTGGCCCGCGAAGGCCAGGACGGACGCCGCCTGGGGCAGTTGAACGCCATTCGTAACGCCGCTGCCATTGGCGGCAGTTTCCTCGTCTTTGTCGGGTTCCGTTATTTCGGCTTTACCTTTGAGATAACCTTTGCCATTGCGGCGGCATTTTTCCTGCTGGCGGCTTTCCTGCTCTACCAGATGACTCCCGCCAAAGTGGCCGAGCGGCGCAGTTACCTGCAATTGCACAGGGAATATAAACTTTATTATGCCCTCAACGTACTCTCGGGCGCGCGCAAGCAATTGTTCATCACCTTTGCGCCCTGGGTGCTGGTGCAGGTCTTCGAGCAGCCCACCCAGATTATGGCCACCCTGTTTACCATCGGTGGCGTCATCGGGATTTTATTCCAGCCCCTGCTTGGATGGGCCATCGACAAATTTGGCGAACGGTTCGTGCTTTCCGCCGAAGCGGTTATCCTGGTTGTCGTTTGCATCGGCTATGGCTTTGCCCGCTTTGTTTTCCCGCCCGATGTTGCCTTCCTGGTCGTATGTGTCGCTTTCCTCGTCGACCAGATGATTTTTTCGGTCGGCATGGCGCGCGCCACTTATATGAAGAAAATCGCAAAACAGCCCGACGACATCCAACCGGCGCTAACCGCCGCTGTCACCATCGACCACATTTTTTCGATTTCTGCGGCCCTGGTCGGCGGGGTGATTTGGAGCACTTTCGGTTTCCAATACGTCTTCCTGATGGGCGCAGGCCTGGCCATCATCAACTTTTTCACAGCCTTGCAGGTGCGCGTCCCGCAGGCCAGGGCGAATGACCTCCAGTCAACATGAACATCGAAAATCACTTTTTGCAGTTGATTTTGCTCTTGCTCATTATCCTTCCGGCTTCAAAACTGGCTGGTTATCTTTCTGTTCGCCTCGGCCAACCGTCTGTGTTGGGCGAGTTGCTGGTAGGCGTGATTCTTGGCCCAACCTTGCTCGACCTGCTGCATGTTCACGCTTTCAATGGCAATGGCGCGCTGCCGGAATTCATCAAAGAATTGGGCGAAATCGGCGTCCTGCTTCTAATGTTCATGGCCGGCCTGGAACTAAACCTGAACGAGATGAAAAAAACTGGCAAAGTGGCCTCCCTGGCTGGCACGTTGGGCGTTTTCGTCCCGGTTGCCCTGGGCTGGATGGTGGGAGTCTTGTTCGGTCTCGAGCAGAAATCCGCCATATTTCTCGGCCTGACCCTGGGCGCGACCTCCGTTTCGATTTCGGCCCAAACGCTGATGGAACTCAACGTCCTGCGCTCGCGGGTTGGGCTTGGCCTGCTTGGCGCGGCAGTGTTTGACGACATCCTGGTCATCTTCCTGCTTTCGGTGTTCTTTGGCCTGACCGATGGCGCAGGCGATATTCTCTCCGTTGCCTGGGTCGTCGGGCGGATGGCCCTGTACCTGGCCCTGGCGATTGCGGTTGGATTTTGGGTTTTGCCTCCACTGGTGCGCTGGGTACGTGGTTTGCCGGTCAGCCAGAACCTGCTGGTTCTGGCGATTGTTGTCATTTTTGCCTTTGCCCTGTCGGCAGAACTGATTGGCGGCATGGCGGCCATTACCGGCGCCTTCCTGGCCGGTCTGATGTTTGCCCGCTCACCTGAACGTGAAGTAGTTGAGAACCGGGTTGGCGCGCTGGCTTATGGTTTCTTTGTGCCCATCTTTTTTGTCGATATTGGCCTGGAAACCGATTTGAGCAATGTTGGCAGTGTCTTCTGGCTTGCTTTGCTCTTGATTGTGGTCGCTATTTTGGGCAAACTCCTGGGCGCAGGCGGAGGCGCTGCGCTGGCAGGTTACTCGCCGCGCGAAAGCCTGCAACTTGGCGCAGGCATGGTTTCGCGCGGCGAAGTCGGCCTGATTGTTGCCAGCGTAGGCGTCGGTGCGGGATTAATGAATCAGTCTGTGCTTTCTGCGGTTGTCAGTATGGTGGTAATTTCAACGCTGGTCACACCGCCGTTGTTGAGGTATTTGTTCCAGCCCCAGTCCGGTTCACTAAACAAGGAGCAGCTATGAGTCACCAGGTCGTTGTCCTCATTTTGTATGACCCTCTCAAACTTTCAGATATTCTTTCTGCCTGGGAGGCGGTTGGTATCCATGGCGCGACTGTCCTTTACAGCACCGGTCTTGGGCGCTTAAATGCCGCAAAAGGGTTGCGGGATGACTTGCCGCTTATGCCCTCCCTGGAAGATTTTTATTCCAATCCCGACGAAATTGGGCGTACTATATTTTCGGTTGTCGAGGGTGATGAAGCCGTAAAGGCCATTTGTGAAGCGACCCGGAAAGTTCTGGGAGATTTACACGTGCCCCAGACCGGCCTGTTGATGGTCTTGCCGCTAACTTATGTTGAAGGCCTGATACCAAGAAAATCTTAACTGGCTGTTTTTGGGTTTACAAGCAATTTTTTTCACAAAAATACGTACAAAAAAGAGACAAAAGTCATTTGTCTCTTTTTTGTCATAGTGCTACACTGATAAGTGATTTTCAAACACGGAGGCTGTTATGGGTCGTACACTTTCTTTTATTGGCGCGGGAATTTTATTCCTGGTTGCATTGTGTTTTCTTGGTTATGGCGCGCTGGCTTTAATCGGCTCCACCGGCGCTGGCGGCGAACAGGGCTGGGTCGGGCTGGGAATTGGCCTGGCGGTGGTCGGTCTTTTCCTGGCGGGCGGCGGGGCCTTCCTGGTCTGGGTCGGCGTACGCGGACAAAAGACCGAGGTCGTCCAAAACGTCACCATGAAGATGGACCTCGACCTGCCCGGCGAAACCAAGGTCGAGCAGATGAAATGCCAGTCATGCGGGGGCGTGATTACTTCCTCAGACATCAAAATCATGGCAGGCGCGCCGGTTGTTTCCTGCCCATATTGCCAATCGACTTATCAACTGACCGAAGAACCCAAGTGGTAACGTTCTAACGGGAGGGACGCCCATGAAAAAACGAATTCTTTCTTTCCTGATGGTGCTGGCGCTGGCTTTTGGCCTGGCTGCTGGTGTCTCAGCCCAAAACTACTCTTTTACGCTCGAACGGGAAGTTGTGAACGTCTATGTCAATGCCGACGGCACAATGTCGGTCGACTATGCCTTCACCTTTGCCAATGCCGCCGGGGCCAGCCCGATTGATTTTGTCGATGTCGGCCTGCCAAACGGCGGTTATGAGTATTCATCCATCGAAGCAGATGTGGATGGCAGCCCGGTGACGATTTCACGCGACTACCAGGGCAGCGGTTCTTACGGCGTGGCGGTCGAACTGGGTTCGCGCGCCATTGGGCCTGGCCAGCGCGGGACGGTCAACGTGCGCATTGGGACCATCCGTCGCATGTTGTTCCCCGACGACAACGACCAGAACTATGCCAGCATGAACTTCTCGCCAACCTGGTTTGGTTCGCAGTTTGTGCGCGGCAACAGCAACATCACCGTGCGCATCCACCTGCCGCCGGGAATCCAGCCCGAAGAACCGCGCTACCATCTTGCCAAGGGCGGCTGGCCGTGCGCCAAGGAGCCGACTGCGGCCATTTCTGATGGGCGCATTGTGTACACCTGGCAATGCGACGATGCCAAGGGCTACACCCAGTACACCTTCGGGGCATCCTTCCCGGCCCAGTATGTGCCTGAAGGCGTGATAGTGCGCCCCTCGATTTGGGACAACATCCAGATTGATGAAGACGCTGTTTTCAGTTTCCTGTTTGCCTGCTGTTTTGGCGGGATTTTCTTCGGCGGGCCAATTTTGGGCGCGGTCAATGAACACAAGCGCAAGAAGCAATACCTGCCGCCGAAGGTTTCGATTGAAGGACACGGCATCAAGCGCGGCCTGACCGCCGTCGAAGCCGCCATCCTGATGGGGCAGCCGCTCGAAAAGGTCATGACAATGGTTTTGTTCGGCGTCATCAAGAAGAACGCCGCCGAGGTACTCAAACGCGACCCGCTGCAACTGGCGGTTGCCAACCCGCTGCCAGAAGGTTTGCGCGAATATGAAAAAGAGTTTTTGAACGCCTTTAAAGAATCCAAGGAACCTGCCCGCCGTAAGGCATTGCAGGCCATGACTGTCAGTTTGATTAAATCAGTTGGCGAGAAAATGAAAGGGTTCAGCCGCAAGGAAACCCTCGAATACTACAAATCCATCAACGACCGCGCCTGGGCGCAGATTGCCGCCGCTGGGACGCCCGAAATGCAGAGCCAGATGTTCGAGGAAGCCATCGAGTGGACCATGCTCGACAAGAACTATGATGACCGCGCGCGGCGGACTTTCCGCGGCCCGGTCTACGTCCCGACCTGGTGGGGACGCTATGACCCTGTCTATCGCGCCCCAGCTGCTGGAGATGTTGGCAAGGTTGCCTCGCCCGTCCCGATGGGCGGCGGACGCGCTTCTCTCCCCGGCGCCGATTTTGCGGCCTCGGTCATGACCGGCACCCAGAATTTTGCCCAGAAAGTCCTCGGCGGCAGTTTCACCGAGGGCGTCACCAAAGTCACCAACCCGGTGCCGGTCTCCCGCTCCAGCGGAGGCCGCTCCGGCGGTGGTGGCTGCGCCTGTGCTTGCGCCTGCGCCGGTTGCGCCTGCGCCTGCGCAGGAGGCGGAAGGTAGTCAGTCATTCGTAATTCGATACTCGATATTCGTTCGAATATCGAGTATCGAATATCCAATATCGAACATCGAGTGCCCATGAATCTCTTTATCGGTTGGCTTAATCAACAATTACCAGTTACGACTTATCAATCGGGGCTTTTTCATTACACTATCGAAAACCCCGGCGAAAAAGCGCGCGTACACCTGCGCCTCGACGATGACGGCAGCGGGACGTTGATTGTCAACGCCAACCGCATCATGCACCTCAACCCGACCGCCGCGCTGATGGCAAAACTGGTGTTGGACGGTAAAACTGAAGACGAAGTTTTGCGCGCCGTCCGAAAAACCTGGAACGTGAAACCTGATACCTTAAAACAAGACTTTGCAACCTTCAACCTGCAACTTTCCAACTTAATCCGTCCCGATGGCGCCTGCCCGGTGCATGACCTCGAACTCGAAACACTGATGCCTTTCAGCGCGCGGCCTACCGCTCCGTACCGCCTCGACCTGGCCCTGACCTACCGCTGCAACAACGACTGCCATCACTGCTACAACCTCGAACACCCCCAGCCCGGACAACCGCTCAAACGCCCGGAACTGACCACCGAGGAGTGGAAGCAGGTCATCGACACCGCCTGGGATTTGGGCATCCCGCACATCATCTTCACCGGCGGCGAACCAAGCCTGCGGGACGACCTGCCGGAACTGGTTGCCCATGCCGAGGCCAACGGTCAGATTACAGGCATGAACACCAACGCCCGGCGTCTGAGCGACCGGAACTTTGTTAAACGGCTGCTGGATGCGGGACTCGACCACGTCCAGATAACGGTCGAGTCGTCAGACGCCGACATCCACAACAAGATGGTCAATGCCCGCGCCTTTGAGCAGACGATTGCCGGGCTGAAAAACGTGCTTGCCACCCGCCTGTATGTGATGACCAACACGACCATGCTGCGCGACAACGTGGCCAGCATCCCGGCCACGCTCGACTTCCTGGCTGACCTGGGCGTGCCGACCGTCGGCCTGAATGCCCTGATTTATTCCGGCCACGGCGCGACGGTTGGGACGGGGCTGCCCGAACGCGAACTCGCGCCGCTGTTGGAGGTTGCCCGCCAAAAAACCGACGCGCGCGGACAGCGGCTCATCTGGTACACGCCTACCCAGTATTGCCACTTCGACCCGGTGCAGATGGATTTGGGCGTCAAGGGCTGTACTGCCGCCCAATACAATATGTGCGTCGAGCCGGACGGGGCCGTGCTGCCCTGCCAGTCGTATTACAAACCGCTTGGAAACATTTTGCACGACGACTGGGACTCGATTTGGAATCACCCGCTCTCGCTCAAACTGCGCGAACGTCTCGACCTGCCCGAAAAATGCCACGATTGCGCAATACTTGCCGAGTGCGGTGGCGGATGCCCGCTTCAGTTTCATCAGGATTGTTGAACAAGGAGAACCCATGCCTGACCTAATCGCCTGGATAAAAGAACGTTTCACCCCTGTCGCCACCCTGCCGCCGGGCAGTTACCACCTCGAAGCCGCGCCCGAAGACGGCAAACCCTACCGTATGCACTTGCGCCTGCAAGCCGATGGCGGGGGCATTTTGGTGGTCAACGCCGCAACAATTTTGCATCTTAACCCGACTGCCGCTGAGTACGCCTACCACCTCGTCCGCGGCGCGACTGCCGACGAGGCCGCCAAGGCGATTGCGGCCCGTTACCGCGTCAACCGCGAACAGGCCTACGGCGACTTCCGCGATTTTGTGGATAGAATTCAGACTCTGGTCGAGACGGAAGACCTCGACCCGGTCACTTTCCTCGATTTTGAGCGGATTGCGCCAAACAGCGCAACGCTCACCTCCCCCCTGCGCCTGGATTGCGCGCTGACGTATCGT
>JAGVAO010000121.1 GCA_020060235.1 Anaerolineales bacterium | reverse complement strand
CCTGCCCCAGCCACGCGATATGGAAATCGCCCGGCTGCTGGGCTGGTACCGCATCCCGCTCAAATCTGCGCCCAAGGTTGTCAGCGTGGATTACCTGGCTTTTTACCAACCCGCCAGTTTTGGAGAGCGAGGGGCGCGCATCGAGTACATCGCTCCCCTGCGCGGACACGAACTGACCACCCGCGCCGAACTCCTGCGCGACGAGGCCGACCATCCCCGCGCGCGCGAGGAATACTACAAGCTGCAACTCGGCGCGCTCGAAAAACTGTCCCGGCCCATCACCGCCGAGAAATGGCGGCGAATCACCTTCTTCTACTCGACCGGTGAATACATCCTGAACGCCCATACCCTGGCGGATTTAATCGTCCGCGACGATGAACGTGCCCTGTTGTGGAAGTCGCTGCGCGAACGCGCCCAATCTTCCCAATATCGCACCGCTGCCGACCTGCCCCAGGCCGAACTGCCGCCCGAAGTGCTGATGGCGCTGTTGGGCATCAAGGATTTTTCCGGGGATTATTCAGGCAAGGAGGCCTGAATCGATGAAATACGAGTTTCGCACCCAACTCAGCCTGGATGAATGCGTCAATAAACTCCAGGATGCGATTGCCGGCCAGCCTGACCCGTCGCTGTATTTTTACAAAACAATATCCGGCAAAGTAGACCGGCAGGGCTTTTCCTTGTGCCCGAGACGCTTCTTGAAAGATTACTATTCACCTACGTTTCAGGGAGAATTTATTTCTGCAGGCGGCCAAACCATCTTGCGCGGAGATTTCAATATTTCCAACGGTGTCAAAGTTATTCTGATTGTCTGGTGCCTGTTTTGGTTTATGCAGCTCTGCGTTATTCTGCCTGTTTCAGCGGCCTTCATCATTGGCCCTGTTGCCTCAATGGGCGAGTCGTTGCAAATGCCTCCCGAAAGCCTTTCCCAGTTTTTAGTTATGCTCGTCGGCTATACTTGCCTGTCATTGTCAACCGCCCTGGCTGTTAATGCTGGCTTGTTTTTATATCTGCGGCATGACCACAGAAAGCACCGGGAACGCATTTCCAACTGGCTTTCCGGAATTCTCGGTGTGCAAGCGCAGTAAGTTGTCTCTGACAGGAAATGAGTCAGGAACCCGACATGGATAACCCCCAGCAGAAAGCCTCCCCCGAACCCGTCTGGACGTATCGCGGCTACGAGCTCAAATCGAGCGAATTTACCACCGCCATGGTGCACCTGTTTCGCGCCGAAATCCAGCGCGCCAATGTCTGGCGGCAGCGGCTCGATACCACCACCAACTGGGCCGTTGTCACTACCGGCGCGGCCATTTCGTTTGCTTTTACTCAGCAGCAGGGCAGTCATATCGTCATCCTGCTGAATGTATTGCTGGTGACCATCTTCCTTATCATGGAAGCCCGCCGTTATCGCTACTATGAATTGTGGGCCTCGCGCGTGCGCCTGATGGAAACCGATTTCTACGCCGCCATGCTTGTGCCGCCCTTTCACCCCTCGCCCGATTGGGCCGAGAGCCTGGCTGAAAGCCTGCTGACGCCGCATTTCCCCATTTCGGTCTGGGAGGCGATAGGACGCCGCCTGCGCCGTAACTACCTGTGGATTTACGCCATCGTCGGCCTTTCCTGGCTGGCAAATTTGTGGCTGATGCCGACCCCGGTTAACGACCTGCCGCACTTTATCGAGCGGGCCGCCATCGGCGGGTTGGCGGGCGAACTGGTGATTGGCCTGGTTGCTGCTTATTTCATCCTGCTTGGCGTGCTGGCGACTTCGACCCTCAACCTGCGCCAGGCCAGCGGCGAGGTGTTGCCGCGCTTCAACCTACCGGATATGCCCTTTGCCAGCCAGGTGGGCGGTCTGCGCGCCTGGTTCCGCCCCAGCGCCCGCCGCCAGCAATTGCTGACTTTTGTCATCACCAACCATCCCGACACCGTTTCGGCTGCCATCCTGACCGATATGCGCCGAGGCGCGACGATTGTCTCGGGCAAGGGCGCCTACACCGGTCTTGAGCACAGCGTCTTGATGGTTGCCCTGACCGCTACCGAAATTGCCCAACTGAAAGCCCTGGTGGCCAAGGCCGACCCCAAGGCTTTTGTGATAGTTTCTCCCGCCCAGTCGGTTTACGGAGGCGGTTTTACCCCCCTGGATGACGATAAATGACCAACCCAACCCCTTCCGTTAATCTGATACGAATTATGCAGGCTCTGCGCGCCATCGAAGAAGGCGAGTACCGGCCTGGTATGCTCGAGGATATGCTGACCCAGGATGATGAAGTCGGGCAGTTGGCGCGCATGTTGGATGCGGTGGCGCGTGAGGTGCTTTTCAAGGAAAGGCAGCGCCAGTTGCTGCGCACGGTGATTCCGATTGGGGTCTCGCTTTCAGCCGAAAAGGACTTCAACCGCCTGCTCGAAACGGTTGTGGTGCAGGCCCAGGAAATCACCAATGCCGACGCGGGCACGCTCTACCTGGTGGAGGAAGGCCGCCAACTGCGCTTCATGATTGTGCGCAACCTGTCGCTCGGATTGGTGACCGGCGGCACCAGCGGCAATCCGGTCACTTTCCAGCCCATCCCCATGTACAAGCCTGACGGTGAGGAGAATCGCGCCAATGTGGCCTCGTATGCGGCGCTGACCGGCGAACGGGTCAATATTGCCGACGCTTACGAGGCCGAGGGCTTCGATTTTACCGGTACGAAACTGTTCGACCAGCGCACCGGCTACCGCTCCAAGTCCTTCTTTGCCTTCCCGCTCGAAAACCAGTCAGGGCAGGTGATTGGCGTTTTGCAACTCATCAACGCCAAAGACCCCCAAACTGGGGAGATTGTCCCGTTCAAACCGGACGATGTGTTGGAAAGCCTGGTGATGCTGGCCTGCGCCGCGCTGGACGGATACATCCGCGAGCAAAGGCTGCACCAGGAAATTGCCAAACTGCGCATCGAAATTGACGAAACGCGCCGCGCCCATCAGGTGGCTGAAATCACCGAAACCGAATACTTCCGCATTTTGCAGAGCAAGGCCAACGAAATGCGCCGTAAGCTGTCGGGCGCGGAGGGGCAGGAAGATTTGCCCTGAAAAACCGTTTTTCTCTTGACATAAATAAATAAACGCTGTATATTTACAGGGGTAAATATACAGCGTTTATTTATTGGGAGAAAACATGTCGCCTCGACCGCGAAAAGAAGAACAGCAAAATTTGCAGGAAGCCGTCAAGCAAGCCGCCTGGGAGCAGATTGCCAAAAGCGGCACGGCGGCGCTCAACCTGCGCGCAATTGCCCGCGCCTTGAATATCACCGCCCCGGCGATTTACAACTACTACCCCGACCGCGACGCGCTGGTGACGGCCTTGATTATCGACGCTTACACGGCCTTTGGCGATTGCCAGTCGGATGTGCGCGATTCTGTCCCGGCGGATGACCTGGAAGGGCGGCTGCGCGCCACGGGGCGGGCCTACCGTCAGTGGGCGATTACTTACCCGGAGCGCTACCAACTGATTTTCGGGACGCCGATTCCGGGCTATGTGGCGCCCTTCGAGCAGACTTTCCCTTGGGCGGCGCGGGCATTGGGAATCCTTGTTGGCGTGGTGGAGGCTGTTCGCGCGGCGGACAGGCTGCGGGTCGATTCGTTCCCGCAGGTAATGCCCGGGTACGAGGAGGCGTTCGGGATGTGGAAGAACTATGCAGGCGAGGCCGACCTCCTTTCCCTATCCGTCGCCGTGCTGATTTGGGCGCGGGTGCATGGCTTGGTTTCGCTCGAAATTGCCGGCAGCATTCCGCCGTTTGGGGCCAGCGGCGATGCGCTGTATGAGTATGAGATTGATGCAATTGTGCGAACTTTTATTGGTTAGGAGGCAAAATGTATAACGTTTCGATTACCCGCTTGCGCGTTCGTTCTTTCTGGTATATGCCGCTGTTTATGCTGCACGCCATGCGAACCATGATGCAGGCCCAGCGCGCTGACGGCGTTCACGGCGTGGAGACGCGCTTTGAGAAGGATAATGTCGTCTGGACGAAGACGGTCTGGAGCGACGAGGCGGCGATGAAAAAGTATCGCGGTTCTGGCGCGCACCAGGTTGCCATGCGCCTGCTCTCGGAAGTGTGCAGCGAAGCCGCCTATGCCCGCTGGGGGCAGGAGACGCCCGACCTGCCGAGTTGGGAGGAAGCGCACGAGCGGATTTTGCGGGAGGGCAAGTTGTCAAAGGTCAAACATCCCTCGCCCTTGCAAGCCGCCGGAAAGACCGCGCCGGAAATGATGGTGGGCGGTTTTACGCCGCCCATGCCACCTGTTTTTAAGTAAGGAGAAAACCGAATGTCTGAATTGCACATTATTTTGGGCACGGGCGCGATTGGACGCGCCATCGCCGATGAGTTACTCAAGCGCGGGAAAACTGTTCGCATGGTGAACCGCTCCGGCAAACTGGACGAAGCCCCCGCAGGTGCCGAGATTGTCGCGGCCGATTTATACGATTCGGCCAGGGTGCGCGAAATTACCGAAGGCGCGGCGGTGGTGTATCAATCAGCCCAGCCCGCTTATTACCAGTGGCCGGAGAAATTCCCGGCCCTGCAAAATGCCATTCTTGAGGGGCTGAGCGGCGCCGGCGCGAAACTGGTGCTGGTCGAAAACCTGTACATGTACGGCGATACCAACGGCGTGCCGCTGACCGAGGATCTGCCCTACAACGCCCACACCCGCAAAGGACGGGTCCGCGCCGAAATGAGCGAAGTCGCCTTTGCAGCCCACGCGGCGGGCAGGGTGCGCGTGACCGCCGGGCGCGGCTCGGATTTTTTCGGCCCCTGGGGGCTTTCGACCTCGGCAATGGGTGAGCGCACGTTTTACCCGATGCTGGCAGGAAAACCGGCCAGCTTGGTTGGCAACATTGATGTGCCGCATACCCACACCTATACCAGGGACTTCGGCAAGGCGCTGGTGATTTTGGGCGAGCGTGACCAAGCCGATGGGCAGGCCTGGCATGTGCCGAATGACAATCCGCGTATCAGCCAGCGCGAAATGGCCGGGATGATTGCCGTCGAGATGGGCATCCCACTCAAAATGAGCGCGATGGGAAAATTGATGATGCAGTTTGGCGGCTTGTTCATCCCTGAAGCGAAGGAGGCTGTCGAGATGATGTATGAGTTCGAGAAGCCCTTTGTCGTTGATTCGAGCAAGTTTGAACAGGCTTTTGGCATGAAAGCCACGCCAATGCGGGAAGCCATACAAGAAACGGTGACATGGTATAAAAACCATCCGCGTAAGAAGTAACCCCAGCGTCTTGCGGTTTTATCCGCAAGACGCTTTTGATTTAAGCCCGGTGTCTCGCCTATTTTGAGATTGGCTACAAACAGGCTTGCCAGCGGATTGGTGTTGGGCTATAGTATGTTTAGCATTTTTACAGGAGTATTTGCCATGAAATCGCTCACCATCCACAACATCCATACCCATGTGTTTACCATTTACCATGTTCCGCACAAGTTTTTGCCGTTGAACCTGGTGACGGCATTCAAGAACGAATTTTGGAATGGGATTATTCGCCGCGTCTTGCGCCTGTTTTCGATATTTACCAAAAACGATTACTACAACCGGGTGGTCGTCATGGCTGATGCGGCGGAGAACAAAACCCAGGAGGAAATTCTGGTCGGGATGATGGGCTTTTACCCGTCCGACACCCGTTTTGGCCTGTTGACGATGGACATGGACTATATGGAAGCCGGGAAAGCCGAGCAGGATTACCTGACCCAGCTGGCGCAAATGACCGACCTGAAGCAAAAATACGGCGACATTGCCCTCCCGTTTATGGCTATCGACCCGCGCCGCCCAGGCCTGCTCGACCTGGCCAGGAAACACATCGACCTGGGCTATGCCGGATTCAAGCTCTACCCGCCGCTGGGATATTTCCCCTTCGACGAGCGGCTGGATGAAGTCTATGCCTATGCGGAGGCGGAAGGGCTGCCGGTTATTACCCACTGCTCACCCGGTGGCATCTTCTGGGGCGGAAAAATCACCCCCGAACTTCGCATTCACCCCAAAACCGGCCAGCGGCTCGAAGGGCGCAACAACGCCGAATTTGCCCGCAATTTCAGCCACCCGTCCAATTATCAATATGTACTCGAGAAATTCCCCAACCTGAAAATATGCCTGGCGCACTTTGGCGGCGACCAGGAATGGGCCAGGTATCTTGAAAATAGCTGGCCCGCTTCCGAGGTCGAGCGGCGGCGGCGCGGGCAGAAAACAAACCTGTCCATCTCCTGGCTTTCCACCATCATCGAAATGATGGAAGTCCACGACAGCCTGTATGCCGATGTCGCCTATACCCTGCACGACGAGCGCTTCCTGCCGCTGCTGAAAGTCTTGATAAATACGCCCAAACTGCGCGGGAAAATCCTGTATGGTTCTGATTGCTACATGGTGCTGTTGGACAAGTCGGAACGCGCTTTCAGCATCAATGTGCGCGGCTACCTGGGCGAAAAAGACTACCGCCAGATTGCCGATACCAATCCGCGTGCGTTCCTGTCACGGGGAAAATCCGCCTGAATTTGACAAGTGTCATCCAAATAAGGCATATTGTCATCCCGATAAGTGACGCCTGTCACTTTAGTCCGCGGGGCTTTTTGAATAAAATGATATCAATCTTTGGAGGTACCTATGGCTGAGAAAAAATGGGAAGTGACCAAAGTTCGCTACTGTGACCATGTCGGCCACGAAGTTGCTTTTGAAACCGAAGTTGTTTATCCCAACGACTTCCTGCCCGACCCCCCGCGTGTAACGGCGCGGCGCTGCTCGAACGCCAAGGAATGTAACCTGTTTGACAAGCCCACCTGCGCCTGGTGTGGAACCAATCCGAACCACGCCCCGCTCTAAAAGCATAAACTACGGGAGGCGCTTCCTCCTGCCTCCCGTTGAAAAACTCTCTCCTCCCTCTGAGTTGGTCTGGCTGCGCCCGCTGAAATGCGGGCGTATGCCGTTAAATCCCCAGGAAAGCAGCCACCGCCGGGTCGAGCGGCAGGTTGTCCAATTCATCCGGCGTGCTGGTTTGCATCAGTTTGCCGTCCAGCAAAATTGCCAGCCGGTTGCCCAGTTTGCGCGCTTCGGCCAGGTCGTGGGTGATGAAAATTGTCGTCACCCCGTTTTCGGGCAGGATGCACCCCAGGTCGTCGATGAGCCGGGTGCGTGTGGGCGAGTCGAGGGCCGAGAACGGCTCATCGAGCAGCAGCAGTTCGGGGTCGAGCACGAGCGCGCGCGCCAGGCTGACGCGCTGTCCCTCGCCGCCCGAAAGTTCGCTGGCCCGTCGCTTGGCCAGGTGAGAAATCCCCAACTGCGCCAGCCATTTTTCGATGCGCGGGGCGATTTCGTTTTTGGGGACGCCGCGAAATTTCAGGCCGGACGCGACGTTCTCGTAGACGGACATATCGAACAGGAGCGGGTCCTGCATCACCAGGCCGATTCTGCGCCGGTAATGGAGCGCGGACTCAGCCGAGGCTGGCTGGCCGTTAAACCAGATTTCTCCACGCTCAGGCTTGAGCAGGCGCGCCAGCGTCAGCAGTAGGGTGCTTTTGCCTGCCCCGTTTGGCCCCACCACTGCCAGCACCTCGCCCTTATGGACGTTTAGCATCTCCACTTCAAGCGCAATCCGCCCGCCGCGCTTGACGGCCAAATCGCTAATTTGGAGTACCAAACCTCCCGATTTTGCATCCAACATCTGGAAATTTTGGAGTCCTTTTGGCTTATTGTCCACGCCTCAGACTCCTCTGCTGGATGACCGTCAGCGCCCAATTGACCAGGAAGGTGATGGTCAGGAGCAGCAAGCTCAAGCCAATCGCCATGTCGAACTGGCCCTTTCCGGTTTCGAGCACGATGGCAGTGGTCAGCACCCGCGTCTGGAAGCGGATGTTGCCGCCGACCATCATGCTGGCCCCGACTTCGGAGATGACCGCGCCGAAACCGGCCATCAGCGCGGCCAGCAGGGGCATGCGCGCCTCGCGCCACAACATCCAGACCATTTGCGGGGTCGATGCACCCAATCCGCGCAGTTGCAGTTGCAGGCGCGGGTCGAGGGCTTGCAAGGCCGAGGCGGTCAGCCCGGCCACCACCGGGAAGGCGATAACGACCTGGGCGATGACGATGGCGGTCGGGGTGTAGATGAGTCGCAGGTCGCCGAGCGGCCCGGAGCGCCATAACATCATCGCCACGAACAGGCCGACCACCACCGGCGGCAGTCCCATGCCGGTATTAATCAGGCTGAGCAGCAGCGACCGACCGGGGAATTTTCCCAGGGCCAGCAATGTGCCGAGCGGCAGCCCCAGCAGCAGGCTGATTGCAGTGGCAATGCCCGAAATTTGCAGGGAGAGGGCGGTAATTTGGAAGATTTCTTCGATAAAGAACATGAGAAGGTGTCAGTTGTCAGGTTTCAGTAGGGGCGAAGCATTGCTTCGCCCCTACCTGCCAGATTTTACTCTAATCCAAGTTCCGCCGGGTCGCGGCCCGCATCGGGGAAGAAGAGCGGCATACCGTATTTATCGACGCCGAACTCGCCGATGATTTTCTGGATATCCTCGCGCACAATGAACTGCGCAAACGCCAGCGCGCCGTCGTAGTTGACTTTCGGCCATAGGGCCGGGTTGATGGTCATGACGTGATAGACGTTCAACAGCACGGCATCGCCTTCGACCAGGATTTCAAGGTCGAGGATGCTCATCATCGACAGGTATGTTCCCCGGTCAGTGAACGTGTAGGCTTCGCGCTCGGAGGCAATCGTCAGGGTGGGGCCCATGCCCTGGCCGCTGGAGATGTAGAAATCGGGCGAGAAGGCCGCCGGGTCGAGTTCGGCCTTTTTCCACAAGGCCAGTTCGGCTTTGTGCGTGCCTGAATCGTCGCCGCGGGTGACAAAGGACGCGCCCTTGTCAATAATGGCTTTATAAGCATCGATCACACTCATTCCTTGAATGCCCACCGGGTCAGACGCCGGGCCGACGATAACGAAATCGTTGTGCATGACCAGGAAACGGTCTTTGACCACACCTGCCTCGACCAGTACTTTCTCGGCGGCCGGGGCGTGAGCGAGCAGCACATCGGCGTTGCCTTCTTCACCCATTTTCAGCGCCGCGCCTGTGCCGACGGCAATTGTCTGGACCGTGTAGCCGGTTTCTTGTTCGAACATCGGCACAAGCACGTCGAGCAGGCCAGAATCCTGGGTCGAAGTGGTGGTTGCAAGGATGAGGCTGGGGTTGGCCGGGGACGAAGACGCCGGGGAGGCTGGCTGGCAGGCTGTCAGCGCTAGGGTCAAAAGGGTGATAAAAAGCGTGCGGGGGTGTAGTTTCATAGTGTTCTCCTGAAGAGCGATGAAATTTGAAAACAGGCCAGGCGGCCGCCTTTATATTAAGGAAAAACTTAATCTAGGGGGTAAAAAAATTATTGCAACGAAATTTCTTCCCCACAGTGAGCGGCGTTGTAGCCGGACAGTGATTCGACAATATGGCGGAAGGAGGAGGTTTGCAGGTCGTCGAGCAGGGGCGTCAGTTGGGGCCGGGACTCGTGCGAAAGCGCCAGGTCGTAGCGTTCATCGAAGAGCGGCAGGAAGTCGAGTCCGTGTTCGCGGGCAGCGGCCTGGATACCGAGGCTGACATCGGCGCGGCCTTCGTGTACGGCCTGGGCGGCCCGGCTGTGGGTGGGGACAGCGTTCTCGAAGCCGCGAATCAGGCTGGATGGGAGTCCGATGCGCGCGAGTTCCCGTTCGAGCCAGATGCGAGTCCCGGAACCGGGATTCCGGTTGAGGAAGGTAACGTCCTCCCTTTCCAAATCAGAGAGAGCCCGAATGCCTTTGGGATTGCCGGGCGCGAGCAACAAGCCCTGGGTGCGCCAGGCCAGCGTGACCAGCCCGACATTGTGTTCAGGGAAGAGATGGCGCACGGTGACGGTGTTATACTGTCCGTTTTCGTCGAGGATGTGCGCGCCGCTCAGGTGGCAAAGCCCCTGGCGCAGGTTGACCAGCCCGTTGAGCGAGCCGACTGGCAGGCTGAGCAGGGTTATTTGCCCGGCCAGACGGCTGGCAAGGCGTTCGAGCGCCAGGTCGTGACTGCCGGAGAAGACCAGTACCGGTTTTTCGCCTTGCGGTAAAACCATTTCCTGAATGAGGAAGCCATCGGCTTTGGCGCGGTAGTATTTTTCGGTGCCCCCGTCATTGATGCGCGTTTCGGCGATTTCGACCAGCCTGCCCGCTTCGAGGGCCTTGATGTGGTGCTGCACCCAGGCCGGGTGTTTGCCAATCGCGCGTCCCAACTGGCTGAGGGTGGCGGGCTCGTTCATCAGCAGGCGGACGATGTCCATCCGGCGCGGGTCGGCCAGCAGTTTGAGTTGCTCGAAGGAGGTCAGCGGGGAGATGGTTTTCATGCGATTAAGGAAAAACTTAGCGTTATTTTAGCCGGGTCTTTCAGGGCGGTCAAGAGAGCCGGAATATGGTCGGGTTAAATTGAAGGGTCTTGCGCGGTATGCTACTATAATACAGTAAATTGTTCGCCGCAAATTTTTTTGCCCCGTGGCGCGGGAGAACAGGCTCATCGATTACATTACTTATGGGAGAGAGACTATGAACAAAGCCTTGCCAAAATCTGTTCAAGGCCGCCTCGCGCTGCTGGTGGGCGCGCTGGTCTTGACGGCGGTGGTCGTTGCGATGCTTCTCATTCTCAATGCCGCCGCGTACCAGCAGCAACTGGCCCTGGTCGAGCGCTACTCGGCTGTTTTACAGGCCAATGCCGATGCGCGCGCCGATTTGTTGCGAATGCAATCGGCCATTAAGAATACCTACCTGGTGGGGGATTACAGCCCTGAAGATTACGGCGCTTACTGGCGGTATTCCGAACAACTGGACGACTTTCTTTACGCCAAGTCTTTGCAGGGCGAGGATGTTGGCTTGCTCCTCTCCCAACTCGCGGCCCTCGACGAACAGGCCGACGACTTTTTTAACCAAATCAATGGGGAAGATGAACCAGACTGGAATGCGCTTACCGAAACCAATTTGACTGAAATCGACCCGTTGATTGCCGGGTTGGAAGAGGACATGCGCGCTTTCTATGCCCGCGATTTGGAAGCCATGCGCGCCGAGATTGGGGCTATTCAGGAAAGCGCGCGCGTCAATATGGCAGCCGGGCAGGTTGCCTTCCTCGTGCTGGCGGGCCTGCTCGTCTGGGCGGTTTATGCGATGATGAATATCTCGAAGCCGCTCGACAACCTGACCTGCGCGATTGTGGCCTTCGAGAACAAGACCTACCAGCCCGAACTGCTTGCCGAAGATTCGCAGCGTCCCGATGAGTTGGGCGAACTCAGCCGCGCAGTTGACGGCATGGCGCAATCCATCACCGAATCGAACCGCTT
>JAGVAO010000076.1 GCA_020060235.1 Anaerolineales bacterium | reverse complement strand
TAACTCCTGCCGCTTGTGACAAAACCCGATGACGTACCACCATCCGGTGCGATGAGCCAGCGCATACGGGTCGAGTTCGCGCGTTTCGCCATGCGGACTCGCGCCGCTGTGGTAGGTCATGCTCACCCGGCGGTTTTCGCGCACGGCCCGGCGCAGTTTCTCCAGGCTGGGTGCCAGCATCCCGATGTCGGCGCGGTTCATGCCGGTGGCGGCCAGCGAACGGCGAGCCCAGGCAATCTCCTGGCGCTGCTCGTCGGGCAGGACATTTTCCAGTTTGGCGAGCGCGCCCTGGGCCGCCTCGTGGTAAAGCGTCCCCCACATCTCGTGGACGAGACTCGTTCCCAGCGAAATGGCGACGGCTTCTTCGGGGGTAAAGACCAGCGGTGGCAGTTTGTAGCCGCGCACCAGCGAAAACCCGCCATACGGCCCGCGTTCGGCGTAGACCGGTACGCCCATTTCGTCGAGCATCTCGAAATAGCGGTGCATGGTGCGCACCGAGACGCCCAACTTTTCGGCCAGGTCGGCGGCCTTTTGGCCCGGCTGGCGCTGGAGGCTGAGTATCAGGGTTATCAAACGGGTCGCAACAGTGGTCATCGGTCACTCTCTAGCATGATTATAGAATGGATATATGTCAGATTATGACATAATTAACTTCTTTTTGGGGAAAGCAAAACAGCGCCAGGTTGTTTCGTCTGACGCTGTTTTGCTCTGGTTGCGATTATGTTTTTATGCGCGGATATCGAGAATTTCTTTGACGTGCGGGTCAACGGTCTTTTTGACCTGTTCCAAGCTCATGCCGCCGACCTTGAATGTCACCATGCGGTTGGAACTGTCTTCGCCGGTGAAAACGCCGAAGGAGACAAAATTGCCTTTTTGGGCGGCAATTGCGGCGGATAGTTCAGCCAGGCCGCCGGGCTTGTCGGTCACCAGGGCTGTGACGCGCACGCCCATTTCGCGCGCGCCCATCAGCTCGAGGAAGAGCTTGAACAGGTCGGTTTCGGTAATGATGCCGACCACATAGGCGTCACGCATGACCGGCAGGCCGCCGACCTTGTTGTCGGCCATGATGCGGGCCGCCTGTTCGATGGGGGTGTCTTCGGTAACGGTCATCACGTTTTTGGTCATGACATCCGCAACCTTGATTTTGCTTAGCAGGTAATTCAACTCCCAAATCGACAGGGTGGTCGTGGAAGATGTTGACGCATTCATCAAGTTGCCTTCGGTCACAATACCGACCAGTTTTCCATCCTTGACAACCGGGGCGCGGCGAATGTGCTCTTTTTTGAACATATTGACCGCGTCAGTGATGGGCATATCCGGGCTGATGGTAATGACCGGTTTGGACATTCGTTCGCCTACGAGCATGGGAAGCCTCCTTGAAAATGTTGCTGGAATTGAACAAGTTGGACAATAACAGTCACTTTATTATACTGTTTTGGGGCGTAAATGTCGCGGTTGTTTTGCTGAAAATCTACGCTCAACACTCGAAACGGTAGCCGATTCCGCGCTCGGTCAGGATGTAGCGCGGTTTGAGTGGCTCTTTTTCCACTTTTTGGCGCAACTTGCCCATATAGACGCGCAGGTATTCGGCCTCGTCGCCGTACTCCGGCCCCCAGACGTTTTGCAAGATGGCGCGGTGCGAAAGGGTTTTTCCGGCGTTGCGCATCAGGTAAACCAGCAGGTTGAATTCGGTAGGGGTCAGGTCGAGTTCCCTGCCAGCGGCTGTAATTTTATGACGCACCAGGTCGGCGGCGATGTCCTGGCATTCGATGCTTTCCTGTTCCGGCTGGGCTTCGCTCCAACGGGCGCGGCGCAGGACGGCTTTGACCCGGCTGAGCAATTCGCCGATGCCGAAAGGCTTGGTCAGGTAATCGTCGGCACCCAGGTCGAAGGCTTTAACTTTGTCGCTTTCTTCGCCCAGCGCGGTCAGGATGATGATGGGTACAATCGAAATCTGGCGAATGCGGCGGGTGGTTTCCAGTCCATCCATGTTGGGCATCATGATGTCGAGAATGACCAGGTCGATATGCTGTGACTGGAAAACCGCCAGCCCGTCAGCGCCGTTGGGGGCAACGGTAACGTTGTAGCCGCGCACTTCGAGGTTGATTCTCACGAAGTCGCGCAGTGATTTTTCATCATCGATAACGAGAACAGAGGCAGATTTAAGCATCATTGAACGGTTACCAGGTTAAGTGGAATGGAAAAGGCAAAACAGGCTCCTTGTGCGCGCGGCTCGACCCAGATTTCGCCCTGGTGGGCGCGAACCAGGCCGCGACAAATGGCGAGGCCGAGGCCGGTGCCGCCGGCGCCGCGCGAAAACAGGTTGTCGATGCGATAAAACGGGTCAAAGATGCGCTCACTTTGTTCGGCAGCGATGCCCGGCCCGTTGTCTTCGACCCGGAAGATAACCTGTCCGCTGGACTGCCGAACACTAATCGAAATCTCGGCCTGTTCGCCTGCATATTTGGCGGCGTTTTCGAGCAGGTTGCGAATAATGGTTTCGATGCGGGGTTCGTCTGCGTACAGGGTGGGCAGGCCCGGTGAAATCTCCACATTCAGGTGTTGTCCGGGCGAGGTCAGGGAGCGTTTCGCCGCGCGCTCGATGACCTCCTTAATATTACACTCAACCAGGTGAATTTGCAGGCTCCCGGCTTCCAATCTTGAAAGGTCGAGCAGGTTGTTGACCAGCTCGCTAAGCCTGTCGGCTTCAGATGAGATTATATCCAGAAATTCGCGGGTTGGCTCACGTCCCCATTGTACATCGTCTGCGAGCAGGGTGCTGGCGTAGCCCTTGATGGCGGCCAGCGGGGTGCGCAGTTCATGCGAGACTGTGGCTATCAGGCTGGTTTTCATGCGGTCCACTTCGCGGTCAGCGGTGACATCCTGGATGATGATACCCCGCCCGATGGAGACGTTTTCAAAATCGGTCACGTCGAAGGCGGTAAAACGCAGGAAGACCTCACGGCCTTTTACGACTGAGACAATTTCAATTTCACGGTTGCTTGCTTCAGACAGGCTTTTTTCGACGTCGATGCGCGCGCTTTCCGGCTGTTTGAGTTGGCTGAGGATGCGCATTAGCACCCGCGAGACGGTGGTTTCCATCAGTTCCGTGTTCTTTAGTTTTGCTAATTCGGCGACCCGCCGGTTCGTGTAGATGACATTGCCTTTCAAGTCGCCAAGTATCAGGCCGTCCTGCATCGACTGCACCAGGGCTTCGAGCCGCCGGGTTTGTTCCTGCAAGCGGCGGTCGGACCGCGCGTACAGGTAGGCGTTTTCCATTGCCATTGCGGCGTGGTTTGCAAAACTTGCCAGCAGTTGAATTTCATTGCCGCTGAACTCGTGCGGTTCGGGATGAAAAACCAGCAGCGCGGAAGGGGCGGTGTAGTTGCTCTTAAGTGGCACGGCCAGGACGGAGCGATAGCCGCCGTCACGCGAGCGCGGCAGCAGGGGAACAAAGTCCGGCTCTTTTTCGGTGTCCGTGATTTGAACCGGCTGCCCCGAACTGATGGCGCGCATGGTCGCCGATGTCGATTTTCCCGGCTCGAAGTAGGCCTTTTCGATATATTGCCTCGACAAGCCGCGGCTGGCGCGCACCCGGTACAGGCCGCTCTGCTCGTCGAAGGCAAAAATGGCAATTTTTTCGACTCCCATCAGGCGTTCGACCTGTTCGAGAATTTGGTCGAGCACGGTGTTGGTATCGAGCGAGGAAACGACCGCCTGGCTGGTTTCGAGCAGGGTAGCCTGCTCGTTCATGCGCGCATGGATGGATTGCTCCATACGCAAGAGGCTATTAATCAGTCCGCCCAACTGGTCGTCGCGCCGGGCCATTTGCTCCATTTGGGCGCGCTGCTGGATGTTGATTTGCTCCCCTTCGCCGATGCGCTGGCTAACCCCGGCCAGTTGTTCGAGCGGCTTCAGGACCCGGCGGCGCAGTACATGCCAGAACAGGAACCCGATTCCGCTAAAGGCGATGAAGGCCGTCAGCGTGATAGCTCGCAGCGAGGCCTGCTGGGCAAAAGCGGCAGCAGTTGGGCGGCTGGTGACGATGACCCAACCCGCGTTGGGCACAGGGACGAAGGTATAGAGTTGTTCCTCGCCGTTCGCGTCCCTGGCGATTCGCCAGCCTGTTTCCCCGTCCAGCACCTCGTAGGCTATCTCGGGCATAACGCTGCTGATGCCGCTCATCAGAACTTCGGCTTCCGCATGTCCGACAACATGGCCGGTGTGGTCAATGATAAAAATCTGGAAGTCCTGCGGTTTTGCCCCGTGTTCTTCGATGGACTTGCGCAGCGTATCGCTAAAGCCTTCCAGTTTGATGTTGGTTGCAATCACGCCGATAAAAATATCGTTCTGGGTGCGCAGGGGCATTACGGCGGTGGCGACAGGCTGGCCGGTGGTGGGCGAAATGCGCGCTTCGGACAGAAAAGGCCCCCGTTTTGTGCGCGCTTTCTGGAAGTAGGTACGAAAGGCAAAACTCGACCCAATGGTGGGGTTTGCCCCGATGGGATAATGGTAGACCATTGTGCCGCTGTAGTCGAGACGGTATATCAGGTCGATATCCGGGCGGCTGCCCTGCACAATCGAAAACAGGGTTTGCAGGTTGGCGATGCTGTCTGCGCGCACTGCCGGGTAATGGCTCAGTTGCTCGACGGCATTGAGCGCATTATCGATGGTCATTTCGGTTTGCTGGGCAATTGCCTTGGCCAGGGCCAGGTCGCGCGTAGCCGCCTGCTGCTGGATGCGGCCGCTTTCGATGACATCGAAGACGATGACAATCGTCAGGGCCGGCAGGACGAGCAACAGGTAAAGAATGAGGAGTTGCAGGCCAAAATTTTTACGAATTCTCTGCACAAGCATTGTTTACTTCGAGAAAAGAACCAGAACCCGCGCCATGTGGCGGGCGTGTTTCAGGTACAAATCGAGGCGGATGTTTTCATTAGGCGCATGGGCGCGCGTGTCGGCGTAGCCCAGCCCGGCGGTTGCCACCGGCAGGCCCAGGTCGTGCACAAACGGATAGCTGGGGCCGGAGCCTCCAATCATGGGAATCATCTCCATTTTGGATTCGTAGATTTCCTCCGCGCTGTCCACCACCAGTTTGATGAAGGGGTCGTCGGGGTCGGTTTTGGCCGCCGGGCCGCCGCCGAGGAAGGTCATTTGGACATCGCTGAATCCTTCGGCGTCGAGGTGCTGGCGCAGCAGGGACAGGCATTTTTCGGTGGTTTGTCCTTGAACGATGCGGAAGTCGATTTTGGCCGAAGCCTGGGCGGGCAATACGGTTTTCGAGCCAGGCCCCTGGTAGCCGCTGGTCAGGCCGCAGATGGTGCAGGTTGGCTCGAAGACCTCGGTCATTGCCAGTTCCACGCCGCCGGTCAGGCCGTTGAGAAAGTTCTTTACGCCATAGCGGCTTTTGTATTCTTCGGCGGGGTCGGGCTGGGCGGCCATCAGTTCGCGGTCACGCGCGGTGGGCGGAATGATGTCGTCGTACCAGCCAGGGATGCGGATGCGCTCGTCCGGCCCTTTCAGCGTGGATAAGGCCCAAATTAAACGCCAGGCAGCATTCGGGAAGATTGAACCGCCGAGGCCCGAGTGAACGTCAATCGAAGCGGTTTCGACCGAGAGTTCGACGTAGCAGATTCCGCGCAATCCCAAATACTGCATGGGAATTTCGCGATGGTCGACGCCGCCAAATTCCCAAACACAGGCATCGGCGGCGAATTTTTGTTTGTTCTCGCGTATCAGTTGCGGCAGGTGGATGCTGCCGGTTTCTTCTTCGCCCTCGATGATGAATTTGACATTGCAGGGCAATTCGCCGTCGGCGTCGAGCAGGGCATCGATGGCGAACAGGCGGCTGGTGATGTGACTCTTGTCGTCGCTGACGCCGCGTCCGTACAGCTTGCCTTCGCGCAGGGACGGTTCGAAGGGGGGAGTTTCCCACAGTTCGAGCGGCTCGGGGGGCTGAACGTCGTAATGGTTGTAAAAGAGCAGGGTTTTGTCGCTGCGGCCTTTGCGTTCCCCGAAGACGACCGGCGCGCCGTCTGTGGGCATAATTTCGACCTTGAATCCGCGCTCTGCGAGCATTGCTGCGGTCAGCGCGGCGCATTCCTGCATCCCCCAGTTTTGCGCCCCGACGCTGGGCTGGGCTACCAGGTTCGAGAGTTCGGCAATGCTCTTGTCGAGATTGTCTTCAAGAAATTGGTCGATTTTTTGCAGGTTTGTCATTTTGAATTCCTTCCTAAAATCCCAACAGCCAGTTGACGGCAAGTGACCCTGCGTAAGCAACGTAGGTCATTTTGATGAGTTGGCCGACCCAGGCGGCCAGGAGGAACTTCCAGTAGGGCAGTTTGAGCGCGCCCGCCGCAATCGAGGCCAGGTCGAAGAACGGGTTGGGGATGGCCGCCAGGGCAACGATGGCGAATGCGCCGTATTTGCGCACAAACGGCTCGAAGCGGGCGTAAATTTTTGTGTTTTCTATGACGCCGCGCCCGCCAATGCCGGCCAGGAAGCCAGTCGTTTCGCCCAGGGCAGCCCCGCAGGCAGCCGCAAAAGCGACGCCCATCGGGTGGAATACCCCGGCCATGCCAAAGACGATTGCCAGGCCCGGCGCAGGGAAGATAACCGTCGCGCTCGATAGCATAGCGATGAGGAAAATGCCGGGGTAACCGTAGACGGCCAGTTCATCCGCGCGGTCGCGGACGCTGAAAACAAAAATCGTAATGCCGATAAAGGCGAGCAGGCTCAGGCCGCGCAATATCAGGGTTTTGCGGTCGTTGTTCGGGTTTTCTGCCATGATTTTGCGCGGCGCAGGTTTATTCTTCGCGAATGGTAATACTGTTAATTTTTATACCTGCGTATTCGGGCCGCATCGGGTCGCGCGGCGGAATGGACATCAGCACATCCATGCCTTCGATAACCTGGCCGAAAACGCTGTGCTTGCCGTCGAGCCAGGGGGTCGGGACGTGTGTAATAAAGAATTGCGAGCCGTTGGTTCCCGGCCCGGCGTTTGCCATCGAGAGAATGCCGGGTTTGTCGTGTTTGAGGGACGGGTGGAATTCGTCGGCGAATCGGTAGCCCGGGCCGCCGCGCCCGGTTCCGGTCGGGTCGCCGCCCTGGACCATAAAGTCGGCGATGACGCGGTGGAAGATGGTGTCGTTATAGAAGCCTTCGCGGGCCAGGAAGACGAAGTTGTTGACCGTGTTGGGGGTCTTATCGGCAAATAATTCCAGCACCATTGTGCCTTTATCGGTTTCGATGGCGGCCTGGTATTTTTTCTTGGGGTCGATGCCCATCTGGGGCGGGGTGTTCCATTGCTTGTTGCTCATTTTCTCTCCTTGAACTGAATAAGATGGGTATGGCTTACTCTTGCCGCAGCATGGCCTCGATGCGCGCCACGACCATATCGAGGGCGGCGGTATTGAACCCGCCTTCGGGTATGATGATGTCGGCGTAGCGCTTCGAAGGTTCGACGAAATCGAGGTGCATGGGGCGCACGGTTTTGAGGTACTGGTGAATCACGTTTTCGGTGGTGCGTCCGCGTTCTGTAATATCGCGCTGCAGGCGGCGGATAAAGCGCAGGTCGGAATCGGTATCGACGAAGATTTTGATGTCGCATATTTCGCGCAACTTCGGCTCGACGTAAATCAGGATGCCCTCGACGATGATGACGCGGCGCGGCGCAATTGTGATTGTCTTTTCGGTGCGCGAGTGACAGGAAAAATCGTAAACCGGAAGTTCGACCAGCTGGTAATTTTTCAGGTGCAGGACATGCTCGATAAGCAATTCGGTTTCGAGCGAGTTGGGGTGGTCAAAGTTGACATCGGCGCGCTGGGCGGGCGGCAGGCCGCTCAAATCTTTGTAGTAGGCGTCGTGGGGCAGGTAGGCAATCCGTGATGCGCCGACCCGGTTGAGAATTTCCTGGGCGACAGTGGTTTTGCCTGAGCCTGAGCCTCCGGCGATTCCGATGACAAGCGGTTCGGGGTGGGACATGCCTGAATTATACCCTTTACGCGTCTCGCGCACATTGTGGGACGCCGTCAAAAAGACAAAACGCGACTCCAATTCGGAATCGCGTTTTGTTGTCGAACTTCTGGGGTTTATTGGACGGTCATGTAAGCCAGGGCCACAGTTCCCGGCCCGACATGGGTGCCGACAACCGGGCTGAGTTCGGTGACAAGGTTTTCGGTTGTATCCAGCCGCTGGGACATTCTTTCAAGCACCTTTTGGGCTTCTTCGGCGGCCTGGGCATGCGGGGCGGCCAGGTACACCTGGCCTTTGCCTTCACATTGTTCGGTTACCAGTTCGACGAGGCGGTCGAGGGCCTTGCCCTTGGTACGGACGCGCTCGAGGGCCTCGATTTTTCCGTTATTCGTGCGCAAGATGGGCTTCATATTCAGGGCGGTTCCCAAAAAGCGCTGTGCGCCGCCGATGCGTCCGCCTCGGTGCAGGAACTCGAGTGTATCGACAACGAAATAGACGCCGCTGCGATTGCGGGCATCTTCCGCCACCTGTAGGCATTCCTGCACGGAAGCACCCTGGTTGGCGGCGCGGGCGGCGGCCAAGGCCTGGAAACCCATGGCCATGGTTGTGGTCTGGCTGTCGAAAATTTGCACCCGTTCCGCGCCTTTTTGCAGCAAATCCCTGGCCTGCAAAGCCGACTGGATGGTGCCGGATAATTGCGACGAAATAAAAATTCCAAGGACGTCCAAATCCTGGGCAAGCAGTTCTTCGAATTTCTTTTTCATGTGTCCGACGGCTACCTGTGATGTAGTCGGCATCTGCTTTGCGGTTTTGAGTCGGTTGTAAAAAGCATCGGGCGTAATGCTGACGCCGTCTTCGAAACTCTCTTCGCCCCAAATCACATTGAGCGGGACGGTCGAGATTTGCTCCTTTTGAAGGTGGCTTTCGGGCAGGTAGGCTGTGCTGTCGGTCAGGATTGCGACTTTTCTCATGGGTTTCTCCGGGGGTGGGATTATAGGGATGGCGGCAATTATAACCTTGCTTTTTGTTCATTAACACCGTTGGGTGAGCCTGGTTTCACAAGACGGGGGCATCTGTGAAACAAATCTGTAAAACAAATCGACTTCTATGCGAAAAAACAGTTGACTTCGTGAATCTGGCGTGCTACAATGATTCAAATCCCATTTGTTGAGTGAGCATCGTGACCAATCCTCGTAAACCATTGCGGCTGAATATCGGTTTCCTGATAAATTCCCCGATTGGCGTCAGCCGCGATTTTCTTTTTGATTCATTGACCATTACCTCCGACGATGGGGTGGTTATCGAGTCGATTGAAGGGGTGGCGAAAATCAGCCGTACGCCGCAGGGATTGCTTGTCGAGGGCCGCTTTGAGGGGATTGTCTGCCTCGAGTGCGCGCGCTGCCTGGTCGAATACCAGCATCGCCTGGGCTGGGAATTTACAGAACTTTACGCTTTTACGCACGACAACATCACCGATTCGGGCCTGCTTGTTCCCGATGACGCGCACATCGATTTGCAAACGCTTGTGCATGATTTTGCGCTTGTGGAAATACCGATTACCCCGATTTGCAAGCCGGGTTGCCTTGGCCTGTGTGTTGAATGTGGTCAGAACTTAAACGAAAAAGATTGCGGGCATCGCCCGCCCAATGATTCGCCTTTTTCGGCGCTGAAAGATTTGCTCGAATCGAAGGACTGAGCAACTTTCCCGCCGCCAGAGGGTGCAATTTCGTGGAGGAAATCATGGCACATCCAGAACGGCGTGGACGGCGAACAGAAGTTTTGCATCTCCTGATTGAGAAAGCCGGGATGCAGGGTTATTTGACGGCAGACGACTTGATGCAAGCGTTTCCCGAAGTCAACCAGGATGCGGAACGTTTAAGTGTCTTGTTGACGACGTTGCGCCGAAAAGGGGTGGATATTGTCGGGCTGGAGGAGGGGGGAGAGTCTTTCTCCAATTCGACCGCCTTGCCGGAATTTGAAAGCGAGTCCTGGGCTGTTCAATCTTCCGTATCTGCGGCAGAAGACACGACTGGCCTTTACCTGCGCGAAATGGCAAAAGTCCCCCTGCTCGAAGCGGAAGAAGAGCTCGAAATCGCCCGCCTGATAGAGTTTGGGCGCGCGGCGGCTAAAAAACTGAACAGCGGCAAGCGGGTTTCCGAACACGAACACGAAGAACTGACCGAGATTATTAATCGCGGCCTGGCTGCCCGCGAGCACCTGATTAAAGCCAATACCCGCCTGGTTGTCAGCATTGCCAAGCGTTACATGGGGCGCGGCGTCGCGTTCCTCGATTTGATTCAGGAGGGCAACCTGGGCCTGATGAAAGCCGTCGAAAAGTATGACTTCCATCGCGGTTTTCGTTTCTCTACGTACGCAACCTGGTGGATTCGGCAAACGATTACCCGCGCCATCTCCGACCAGGCGCGCACCATTCGCCTGCCGGTACATATGGGCGACCGCGTGCGCCAGATATACAAAGCCACTCACGAACTGGAGCAGGAACTTGGACGCGCGCCGACTCTCGATGAGATAGCCGCTGTGGTTAATATCACCACAAAGAAACTGCAATGGATTATGCGGGTGACCTGGCAGCCCATCTCCCTCGAAAGTCCGGTCGGCGATGACGAAGAATCCGAGTTGGGAAACTTTATCGAGGACGACTTCAATCCCAGCCCGGCTCAGTCGGCCTATCAGTCGATGCTGCGCGAGAAACTGAACGAAATCTTGCAGGATATGAACCCGCGCGATGCCCGCATCCTGCGCCTGCGCTTCGGCCTCGACGACGGCGTGGAATATACCCTCGAGGAAGTCGGACAGAAATTCGGCCTGACCCGTGAGCGCATCCGCCAAATCGAGGGCAAGGCCCTTCGCCAGATGCGCAATCCGCGCAGGCTGAACCAATTGCGCGAATATTTGTAGTGAAAATCAGCAACCTTATAGTAAAATAACCCTATGTTTACGCCGTCCATGCCCATGTCCATGTTTTGTTGCTTGCGGTTCACAGCCAGGTGAACTGCGGGACGGTTTGCGCCGCCTGAATGATGCTGGCAAATGCCAGCATTTTTATTTTCCAATAGGTACGGAGGTTTCTCATGCCCGAAAACATTCTGATAGCCATTGCCTGGCCCTATGCCAACGCCGAAATCCACGTCGGGAACATCACCGGCTCGCACCTGCCGGGGGATATTGTCGCCCGTTATCACCGTTTGAAGGGCAATAAAGTCCTCATGGTCAGCGGCACCGATTCGCACGGAACCCCGGTCACCATCCGCGCCGATGCGGAGGGGAAGCCTGTCGAGGAAGTTTATAAGTTTTTCCACGATTCTTTCCTCGAAGTTTTCAAGGGATATGGAATAACCTTCGACCTGTTTACCAGCACGCACACCGAAAATCATTTCAAAGTCTCGCAGGCGATTTTCCTGGCGCTTAAAGAGAACGGCTACCTGTATACAGAAATTCGTCCGCAATGGTATTCGCCCGCGGCGGGAAAATTCCTGCCCGACCGCTATGTCGAGGGCACCTGCTACCTTTGCGGCCACGACGGCGCGCGCTCAGACCAGTGCGATTACTGCGGCAACGTGCTCGAGCCTGAAAAACTGGTCAATCCGCGCTCCAAAATCGACAACTCGACCCCCGAACTGCGCGACACCGAGCATTACTTCCTCGACCTGTCGAAACTCGAAAACAAAGTCGCTGACTTCCTGCGCGCCCGCCAATCCTACTGGCGCGAAACCGTCAGCGGGCAATCGCTCGGCCAAATCGAGAGCGACGGTCTCAAGCCGCGCCCCATCACCCGCGACCTCGACTGGGGCATCCCCATCCCTGAGGAGGGCTGGGAGAGCAAGCGCATCTACGTCTGGTTCGAGGCCGTCATCGGGTATCTTTCGGCTGCCATCGAGTGGGGTAAGGTGTCGGGTAGCGGCGAAGCCTGGCGCGAGTGGTGGACCAATCCCAACGCCAAATCCTTCTACTTTATCGGCAAGGATAATATCTTCTTTCATGCCGCCTGGTGGCCGGCCCAACTGATGGGCGCGGGCAAGGCCTTCATGAAAATCTTTGCGGAGGAGGAAATCCCCCTGGCGCTGCCTTACGATGTGCCTGCCAACCAGTTCATGAACCTCGAAGGTGAGAAAATCAGCGGCTCGCGCAACTGGGCTGTCTGGGGACGCGACTCCCTCAGCCGCTACGACCCCGATGCGTTGCGCTATTACCTGACCATCAATATGCCCGAAGCCAAAGACAGCGACTGGTCGTGGGAAGATTTTGTTGCCCGCAACAACAACGAACTGGTCGCCACCTGGGGCAACCTTGCCAACCGGGTGCTGTCTTTTTCGCACAAGCATTGGGATGGGCATGTGCCGCCAGTGGATGAAACCCAGCTGCGCGCTGCGGACCGCGACCTGCTGGCCGTTATCGAGGCCGGATTCAACACGGTGGGCGGATTCTACGAAACAGTGAAACTGCGCGACGCCCTGCGCGAAAGCCTGCGGCTGGCGACCGAAGTCAATCGCTACCTCGATGCCAACGCCCCCTGGACGGCCATTAAAACCGACCGCGACTCAGCCGCCCTGACGATTTACACTGCCCTGCGGGCAATCGATTCGCTGAAAATCCTTTTTGCACCTGTTTTGCCGTTTACCAGCGAAAAACTTCACGCCTTCTTTGACTATCCCGCGCCGCTCTTTGGTGAACAATACACCGAGGGTGTCAGCGATTCGCTGGGCGAGCATACCGTTTTGCGCTATAAACCTGCGCATGAGTCCCTGTTGTGGACGCCCAGCCAGTTGAAACCTGGCCAGCCCTTGCAGCAGCCTGCGCCGCTCTTCAAAAAACTCGACGAAAAGGTTGTGGTTGCCGAAGAGCTGGCCCGCCTGGGCAGTTAGTACCCAATCAAAAAAGACGCCCGCGAAAGGCGTCTTTTTTGATTCCGGTTAGCGTGAATTCGGGATAAAGATTGAGAACCTGATTCCGTGAAAAATTTTTCACGCAAAGCCGCAAAGACCGCTAAGTTTTTTTATTTTCTTTGCGCACTTTGCGACTTTGCGCGAGAAAAAGCACAAAATTTAGCAGGAAAACCTTATCCCGAACTGACGCCGGTTAGTAATTCCAGGCGACAACCTGGTTGCGTCCGCTCGATTTTGCCGCATACATGGCCTGGTCGGCCTGGATGAGCAATTCCTCCGGGCTGTTGCCATGTTCAGGGTAGACGGCCAGGCCAATCGAGATGGTTGTCTGCAAATGTGTCCCCTCGAACTCGATGGAACTGGCTTCAAAGGCCAGGCGTATTTCCTCGGCTCGCCGGGTGGCAATGTCGAGCGGGGCATCCAGCAGCAGGATGACGAACTCCTCGCCGCCATAGCGGCAGGCTACGTCGCTCTGGCGGGTGTACTGGCGCAACAACTGCCCAAGCATGATGAGCATTTGGTCGCCTGCTTTGTGCCCGTAAGTGTCGTTGAAAGATTTGAAATGGTCGATGTCGAGCATCATCACAGCCAGTGACGAAGACCTGCGGCGCACCCAAATCAGGTGCTGCCTGAAAACCTCGTCCAGGTAGCGGCGGTTGTGCAGGCCGGTTAGCGGGTCGCGGACGGCCTGTTCGCGCAGTTCGCTTTGCAACGATTCGACCCGGTTAAGCTGGACTTGTAACTCCTGGTTCGATTGCTGTAAATTTTCCTGTGCCTGGCGTCTCTCGCTGATTTCGCGGCGGGCGTCTTCGTAAAGGCGGCTGTTCTCGACGGCGATGGCGGCCTGGGTGGCTATCGTTTCCAGTAGTCGAATTTGGTCGGGGGTGTAGCGATTTGGCTGCTGCGATTGCATCGAGAGCACCCCGACCACAATGCCGCGCACAATCATCGGCACACCGACGAAGGAACGGGTGGGCGTCCCGCCGATATGGATGATTTGGTAGGCTTCCTGGGTTTGCGGGTCGGCGGTATCGGCCAGGTAAACAGTTTTCCTGCTCAAGATGACTTCCCCGGTTATGCCTGGCGTTATCCGTATGTCGCGGGTTGCGACATTTTTGAACTCTCCCTGGTCGAAAAAAAGCGGGTAATAAATGGTGTGTGCTGGCTGCTCATAAATGGCTACATAGAACGAATCCATTGGCAGCAATTGTCTGCATTTGTCTAGCAGGTTGCGCAACACCTGTCCCATGTTCAGGTCTGCCGAGAGTTCCAATCCGATTTCGTACAACAATTCCATTTCCTCGACCCGCTGGCGTGTCTCGTTGTACAGGCGCGCGTTTTCGATAGCGATGGCCGCCTGCGAGGCGATGATTTCGAGGGCCTGGATTTGTTCAGGGCTGAATGTGTTAGGCAGATAACTCTGGATGGACAGGATACCCGTCACTTTATCGCCGATTAATAGCGGGATTCCCAGGTAAGAGCGGGCATGCTCGTGGGTGGAGTGTTGCCATTTATATTGTTCTCGGGCCTCTTTGGCGTGACAATCCGGAATGTAAATGGGTTCGCGGCGCTCGATAACCTTGCCTGTAATATTTTCATCTGGGCTGACTTGCAATGTGAATTGGGGCCGCTCGGTCCCATTGTCGTTGAATTTGATAAATTTGACCCGGCTGCTTTCAGCTTCATACAAGCCGACTGTAAAAACCTCCACCTGGGCAATTTGCTGGCATTTCTGCATCAGGGCGTTGAGTACTTTTTCCAACTCGAGGCCGGCGGTGATGTCGTGACCGACCTCGTACAGAACAGACATCCGGTCGGCGCGCTGGCGGGATTCGTTTTCAGCTTTGATGCGCTCCTCGATTTCCTGTTGGGCGGCCAGGAAAAGGTGGGCGTTTTCTACCGCTATGCTAATACTGGCCGCGATGGTTGTCAGCAGCCTGACGTCATCCTCGCTGAATGCGTATTCCGTTTCGTAATTTTGGAGGCTGATAACGCCTGTGGCTTTTTGGTCTCCTCCAATCGGAACACCCAGCCAGGTTTTGGGGTAGCCGTGTTCCCTGGCGTAAACCGCTTTGTACCCCAGCGGTGGCGCCACTCGTTCGAAGTCGCAGTCTATCAACAGGGGCTGGCCGGTTTTCAGAACATGCGAAACCAGGCCTTCGCCATATTTGACGGTCGGCGGCGTGACCCGTTTTCTGTCGATTGTCCAGTACGGGATTTCAATCTCTTCGGAGTTCTGGTTGTGCAATGCGATTAATACCGAGCGGGCATTAAAAGACTGCTCCAACTGTTGTCCGACCATCGAAACGAGGGAGGTCAGGTCAAGTTGCGAGGCGGCGGCCATACTGATGGCGTTGACCATCATCAACTCTTCCAGGCGGCGGTGCAGGATTTCGTCGATTTCTTTGCGCGCGCTGATGTCTTCCTTGATGGAAATGTAATTGACGATGTCCCCATTTTGGTCGAACAGCGGCGCTATCAGGGTTTCTTCCCAGTAGAGTTCCCCATCCTTGCGGCGGTTGCGCAAATCGCCTTTCCAGATTTTTCCAGCTTTGATGGTTTCCCATAGCTCCCGGTAGACTTTTCCAGGCGTCTCGCCCGATTTCAGGATGCTCGTTGTTTTACCAACGACTTCTTTGGCGTCGTATCCTGTCAGCCGCGAGAAAGATGGGTTGACATATTCGATAACCCCACCGGGGTCGGTAATCAAAACACTATTGGGACTTTGGCTGACCGCGCGAACCAGGTTTTGAAGTTGGGTTTCTTTTTGCTTACGGTCGGTGATTTCACGCATGACCACGACATGCCCGCTGGCGATGCTGATATTGGCGAAACGGGCGGGGTTGACCGTTGCCTCGTAAACGGCAGTCTGCTTGCCTGCCTCGAAGATGATTTCCTTACGTACCAGGTCTTGAAGGTTGGCCTGCTCGCTGAGAACTTCCCATTCCGGGATGATGGCGGATGCCGGCAAAATTCCTATTGAATCTTCTGAAATATTGAAAAATTTTCGGGCGGCTTTGTTTGCGTCACTCACCAGACCCAACTCATTCACAACCAGGATGATGTCGCTGACCAGGTCGATGGCAATATCGCGGGCCATGGGGGCGGTAAAGGGCCATTGGTAACGATAGATGGCCCAACCGTTCAGGATGGCGGTCAGCATAAAAGTGTGGGGCACAAAGTTGTACCCGTTGATGGGCTGTACCCTCCCGAAGGCCAGCAGGATGATAATCAAAGCCGGGATAATTTGCCCCAGGCTGAGTAACAGGGTTTGACGAAAATAAATCCCCCGGCTGTTTATCAGGGTGATAATTTGGACGCCAAAAACAGACAGGGCGACAATTGCCGAATAGCCAAGCAGGATGCTGTACCATATCCCGCTATCGAAAGTGAGTGTTGTGACCACTTCTCCCGGCGATAGGCGATAATTACTGCGCAAAAATTCGTCCAGGCCGGGTATCCATACAAAAGCAAGGTTGGCGACGGGGATAAACAACAATAAGGCCATTGTTTTTGGGGCCAGCCAGGCCGCGCGGCGTGCATTCGCAATCGCCGCTGTAAGGGCTGCCGCCGGGATGAAAGGCATGAGCGTCAGTCTTAGTTTTGACAGGGCTATTTTAAAGTCCAAAATCTCGCTGACAGCATCCACTCCGCTTAAAAGGGTGAGCGCTGCCAGCAAGAACATGGTCAGGCTGAAAGGGACAGCGGCGGTTTGTTGGCGGTGATGAAGGCTATAGACCCCTGTGACAATCAGCAAAATGAAAGTTACTAATAAGTGAAAAGCCAACAAGTTTGCGAGCATTGTCTACCATTATAAGCATGTCAACCTGAATGTCTACCCTCCGGGTCTGGAAACTTTAACCTGTTCCGAATTGCCGGTCGCCCGCATCTCCCAGGCCGGGGACGATGTAGCCTTTTTCGTTCAGGTGGTCGTCGATGGCGGCCAGGTAAATCGGCACGTCGGGGTGTTCTTTTTGCATTCGAGCAATTCCCTCGGGCGCGCCGATAAGCCCGACGAATTTGATTTTCTTCACGCCCCAGCGTTTGAGAACGTCTACGGTAGCGGTGGCCGAGCCGCCGGTGGCGAGCATGGGGTCGAGAATCAGGCAAACGGAGACGGTTGGCTCTGTGGGTAGTTTGTTGTAGTATTCGACCGGCCGCAGGGTCTGCTCATCCCGGTACAGGCCGATGTGCCAGACCTCGGCCTGGGGCATCAATTCCCAAATCCCCTCGACCATGCCCAGCCCGGCGCGCAGGATTGGAACCAGCCCGACTTTTTCCTGCAATACGTAGGTGGTCATCTTTGCCAGCGGGGTCTCGATTTC
>JAGVAO010000176.1 GCA_020060235.1 Anaerolineales bacterium | reverse complement strand
TTGCTGCTTCGAACCCGCTGGAGTAGGCCGCCACCGGTGGCAGGCCTGGGTGGGCAAAAATAGCCCCGACGATGCCGGTCTGGCTGTAATGGGCGGCAATTGTCCCGGCCCAGAACCCGGCCACTTGCTCGGGGAAGATAACCCCCGCCAGGTTGGGCAGGGAGTCTTGCTCGTCCGGGGCGCGGCCAAGCATAATGAAAGAGATTTCAGGGTAGTCAGCGGCCATTGTAAGCGCGTGTTCTGAAACACTGTAGCCGCTGGCAATGACGAAATCGTAGCCGTGGTCGGCAAAATAAGCCAGGTTCTTGGCGTAATCGTTTGTTTCAACGCTTTCGATATAGTTGGCGACAATTTCGTCGCTGCGCATCGAGGCCAGCACGCCCCAGGCTTGCTCGTTCAGCCCGGCATCGTTCAGGCCGCCGGCATCTGTCACCAGGCCGACGCAGGTGATTTCGGGCGCGCGGCAGTCGAGGGCAGGGGCTGGCTGGCAGCCTGTCGCGGTGATGAAAAGGAAAGCCAGTACGAGCAAACCGGCTGCCCGCCGCAAAAAGACAGGGATGGTCATGCCGTTGCCTGGGCCTCGCCGCGTTTAACGCCCAGCATCATGATAAAAGCCAGGGCAAAGAAAACCGGGGCCAGCAGCATACTCGAGTTATAGTTGTTGCCGGTGAACTCGATGATGAAGCCGTTGACATTTGGCCCAACAATCGCCGCCAGGGTCGAAAACAGGTAATACAACCCGGTGTAGGTCCCAATGCGGATGTTGTCGACCATATCGACCACCATCGGCAGCGAGTTGATATTAATCAATGCCCAGGCTGCCCCGGCCACCATCAGGAAAATGCTCAAAATCGGAACTTCCCCAAGCACCGGCAAGGTGGTCAAGACAGTGGTCAGCCATTCGGCGGATGAGAAGTAAATGCCGGCCAGCAAGGAACCCATCAGCGTAATGCCGATAAGAATCGTGTTTTTGCGCCCAATGCGCGCGCCAATTACGCCCGCAAGGAGCGCAAACAAGACAAATATCAGTGAAAGATGGCCGAGAAGGCGCGCCCCGTCTGCCTCGTGCATGCCCAGGTGATTTTTGGCATACAGGGTAAAGAAGGCTTCCACCGCGTTATAACCGACAAACCAGAAGAAAATTGCCAGGAACAAGCGTAGGGGGCTTTTGTCTTTATCGGCAATCGGTTCACGCGCCATGAAGAGAGCATAAAAGGCGATGAACCACATTGCCACCAATATCAGGCTGGTTGTCCAACTGCCAGATGAAAAGCCGATAAAAGCACCCAGCACCAGCACCGCTACCAGGCTGACGGCCATCGCTACGCGCCGGTTATAAAGGTATTCACCAAAGCCTTCAAAAACGCCTGGCTGCGCTTCAGGCGGTGCTGTGATTTTTGGCTCTTTGATAAAGATGAAAACCAGGAAAGCCGCCGCAAGCACCAACCCGGCTCCCATCCAGAAGGGGAAAGCCGGGTTCATGCGATAGAGTGTTCCCCCAACCAGGAAAGACATAATCGCGCCGATGCCGCCCATAAAGTTGATAATACCGTTGGCCTGCGAGCGATATTTGGAGGGGGTAATATCGGGCATGAGCGCCACCACCGGGGTGCGCCACAGCGCCATGCTTAAAATCAGGGTAATGGTGCAGGCAACAAACAAGGGCAGGACTGCCACAAGGGGAATCAGGCCAAAGACCGCTGCCCCAATCGGCGCGCCGACCAGGATGAAAGGAATTCGTCGTCCGATTGGGGTGCGCAGGCGGTCCGACCAGGCCCCCACCGGAGGCTGGATGAAAAGCGCCGCAATGTTATCGAGGGTCATAAAGAACCCGATGATGATGGGTGTCAGGCCGAATTTTTCAGACAGGAAAATCGGCACAAAGGCGTTATACACACCCCAGATGACGCTGACACCGAAAAAACCAAAACCCAGCAAGAAAATCTTGCCATAATTGAATTTCATGAAATCCTCCTGTTTCATTGGCAAGGCGACAGTCGCCTTACATTTGCGCAATTGGGTTAATTTAAAAACAGGTGACTATCACCTGTGTATGCTATTCCTTATTTATCTGGTTTTGAATTTTTTCGAGCAATCGCTTGTCGGCCTCGCTAAGGCCGGCTTTTGCCAGCATGTCAGGGCGTTTGGCGAGTGTGCGGCGCAGGGATTGTTCCCGCCGCCAGGCATCGACTTTGGCGTGGTCGCCGCTCAACAGCACCTCGGGAACCTTCCAGCCGCGAAATTCAGGCGGACGGGTGTAGTGCGGGTACTCGAGCAGGCCCGAAGCGTGGGAGTCATCCTCGGCTCCGGTCGGGTCCCCCAACACGCCCGGAACCAGGCGCGAGAGTGCGTCAATCACCATCAGCGCGGGCAATTCCCCGCCGGTCAGGACATAATCCCCAATCGAAATTTCATCGGTTGCCAAATGCTGGCGGATGCGTTCGTCGAAGCCCTCGTAACGCCCCGAAATCAGGGCGATTTGTGGATGGGATGCCAGTTCTGACGCGATTTTCTGGTCGAAAAGCCGTCCCTGCGGGGTGAGCAGGATGACCGGACAGGGCGGCGGACTCCCGAGTACCGTTTCCACCGCTTCGAAGACCGGTTCAGGCTTCATCACCATTCCGCCTCCCCCGCCATAGGGGGTGTCGTCGGTGGTGTGATGCCGGTCATGCGTGTAATCGCGAATGTTGTGGAGGTGAACTTCAATCAAACCCCGCGCCGCCGCCTTTTCGAGGATGCTGGCGTTCAGGTAGGGCCGCAGGGTTTCGGGGAGCAGGCTGAAAACGTCGAAACGCATGACTTCATTCTATATGCAAGCGGGCTTTTGGGCAAGAAATTGGGCAAAAATAACCGACATTTTCGATAAGAGCGATATTAATCTTGCCGTCCCTGGCTTGACGCGCCTTAATTCACAATGGTATGATGAAATTATGTATCTTCGTGGAAGTAAATGGTCTATGCAAAAACGGCGGCAGCCGGTCAATTGGTTTCGCATCTTTGCGCTGGCTGTCCTGATTGGCGGGGCGGTCTATTTCGAGCGCAGCATTGTGCCGACCATCCCGCCGATTGGTTCGGTGACGCCTACGCCGACCCGTAATCCTGAATCCTATATTGCCGATGCCGAGCAACTGTTCCGGGAAGGCAAACTGGCACAGGCTATCGAATCGTACCAGGCGGCCTTGCAGGCCAACCCCTCTGACGCCGCAACCTATCTGACGGTGGCGCGCATCCAGGTTTTCCTGGGCCGCAACACTGACGCCCAGACCAACGCCGAAAATGCGCTGTTGCTGAATCCCAACAATTCCACCGCCCACGCGGTGCGCGGCTGGGCGCTGGCCTCGCAGGGCGATTTCCTGGCGGGGGAGGCCTCCATCACCCGCGCCCTCGAAATCGACCCCAACAACGCCCTGGCGCACGCTTATTACGCCGAACTTCTCGCTGACCAGTACATCAGTGGCTCCGGGCCGCTGAACGTCATCGAGAAGATGACCGAGGAATCGCGTGTGGCCCTCAGTCTGGGGCAGGGCAGTCTCGAAGCCCACCGCGCTCGCGGTTATGTGCTTGAAGTGACCGGCAATTACCAGGATGCCATTCGTGAGTATGAAACCGCTATTGCCGTCAACAACAATATTGCCGACCTGCACCTGGCGCTCGGGCGCACGTATCGCCTGCTCGGCGTGTACGACAAGGCCTTCGATTCGCTCAACCGCGCCAACGCCCTTAACCCCTCTGACCCCGTGCCTGATTTGATTATCTCGCGCATTTATTTTGAGATTGGCGAGTTTGGTAAAGCCGAGCAATATGCCGAGCAGGCCGTCAGCGACGCGCCCGAAAACACCGCTTACCATGGTAACCTGGGCGTTATTCGCTACCGCAATTTCAAATGGGATGAAGCCCTGAACAGTCTGAATTATGTGGTCAATGGCGGCCTGTATAACGATGAGTTCGTTGTCGAACCGTTGGCCCTGCAGCCAGGCCGTATCGCTGAGTATTACTATTATTATGCTTTTACTTTGTTAAGGCTGGAACGTTGTAACGAGGCTGTTCCTGTCTTCCAGCAAATCGTTAATACGTTGCCAAACGACCCTTATGCAGCAAATTCTCCTGAGGGCCTGCGCCTGTGCGCCGAAACCCTAGCAGGCGGGCCAGCGGCGACAGCCACGCTTCAGGTTACCGCGCCCCCTGATGTTACCACCACACCCTGAGTTTGAGTTATGAATATTCCTTCGCGGCGTCCGTTGTTTCGGCGCCAAACCAGTACCAATATTTACCGGCTTTTCTTCTGGTCTTTGATGATTGTGTGGGGGGTATGGCTCTTTCGCGGAATTGAAGCCGGGGCAATCGAGCAGGTTGGCGGCGCCACCCCGACTGCCACCCGCGCCGCTTCGTCCCTGACCGAGGAGGGCGACGCCTATTTTGCCGCCGGTGAACTGAACAGCGCGATTGCCGCCTATCGTGAAGCCGCCCGCATCGACGCCGGTAACGCCGACGTGTGGGCCAAAATGGCGCGCATTCAGGCCTATTCGTCAGCCCTGCTCATTGAGGGCGAGCGCCTTGCGCGTTTGCAGGAGGCCCTGAATTCCATCAACCGCGCCAAGGAAGTCGCGCCCGACGACAGCACGGTGGCGGCCATCCGCGCTTTTGTGCTGACCTGGAATGCCAACCAGTATTACTACACCGACCGCGAGCGTTATGACCGCCTGCTGACCGAAGCCGAACAGGAAGTTTCCCGCGCCCTGCAACTGGATAATACCAATACCTTGGCGCTGGTCTTTTATGTCGAAATTTTGACCAGCCAGCAAAAACTGGCCCAGGCCGACCAGTACATGACCCAGGCCATCGAGCGCGGCCAGACCTTGATGGATTTACACCGCGTCAATGCCTATTTGCTCGAATCGCAGGGCTTGTATAACCGCGCCATTCAGGAATACGACCAGGCGATTGCCATCAATCCCAACCTGACCTTCCTGCTCTTGCGCGCCGGGGCCAATTACCGCCACCTGGGCTTTTCCAGCACCATCGAAAGCCAACGCACGATGCTGTACGAAAAGTCGCTCGAATATTTCGCCCGCGCTGCGCGGATTAATGAGCAAATCGGCGTACAAGACCCGACGCCTTACCTGTCCATTTCCAAAACCTATTCGCAGATGGGTGAATATTTTGCCGCTTCGCGCAACGTGCTGCGGGCGCTCAGTTTCGACCCCAGCAAGGCGGATGTCTACGGGCAGTTGGGCATCGTTTTCTTCAAGTCGCGCAACTACGAAGGCTCCATCCCGGCCCTCAAGTGCGCCATCCGCGGATGCACCCCGCCGGAATCTTGCGAGGCCCGCGCCGGGTGCGCCGCCGGAGACCCCGGCTCTCAGGTGGTTGGCTTGCCCCTTTCATCTGATACGCTGGTTTATTACTACACTTACGGTTCGGTGCTGGCGGCCCTCAGCCGTCCGCAAGACAATAAATGTCCCGAAGCCATGTCGGTCTTCAACGAAATTCGCGCTTCGGTGTTTGGCAACGAACCGACCGTACTTGGAATCGTCCAGGCGGGTGAGAACATTTGCCGCTCGATAGGCGACGCCACCCCGATTGTGCCGGTGACGGCCACCCCGGCCGCAACGCCCACCCCTTAACCTTCCACATTGTCAGAATTTTGTAAGAAAAGCAAACTCGCTCTTGACGGGGAATATTGGCGAGGGTATGATTCGTTTTAGCACTCTGGCATGTTGAGTGCTAAAAGTTTGTCAGGTATATAAAAAACGTTCCCATCCCAAAATTTTGTCTGGAGGTAATAAGCATGAGCATTTCCATTAAGCCCCTTGGCAACCGTGTCGTTGTTGAGCCTGCCGAGCAGGAAGAAACAACCGCGAGCGGCCTGGTGTTGCCCGACACCGCCAAAGAGAAACCCCAACAGGGTCTGGTTCTGGCCGCAGGCCCCGGCGAGCGCGATGATGACGGCGACCGCATCCCGCTGGATGTCAAAGTCGGCGACAAGGTCTTGTTTGCCAAATACGCTGGCACCGAATTAAAAATCGACGGCAAAAAACTTCTCATCTTGCGCGAAACCGACCTGCTCGGTATCGTTGAAGGCTAGTACCCCTCAAGGAGGATATAACCTATGGCTGCTAAACAACTCGTATTTACTGAAGAAGCCCGCCGCAAACTGAAGAACGGCATGGATGTCGTTGCGAATGCGGTGGCAACCACCCTCGGCCCGAAAGGCCGCAACGTTGCAATCGACCGCAAATTCGGCTCCCCGACCATCACCCACGATGGCGTCTCGGTTGCCAAAGAAATCGAACTGGAAGACCCCTTTGAAAACATGGGCGCCCAGCTGCTCAAGGAAGCCGCCCAGAAGACCAATGACATTGCCGGTGACGGCACCACCACCAGCACCGTGCTGGCACACGCCATTGTGACCGAAGGCCTGAAAGCCCTGGCTGCTGGTTATAACCCGATGCTGCTCAAGCGCGGCATCGAAAAAGCCGCCGACAGCGTCGTGGCTGGCCTGCGCGAAATGGCCGTTTCCATCAACACCAAGGAAGAAATTGCCTCGGTTGCCACCAACTCGGCTGCCGACCCTGAAATCGGCAACCTGATTGCCGATGTTATGGACAAGGTTGGCAAGGACGGCGTTATCACCGTCGAAGAGTCGAAGTCGATGCTCTTCGAGACCGAATATGTCGAAGGTATGCAGTTCGACCGTGGTTATATTTCGCCCTACTTCATCACCGACGCCGAGCACATGGAATCGGTCATCAACGATGCCTACATCCTGATTCACGAGAAGAAAATTTCGGCTGCCCAGGACATTGTGCCCGTGCTCGAGAAACTGGTTCAGATTGGCAAGCGCGAACTGGTTATTATCGCAGAAGACATCGACGGCGAAGCCCTGGCCACCCTGGTCTTGAACAAACTGCGCGGCATGCTCAACGTGCTGGCCGTAAAGGCTCCCGGCTTCGGCGACCGCCGCAAGGCCATGCTGCAGGATATCGCCATCCTGACCGGCGGTACCGTCATCAGTGAGGAGACTGGCCGCAAACTGGAAACCACCACCCTGCAAGACCTGGGCCGCGCCGAGAAGGTTGTTTCGGACAAGGACAACACCACCATCGTCGGCGGCAAGGGCGATGCGGCTGCCATCAAGGGCCGTGTTGACCAGATTCGCGTCGAAATTGACAAGAGCACCAGCGATTACGACCGCGAAAAGCTGCAGGAACGTGTTGCCAAACTGGCTGGCGGCGTTGCCATCATCCGCGTTGGCGCTGCCACCGAGACCGAACTGAAAGAGAAGAAGCACCGCGTCGAAGACGCCCTTTCGGCTGCCCGCGCGGCTGTCGAGGAAGGCATCGTCCCCGGCGGCGAAATCTCGCTCATCAACGCTTCGGTTTCGCTCGATGGCCTGAAACTGGAAAACGATGACGCCCAGGTCGGCGTTGGAATCGTCCGCAAGGCCCTCGAAGCCCCCATCCGCCGCCTGGCTTCCAATGCCGGACAGGATGGCTCGGTCATCATCGATGGCGTCCGCCGCGAAGCTGTTGCCAAGAAGAACAAGAACATTGGCTACAACGTGTTGACCGGTGAATTCACCGACATGATTAAGGCTGGCGTCATCGACCCGGTCAAGGTGGTGCGCGGCGCGCTCGAAAATGCCGCTTCCATCGCCGCGATGATGTTGACCACCGAAGTCCTGATTACCGATGTTCCCGAAGAGAACAAGGCCCCGGCTATGCCCCCTGGCGGCATGGGTGGCATGGACTACTAAACCGCAAACAAAAAAATCCGCTCCGAGAGGGGCGGATTTTTGCTTTAAGCGCCGGGTTAGCCTAAAAATTTTTGCAGTTCTTCTTGCGAGGTGCGGGCGGTGAAGTCGAGGCTGAGGGGGGTCAGCGATACCTGCCGTTTGCCGATGACGGCATAGGCATCGGTGTCGCGCGGCTCACCGGACAGGTCGAAGCGCACCTCGTAGCCGACGTGGCCGCGCTGGCTCCAGTCGTCGCGCTCAGGCCGAGTGGGGTGGAAGTAGCGCTGGCGCGAAAGGCGCGTCCAGGCCAGGGGCGTGGAGACGGTCGCGTCGGAGGGCACATCCAGTTTGAGCAGGTCGGCGCCGGGTGGCAGCCCACGCTCGAGCAGCAGGCCAGCCACTTTAGCGGTAAAATGCGCGGCGGCTGAAAAATCCACATCCTGCGAGTAGGAAAGGTGGTGCTCTTTCTCGGTTTCGAGCGATACGGCCAGGGCCGGGATGAAGTGCGAGGCGGCCTCCATTGCCGCGCCGACCGTGCCGGAGACGGTGATGCCGGTGGCGAGGTTTTCGCCGTAGTTGATGCCCGATACGACCAGGTCGGGTTTGACTGGCATGATTTCGAGAATGCCGTGCAGGACGGCCTGGGCGGGCGTGCCGCCGACCGCATACACCGGCCATTCCTGGCCGTGAATGGTCAGGATTTCTTTTTCGATGACGCCGTCGGATGAAATGGGCAGTGAGCGGCCTGTGCCGGAAGACTGTTCGCGCGGCGCGGCAACGGTGACGTAGCCGAGGGCTGAGAGCGCTTCGGCAGCAGCCCACAGGCCTGGCGAGCGAATTCCGTCGTCGTTGGTCAAGAGTATTTGTCGTTTTTTGGGTGTGCTGGGTAAGGTGCTGGGCAAAGTGCTGTGCATGAATTCCTCCGGGAGAGATTTTACCCCGAAGTTGCGGGAATAAAAAAAACAGCAACGGCTTTGTACCGTTACTGTTCTGTGCGCCCTCGGACGGACTCGAACCGCCGGCCTATTGCTCCGCAAGCAAGCGCTCTATCCACTGAGCTACGAGGGCGTTAGCGAATGGGGATTTTACATCAAAGCGGGATGATGGTCAAGGTGGGATTTTGGGACCAGAAAAGGCCAGGGACGGCCTCGAGGCCGTCCCTGAAAACTATCTCAATACTTGCTGTGCTGATTTATTTTTGAAAAGTTATTCTTCAAAGCACGAACCGTCTTCGGCCTCGCAAGATTCGTATTCATGCTCTTCCACTGACACGCAACTGGAACCGACGCATAATTCGCCGCCTTCGCCGCTCCATTCGGCCCAGCCCTGGTATTGGTACGAGGCTTCGCCCAAATATTCATCTTCCCAGGAAGCGCATTTTTCGTCGTAGTAACCGAATCCTTCCACTTCATATTCCCCGGTTTCGATGTAGGATGTTCCAAAGAAAGTAGTCCAGGTTATGTAGTCCCATCCTAAATACAGAAAGTAAAACTCCGGGTCGAGCGAGGTGTCAGGGCCATAGGTGACAGTACCCCATTCCGACCAGCCGGCGTATTGCCACAACTCCGTATAGGTTTTCGGCGCTGCCAGGTACATTTCCATCCATTCGCCTTCTTCGTAGTAGTGCTCGAATCCGGCCTGCCAGGCCTGGCATTGAAGCGATTTTTTGGGCACGCCGTGACTGAAGGACTGTCCGCCAAAGAACAGGGTGGCGGGTTTGTTGATGAGTTGTCCCATGTCGTGGTGCATGGTGCATGAGACGTGTTTGTCATCCTTGAAACTGCAATACAGGTTGTATGTCTTGCCGTCCACCGTGATGCTATTGCCTTTCAGGTCGGCATTGGTCCACTTGCCG
>JAGVAO010000129.1 GCA_020060235.1 Anaerolineales bacterium | reverse complement strand
CCCGCCCGCCTCGACCCCGCCGACAAGCGCGAGCAGTGGATTCAGGATTGGACGGACGCGGTGCTTCGATAGTCGAACCTCGATACTCGTTATTCGAACGCCGCATCTCGAATAACGAGTATCGAATACCAAATACTCTTGAAACGCCTGCTCCCCGCCCTCCTCTTTTTAGGAATATTCTTTTTCCTGCCCCTGGCCCGGATTCTCACCCTGGGCTTTGATTCAGGCTTCATCCTGAGTCCGGGCGGAACGTTCTACCCGCGGCTGGTTTCCGTTTTGGGGTTTACTTTTTACCAGGCCCTGGCCTCGACCCTCTTTACCCTGGCCTTTGGCTTGCCCCTGGCCTTTCTCTTCGCCCGCTACGACTTTCCGCTAAAACCCCTCCTGCGGACGCTGACCGCCATCCCCTTCATGCTCCCGACAGTGGTGGTCGCCGCCGGGTTCAATGCCCTGCTTGGCCCGCGCGGCTGGCTCAACCTGCTCCTGGCCGAAGCCGGATTGCCCGCCCTGGACTTTGTCGGCACCTTTGGGGCCATCATCACCGCGCATGTCTTCTACAACACCACTATCGTCATCCGCCTGGTCGGCGACGCCTGGGCCAACCTTGATTCCCGCCTGACCGACTCTGCCCAGGCCCTCGGCGCAAACCCCTGGCAGACGCTCTGGAATGTCACCCTGCCGCTCTTGCGTCCCTCGATTTTGGCAGCCAGCCTGCTGGTCTTCCTGTTCGATTTCACCAGTTACGGCGTCGTTTTGCTTCTGGGCGGAGTTAAGTTTGCCACCCTTGAAGTCGAAATCTACATCCAGACCGTCAGCTTCCTCAACCTGCCCGCCGCCGCCATCTTGTCAGTGGTGCAATTACTCTGCACGCTGGGCTTATCTGTTCTCTACAGCCGTTACGTCACCCGCGTCACCGCCCAAATCAAACCCTCCAGCCTGCCCGCCGCCCGCCGTAAGCCCAAAACCCTGGCCCAAAAAACACTCATTGTTCTTTTATCTATTTTCTGTTTCACTTTTTTCGCCGCTCCTCTCGCTTCATTACCCTTACGCTCTGTTACCCGCCTCGAATCCACTCCTCCGCGTGTCCCATCGAATAACGACTCTCGAATTATCGAAGACTCTAATCTCCAATCACCAATCACCCTCGACTACTACCGTGAACTCTTCCTCAACCGCCGCGGCTCGGTCTTCTACGTCCCGCCCATCCAGGCCGCTGTTAACTCCCTGTCCTACGCCGCGCTGACGGTTCTGCTTTCCCTTATTCTCGGATTTCCCGCCGCGACAGCCCTCGTCCGCTCCGGCAAATTCGCGCGCTGGATAGACCCGCTCATCATGCTGCCCCTCGGCGCCTCCGCCGTTACCCTCGGCCTCGGTTTCATCGTCACATTCAATCAGGCCATTCCGTTCATCAACTGGTACCTGAATACTGAAAACTGGACACTGCTCACTTCCCCCTACCTGATTCCCCTCGCCCACACCACCATCGCCCTACCCTTCGTCATCCGCAACCTGCAAGCCGCCCTGGCGACCATCCCGGAGCGCACCCGCGAAGCCGCCCGCGTATTGGGCGCAAATCCGTTCCAGGTCTGGTTGAACGTCGACTTCCCGATTGTGCGCCGGGCGGCGCTTTCTGCCGGGGCGCTGGCCTTTACCGTTTCGTTGGGCGAGTTTGGCGCGGCCTCCCTGCTGGCCCGTCCCGAATACCCGACCCTGCCAACCGCCATTTACCGCTTCCTCTCCCAGCCCGGCGCGCTCAACTACGGCCAGGCCATGGCGATGGCAACCTTGCTCATGCTCCTGACCGGGTTGGGCATCTTCGCCATCGAGCGGCTCAGGCCGAGGGGCAGTGATTTGTAGGGCGATGGACGATATTCGAATAATTCGATACTCGAATACCGAATAACGAATATCGAGTATCATTTTCAGGCAAAAAACTATGCTCACACTCACCTCCATCACCAAATCTTACGAATCCAAGCCCCTGCTCAAGGGCATTTCCTTCTCGGTTGCGCCGGGGGAGGTGGTTTGCCTGTTGGGTGCTTCGGGGTCGGGGAAATCGACGATTTTGCGCATCATTGCCGGGTTGGAAGAAGCCGAAAGCGGCGAGGTGGCCTGGGAGGGGGTGTCGCTCATGGGCCAGCCAACCCATCAGCGCCGGTTTGGGCTGATGTTCCAGGATTATGCCCTTTTTCCGCACCTGTCTGTTTTCGAGAATGTGGCTTTTGGGTTAAAAATGCAAAAAAACCAACCGCAAAGAACGCCAAGTGCGCTAAGAAAAAAAGGTTTTCTTGGCGTTCTTCGTGGACTTGGCGGTTTGAAAGATTCTGACTCGCGGGTGCGCGAGTGTTTGGAGATGGTGCATTTAACTGGCTTTGAGCATCGCCGCGTGACAGAACTTTCTGGCGGCGAGCAGCAGCGCGTGGCGCTGGCGCGGGCGCTGGCTCCAAATCCGCGCCTTCTTATGCTGGATGAGCCGCTCGGGGCGCTCGACCGGGCCTTGAAGGAATCGCTGCTCGATGAGTTACGCCGCATCCTGCGTGGGGCAGGCATCCCGGCGATTTATGTGACGCATGACCAGCAGGAGGCCTTTACGCTGGCGGATAGAATCATCCTGCTGCGGGATGGCCAGATAACCCAGGCGGGGACTCCGGCTGAAGTTTTTGCGAACCCCGCTGACGGGTGGGTCGCGTCCTTTTTGGGGTTGGGAAATGTAATTAGACCGGGGGAAGGCAGTGGGGCGTTAAATGCCGAAGGCCTGGACATCTACAAAACGATTTTACTGCGCCCGCAGGCCGAATTGGTTGCTGATGGCGGGACGGTGCAGGGTGTGGTGGCGGATGTGGTTTTTGCAGGCGAGGTGTTTCGGGTGGAGTTGCAGAACGGTTGGTATTTTTATGTCAGCGAGTCGCCGCGAGTGGGTGAGAGCGTTCAGTTGCGGGTTTTGCGGGTAGAATACCTGCCATGAGTGAGAAAATTACGGTGCATAAACGCAATGCGGCGGGTGAAATTACCTGGTCTTACGATGGCCGGGTGCTGGAGCGCGGCGAAAAATTTGTGCGCCTGGAGGCGCTGTTCAACCGTGAGGACACGCCGTTTCAGGGAATTGTTTTGAAGCACCACGACCGTTTTGTAGAGACGTTTTTTGCCGACAACTGGTATAACATTTTTGAAATTCATGACCGTGACGATGACCATGTGAAGGGCTGGTATTGCAACATCGGTGAGCCGATGGTCTGGGATGCGGCGGATGCGATTTCATACATCGACCTGGCGCTCGACCTGTGGGTGGCGGCGGACGGTTCGCAGGTGGTGCTGGACGAGGATGAGTTTGAAGCCCTGGCGCTGGACGAAAAAACGCGCCAGCAGGCGTTGGACGGCTTGCTGGCGCTGAAGTCGCTATTTGCGCGCGGGTTACATCAGGTTGAGAACGTCGAACAGGATTTCGAGAACAATCAGGGCAGTTCCTGCCAGCCCAAAACATAGACAGCAGACAATCCCAATACTGACGAGAATTAGCACGGTTTTGTTGTTCGATTTGAGCGGCTGTGTGATGAGGGTGGAGTCAGGAGATGGGTTATTCATGCGCTGGTTATTTTATAGGCCAAGTTCGTACATGATGGTGTCGCCGTACATCCAGCCTGCGCTTGCAAGGCAGGCGCAACAGCAGCAAATAAGCACTACGGCGACAATGGCAATGATGAGTGTGGTGTTGTTTTTCTTGGGTTCGGCTTCGGGGATTGGGGTGGGTTCAAAGTTCGACATGATTCCTCCATAGGGTTGAAAAGGGATAAGAGAATTCTATCATTTTTTCGGTTTTTCCCGGCTATATTTTGTTAAGAATTGGTAAATTTGGGCTAGTTTTTCGTGTAGCGGTGCGGGTTGGGCGTTGAAACGGTTGCTTTTTGTATGATTTGCTGTAAAATTGAGGAAACCATATTCAAGAGGAGAAAATTATGTCTGAATTTAATTCTGATGTCACCAGCGACGACAAGCTCTGGGCTGCGCTTGGTTACCCCATTGCTCTCGTTGCCATCATCGTCCTGCTCATGGACGAGAAGAAGGCCCGACCGTTCATCAAGTTCCATGCAGTTCAGTCTCTCGCGGCGAATGTTGCCTTCTTCATCGTGAGTGTCGTTCTCTCGACCGTTACCCTGGGCTTTGGCGGCATTTGTGTGCCTTTGCTCTGGTTTGTTTTCTTGTACTGGGCCTACAAAGCCTACCAGGGCGAGTATGTCGAAATTCCGGTTGTGACCAACTTCATCAAGAAGCAGGGTTGGGCGTAATTCGGTTTTGAATACAAGAAGCGGCCTTGTAATGAGGCCTGCTTTTGTGTGTTGGTAATTTTGGCCGCCTTCGGGCGGCTTTTTTATTTGCAACCCGCGCCGGGTTTCCCCGTATATCTCTCCAGATGCAATTAAAAAGGAGAATTTTACAATGACTGTCGAAACCCCTTCCACTGTTGTTTATCCGATGTCGCCCTCCGAGGAGCGGACCTGGGCCATGCTGGCGCACTTGAGCGTGGTGGTCAACCTGTTCACCGGCTTTTTCGGCCCGATTGCGGCCCTGGTAATCTACCTGCTTTT
>JAGVAO010000275.1 GCA_020060235.1 Anaerolineales bacterium | reverse complement strand
CCGATGGAGACCGCTTGACCTATACTTTGCAGTATAGTTATGATGGCGGGGAAAACTGGACAGCCATTCTAAGGGATATAGAAACGACCGGTGTCATCCTCGAGTCTTTCGACGGATTACCAGGCACCAAAAGCGGGTTCTTCCGGGTGGTTGCCAATGACGGTGTCAACACAGCCTTTGATGCCAACGATGCCGCTTTCTCCATACCCGATGGCCCTCCTATTTCAACAATTGTCAGCCCGGCCAGCGCCTTTGTCGTTTTACAGGGTGACTCGCTGATTCTGACTGGCCAATCGATTGACCTGGAAGACGGTTTCCTGTCAGGAGAGTCGTTGGTGTGGACATCCGACATCGACGGTACGCTCGGAACGGACGAGGAGTTAATCGTTTATACGCTCTCGCCCGGTGTGCATGAAATCAAATTAACCGGTATCGACTCAAAGGGCCAGACCGGCGAAGCGGTTATCTATGTCAATGTTGACCCGAACAGCGTCATTGAACTGCCCAGCCAGCAGGAAATTGACGAAGTGACGGCTTTCTTCAATGGCGACCTGCCCGCGCAGGCCAACCCTGTCCAGGCTACCCCTGAGCCTGTGGCTGAACCTGGCGGGCAACCCCAGACTGAACCCCGTTCATCGCTTGCCGAACCCGATTCGGGGCTTCCATCGGCCCTGATTCTTGGCCTGGGAGCCATTCTCCTCTTGGCGGCAGGCTACTTCACCCTGCGCAACCGCCGCAAGTAGTTACAGGTTGTAACTGTAACAGGGCAGGAAACCCTCTTGCCCTGTTACTTTTTTAAGGTCGGGGTGCAAACCGGCAATTCCCAATATGGCTGTGTAGCGCTGCCTTCAGGCGGCGAATCGCAGGCTATATCGTGCCGTGCAAAGCCCGCGCTACGTGTTCAAATCCGGCTTGTTTCGTTTCAATTTGAGAATTGCCGGGTGCAAACATTAATTTTCCCGTAGTTCGGTTCCCAAAAGGTTATGTTGAATTGCCCAGGTTGTTGCCTCGGTGCGATTCCTGACCCCCAGTTTATGCAATATGTTCGCAACATGCTTTTCGACGGTTTTCAGCGTTACGAATAAGTCCTGCGAGATTTCCTGGTTGGTTTTACCCCGGGCAAGCAGGCGCAGGGTATCCAGTTCCCGTTCGGTCAGCAGGGTCAGGAATTCATTTTGGGTTGGCTTGATTTCAGGTGGTTTGCCAACCCGGAGCGCAAGCAGGTACAGGTCTTCATAGGCCAGGTTTTTACCCTCTTCCCATGCGCGTTCAAAAGCAGCACGCCCCAGCGCTGAGGCCAAAGTTTTGACCGTTTTGTCGAAGCCGTTCCACAAAGGCAAGACCCGGCGAATGGGTTCTTTTGCCGTATGCGCCTCTGCGCCGGCGAACAGTTTCGCGGCCTGTTTGTACTGCATTTGCGACATCGATAACAACGCAATGCATTCGAATAATTCATAGGTCAAAGCCAGTTCGCCAATAGTGTAGCTCGCTTCAAGGGCCTCCACAAGCCGGGATGCCGCAGGTTGAATGCGTTTTTGCTCCAGGTAGACCAAAGCTAGCAAACCGCAAGAATAGGCACGTATTCGTGGAAAGCTCTTCTCGCTGGCTGCCTCGATGATGTCATCGAGCAAAGCGGCAGTATGCTCTAGCTCTTGCCGGGCATATCCCATGCAGGCCAGGTTGAATTGAATGGAGAGGGTTTCAAAGGATTTGCTCTGCGGGGGTATCAATGCCAGGGCTGCCTGCCAGTAGCCTTCAGCGCGCAACGTATCTTTTAGCAAGTGATGAGCGCGAATTCCCATGTTGCTTAACATACGCAGGTGATTCCAGTTATCCCCAATTTTTTGCGATAATGCCAGCCCTGTTTCATAGTAACGGCTTGCGTTTTCATAATCTGACAATTCATCCAAGTTTACTGCCAGGTTGTTCATTGCTCTCGCCAGGCGAATATCGTCTCCGCATTGTTCGCAAAGCGTAATTGTCTGTTGGTGGTATTTGGCTGCGCCTTCAAAATCGTTGCGCGCCCATTGTAGCGTGCCTTTTAGGCCATACAGGATGGCGCATAAGTGGGCATCGTTCAGTATTTGATTGCCAGCCAGTTGCAAGGCGCGGTTGATATATTTCTCAGATTCAATAAGATACCCGTGTTGAAACCAGTATTGCTCCAGTCCGGCCATCAGGTGTATTCCTGCCGCAAATCTCTTCCCATCGTCAGGGTCCAGCGCCAGGTCGAGGGCGGTGAGCAGGTTATTGTGTTCGGAATCCAGCCTGTTTATTGCCCGGGCAGAATCGCCATCTTCGATTTCAATGGCAAGCCGCCCTGCCAGGTCTTTGTACAGTTGGATATAAGCATCGGTCAGCTGCTGCCATTCGTTTTGCTGCCGAATTTTCTCTCGCCCAAACTCGCGGATGGTGTTCAACAGGGTGAAACGCGATTCCTTTCCCGGCGCGGCCTGGATGAGATGTTTATCTATCAGGGATGAAACTGTTTGCAGGATTTCCACTTGTTGCGGGATTTCTGCCAGTTGACCAAGCATATCGAGGTCAAACCCGGACGCAAAGAGGGATGCGGCCCGAAGGGTCTTTTGCTCAACAGGGGCGAGCAAGTTATAACTCCAGGCAATTGTGTTGCGCAGTGTTTGTTGCCGCGCGGGCAGGTCGCGCGCTCCAGATGCAAGTAAATCCAGCGTGGCGGGAGCAGGTTCAGGGTCCGGCTTGAAGCGGGCCAGCAGGGTTTGGGGCGCGAACATTTTTGTCCGCATTGCGGCCAGTTCAATCGCCAGGGGCAATCCATCCAGCCGGGCGCATAATTCGGCAATAACGGCAACATCACCTTCGTTTGTCTGGAAATCGGGGTTTAGCGATTGGGCGCGCTGGATGAACAGGGCTGTGGCGTCTTCAACAGGTAAAGGGTGAATGGGAACAACCTGCTCACCGCGCAGCCGCAGTCCCTCGCGGCTTGTAATGAGAAGGTGGATGCAGGGGTTTGAGTCTATCAACCCTGTTATTACTGGCGCGCCATTGACCAACTGCTCAAAGTTGTCGAGCACAAAAAGAATTGTACGGTTGGATAAAAAATCCTTAAGTGTGCTTGAAAGAGGACGCTGGCTTTCTTCTTGAATATTCAGGGTTTTGGCAATGACCGGCAAAATCAGTTCCGGGTCGATGACAGCCCCGAGGTCGATAAAAAATACCCCTCCGGGAAATGATTTAATCATTGCGTGGGCGGCATGAATTGCCAGGGTGGTTTTGCCGATGCCCCCAAAGCCGGTGAGCGTAACCAATCGGATATCGTCACGCCCCAGGAATTGCTCGATGGACTCCATCTCTTTTTCCCGGCCCACGATTTGCCCGTGTATGGCGGGCAGGTTGTTCGGGATGGATTCGGCCAGCATTATCTGCAGTTCCCCGCGGGAAAATTTCCTGGTGATGGGGCCGGTGGATGGGTTTTCGGGCGTGTTCATTGCGAAAATTATACTGCTAATAAGCGCCTCAAATCCATTGACACAAATCCTTGCATGTAGTATTATCAGCGCGAAGGATACCAGTAGGTTCGCGTTACGTAAGATAATGTGGCTCACGGTTTACCCCGTGGGCCCTTTTTGTTAGACTGTACCGAGAACAGACAAAGGTATCTCAAACCGATTTTCTTTTATGTAAGAAGGAGTAATAACAATGTCTGATCGTATCACCGGCACAGTCAAATGGTTCAATGGTAGCAAAGGCTACGGCTTCATCTCCCGCGAAGGCGGCGAAGATGTTTTCGTTCACTTCTCTGCCATTTCGGGCGATGGTTTCCGCAACCTTGAAGAAGGCCAACAGGTCGAATTCTCGGTTGAGAAGGGCCCCAAGGGCGCCCAGGCCAGCAACGTCGTCGTCCTGCGCTAATTCCCTCCCGTTGACTTACGAAATCCCCGGCTTTCACAGGCCGGGGATTTTTCATTTCATTTTGCTTTGCGCAGTTTGAGCATAAACAGGAATGCGGTCAGCGTCAGCAGCAGGCTGGCAAAGACCAGCACAAGCATGGATTGCGCGCCGCCCCATTCGATAATCTTGCCGGTGACCGAGGGCAGGATGGTGCCTCCCAGGCTGTCGCCCAGCAGGATGATGCTGCTGATGGTGGCCGTCAGGGCCAGCGATTGGCCTGCCAGGTTAAATCCGCCGGGCCAGATGGGGGCCAGGAACAGCCCCAGGCCGACGGCTGTCACCCATAGCGCGGCCAGGGAGTGCGGGAAAACGAAAGGAACCAGGATGAAAACCAGGGCCCCGGCCAGGCCGATGGCAACCATTTGGGCCGGTTTGAAATGCGCCGCCAGCGGGATGGAGAACAGGCGCCCGAGCGTGAAGGAGAACCAGAAGCCGGAATTGAGAAAGGCTGCCCCGGCGGCGCTGGCCAGGCTGAGGGTGATGGTATAGGTGTATATCCAGTTGGCAAAACTGAGTTCTGCGCCGACGTAGAAGAAAAGGAACAGGGAAGCGGAAAAAACCAGCGGGTAGGGGACGGGAGCCTTGGGCGTTTGGGCTGTTTCCGTTTTTTTGTGTTCAGGTTGGGGGGAGTTTGGCAGGGTCAGGAATCGCAGCCCGACCAGCGCGGCGTACATCGCCAGTATCCAGAATATCCAGCGGTAGCCGTTTTCCAGGCCGATTAATAGGCCAAAGATGAAGGGCGAGACGAAAGCGCCCAATCCGAAAAAGAAGTGCAAGGCGTTGATGTAAGGCGGGGCTTTTTCTTTGTGAACCCAGACCAGCAGGGTATTGGGAGCGGCGCCGATAAAGGCGTCGAAGATGCCGCGGGTGAAGTAAAGCGCAATCAGCAGCCAGAAGATGGGGATGAGCGGCACGAGGGCGGTCAGCGCGGCGCAGAAGAGCAGGCCGCCGCCGATAATGGGGTGGGCCGGGAATCGGTCGAAAACGCGCCCGCTGATGCTGGTGCCGATGACGTAGCCGATGGAGCCAATCAGCAGCATGAGGCCCATTGTGCCGATGGTGACGCCTGTCTGCCCGGCGAGCGAGGGGATGGTCGGGCCGGTTGCGCCCATGCCCAGGCCGAGGTAAATGAACAACAGGTAGTAGTTCAGGCTGAGCCGGAAGCCCTGGTCTTTGAATGCTGTGGTGAATTTTGCGGTGATATTTGTCATTGTAAGCGCTTTCTTGGGGAGGATTGCTCCGATTGTAGGGCAGCGGGCCTTTTTTGGCAAGAGCGTATTGCAAATTTGCAAACAGATTTGCCAAAACATGTGATATACTCTCGCCCGCGCCCGTGTGGGCGTGAACGTTTCTGGGATTTGTTTTGATTGCTCTGAACATCGCCCGTCAGAAACCCGGCGGGCTTTTTTGTTGCCATGATGAAACTTCCGTGAGGATGTTTCGCAGTTTGCGGCAAAGGGACAGGGTTGTGGAGTCATCAAAACGGTCGAATATTGCTGCTGCGGCGAGAACCGCGGCGCGACAAATGGAGTTTTGATGACAACCGAATTTACTGACCTTAACCTGCACCCCGAACTGGTGCGGGCTGTCACCGAGCGCGGCTATGCAAGCCCGACGCCCATCCAGGCGGCCATGATTCCGGTTATGCTGACCGGGGTCGATGTGGTCGGCCAGGCGCAGACCGGAACCGGCAAGACCGCCGCTTTTGCTCTCCCCCTTTTGAACAACTTACAACCGAATGAAAAGCATATCCAGTCGCTGGTGCTGGCCCCGACCCGCGAACTGGCTTTGCAGGTCGCTGAATCCATCCGCGAGTATGGACAGTTTTGCAATGTGCGCGTGCTGGCAGTCTATGGCGGCGCGGCTTATATGCCGCAGATTACCCAACTGCGGCGCGGGGTCGATGTGGTCGTCGGCACGCCGGGACGCCTGATGGATTTGATGCGCAAGAACGTGCTGGATATTGGCGGCGTCCACACCGTTGTTTTGGACGAGGCCGACGAGATGCTTTCGATGGGCTTTGTCGAGGACATCGAGACCATCCTGGCTAAAACGCCTGCCGAGCGGCAGACGGCCCTGTTTTCGGCTACCATGCCCGCCGAAATTCGGCGGCTGGCTGACAAGTACATGCGCGACCCGCAATCGATTGCCATCGAACGCGACCAGATGACCAGCGCGCAAATTGAACAACGTTATTATTTTGTCAACCTGGGCCAGAAGACAGCCGCGCTGACGCGCCTGTTCGAGATGGAAGACATTACCAGCGCCCTGATTTTCGTCCATACCCGCGCCGAGACCGGCGAATTGGCGAGCGAATTGACCCGCCGTGGATATCCCTCCGAGGCGCTGAACGGCGACCTGAGCCAGGATGCCCGCGAACGCACCCTGAACCGCTTCCGCGGTGGACAGGTCAAGGTGCTGGTGGCGACCGATGTCGCCGCGCGCGGCCTGGACATCGACGATATTTCGCATGTTTTTAACTACGAGCTGCCGCACGACCCTGAAATTTACATCCACCGCATTGGGCGCACTGGCCGGGCCGGGAAAACCGGCATTGCGATTACCCTGGTCGCGCCGCGCGAAAAACGCCGCCTGCGCCAGGTCGAAGGACTAACCCGACAGAAACTCAAAGAAGCGCCCGTGCCGACCGAAGAGGATATCCGCGCTTTGCGTGAAGAGAAATTGATAGAGAAGTTCAGGGTCTGGCTGGGGCGCGGACGCTGCAAGTCTGAACGGCTGCTGGTCGAGCAACTGGTTGCCGAAGGGCACGACCCGCTCGATGTCGCCGCGGTGGCGATGAAAATCGTCCGCTCGGATGAGAAGCAAAGGCCGATAGCCACAGTGACGGTTGTCGAGGAGCCCAAGCCCAGGGCGTTTGAACGCGCTTTTGAGCGCAGCGAGCGCTACAAAGGCGGACGGGGCGAACGTCCCCGCTTTGGCGACCGGGGCGGCGCATCCCCGCGCGCTTTTGGCCGCGCATCCCACGAACCGGGCATGGTGCGCCTGAGCCTGCGCCTGGGCAAGGAGCATGGAATCCGCCCGAACGACATCGTCGGCGCGATTGCCGGGTGTGCTGACATCCCCGGCGCGGTGATTGGCAAGATTACCATCCAGGAGCGCAATTCGATGGTCGATGTGCCTGAGAACCTGGTGGGCAAGGTGCTCGCCAAGGCTGCCGATGCCCAAATCCGCAAGCAGCCGATGGGTTTGCAAAAGGCGTAAAGAAAAATCAAAAAGAGGAAAGCCTCGCACGGGCTTTCCTCTTTATTTATTGTAGGGGCGAGCCGCCGGCTCGCCCCTACAATGGTTTAACCGTACCGTTGCATGAATTTTTCCATGCGCCGCAGGGCTTCTTCGATTTTTTCGTAGGCGGTGGCGTAGGAACAGCGCACAAATCCCTGGCCGCCCAGGCCGAAGGCGCTGCCCGGCACAACGGCGACGTGTTCCTCGTGGAGCAATTTTTCGGCAAAGGTTTCGTCGTCCATGCCGCTGGCGCTGATGTTGGGGAAGGCGTAGAACGCGCCGCGCGGCTCGAAGGTGTTCAGGCCGAGGTGGTTCAGTCCGCTGACAATCAGTTTGCGGCGGCGGTCGTATTCGGCCAGCATGTCTTGCACATGCGGTTCGCCGCTCTTGAGGGCCTCGATGGCGGCGTCCTGCGCGGTGGTTGGCGCAGACATGATGGTGTACTGGTGGATGCGCAGCATGCCCGCCAGGATTTCAACCGGCGCGGCGGCAAAACCGATGCGCCAGCCGGTCATGGCGTGGCTTTTGGAGAACCCGCCCAGCAGCACGGTTCGGCGTTTGATGCTCTCACCCAGGGCCGGGAAGCAGACGTGCTCGAAGCCGTAGACCAGCCGGTCATAGATTTCATCTGAGACGACGACCAGGTCGTACTCTTCGGCGATTTTGGCAATCTCGACCATCGTCTCGCGCTCGGCGACAGCCCCGGTTGGGTTGCTGGGATAGCCGATGAAGATGACTTTGGTGCGCGGGGTGATGGCCTTGCGGATGTCGTCGGGGTCGACTGAGAAGTTGTTTTCCATGCGGCTGGGAACTTCGACCGGCACACCGCCCGCCAGGTAAACTTCGGCTTGGTAGGCCACAAAACAGGGGGTCGGGATAATGACCTCGTCGCCGGGGTCGAGCAGGGCGTTGAAGGCCAGGTAGAGGGCCTCCGAAACGCCCACAGTGGCGATGATTTCAGTCGCCGGGTCGTATTTGACGTTGTAACGTTTAAACAGGTTGTCGGCAATGCCCTGGCGCAATTCCATTTTGCCGGAGTTGGAGGTGTAATGCGTCTCGCCCTGTTCGAGCGAACGCATGCCAGCCTGTAAGATTGGCTGCGGGGTGGTGAAATCCGGTTCGCCGATGCCAAGCGAGATGACATCTTTCATCGTGGCGGCAATGTCGAAAAATTTGCGAATGCCGCTCGGTTTGAGTTCGGCGGCGCGTTTCGAGAGATAACTTTTTTGGACGTTGGCCTGCATAAGTCCTCCAGATGGATGAAAATGGATACCAGTATTATTGTACAAGCCTGCCGGGAAAAAGGGCAGGGCTGGATGTCACGTTTTAGGGCGATAGAAGTTCACTAAAAAGACTGCCTGAACTTGTCATTTCGAAGGAGCCGCTTTGCGGCTCGAAATGACATTAGAACTGAATACTACTATTATCACCAATATTTACCGTCCGCGCGCGGCCCTCGACGCGTGCCTGCCTGCCGATAAAAGCCCCGGTCAGTACCGATTGGGTGGCGACCGCCCCCTCATCGAGGATGCTGTTGTGGATGACGCAATCGTCCACCTCGCAGCCGGCCCCAATCGAGACGTGTGGCCCGACGACGGCGCGAGTCACCTTTGCGCCAGGGTGGATGAAGACCGGCGGGATGACCGTCACCCCGGCGCGTTGGGCGGCGTCGGCGGAGTTGTCGCGTCCGTGTTCGAGCATGTAGACGTTGGTTTCGAGGGTGGCTTCAATCGTGCCGGTATCCAGCCAGACATCGACCTTCTCCGGGCGCATTTGCGCGCCGTGTTCGAGCATGATGTTAATGGCGTCGGCCAGGAAGTACTCGCCCTTGAGCTGCACATTGCGCTTGATTTGTTCGTCGATGGCAGCCACCAGCGATTCGCCTTTTTTGAAGTAGTAGCAGCCGACCAGCACAAGATTGTTTTCGAGGGTTTGCGGCTTTTCAATCAGGCGGGTGACGCGCCCGGCCCCGTTTACCTCGGCCACGCCAAAGCGGCGCGGGTCGGGGACGGGCTTGACCCAGGCGACACCGTCCAGGGCTTCGTCGGCGATAAAGCCGAAGTCCGTTTCGATGAGCGTATCGGAAAAGACCATAATCGTCGGGCCGTGCAGCGAGTGGCGTGCCAGCCAGAGGGCGTGCGACTGTCCCTTCATCTCCTCCTGCACGACATAACTGGCCTTGACCTGCGGGTAGTGTTTCTTCACATAAACCGGGATTTGTTCACCCAGGTACGGCCCGATGATGAAGATGTACTCGACCTCCATATTGGCGGGCAGGCTGTCGAACATGGCCATCATGTGGTCGAACGAAGTCCGCCCGGCCACGCTGACCAGCGGCTTGGGCTTGCTCCAGGTGTGCGGGCGCATGCGCGTCCCCCAACCGGCCATCGGGATGATGATTTTCAGGGTTTGAGTCAAGGTGTCCTCCTGGTTTTTCGCGCAAAGGCGCAAAGTCCGCAAAGAAAATCTTAAAAACTTGGCGTGCTTTGCGCCTTTGCGTGAGTAAATTATTTCAAAATGGTCAAATGCGCCAGGGTGGCCGAAAGGCGCTTGATGCCGACGCTCTCGAAGACCACATCCACAATCTCATCGTCCTGCTGGATGCGGCTGTCGAGCACGATGCCTTCCTCCCAGGTGGGATGGCTGACGCGCATTCCTGCCCGGAATTTGGGTTCGATGATGGGGGCGGCGCGTTTGGGGGATGGCGGGGTCCACGTATCGCGGCGCGGATTGTAGCCTGTGCCGCCGCTTCGGCGGTTTCCGCTGCCCGCGCGGCTTTTTCCGTTTAATAACTCACCCGGCAGGTCTTCCAAAAACCGCGACGGAATCGTGCTTTCGGCGTAGCCGCGTCCGCCGCGTTGCAGGGCGCGGACGAGGTAGAGCGCATCCTTGGCTCGAGTCATGCCGACGTAGAACAGGCGGCGTTCTTCTTCCATCTGTTCGGGTTCGTCAAACGAGCGGCTGTGCGGCAGGGTGCCGTCGTCCAGCCCGACGATGAAGACCGCGCCGAATTCCAGGCCTTTGGCGGCGTGCAGGGTCAGCAGGGTGGGCACGTTCTGGTTTTCGCTGAGGGTATCCTGGTCTGAGACCAGGGCCACGTTTTCGAGAAACTCAGACAGGGTGCGGCTGTCGTACTCTTCGGCCAGGCGGCGCAGTTCGAGCACGTTTTCCCAGCGGTCTTTGCCTTCCTCGGTACCGTCGTCGAGGTGGTCTTTGTAATTGATGTCGGCCAGGATTTTGTCAAACAGTTCGGGCACGGTGAAGGCCGAGGCCACGCCGCGCCAGGTCGAGAAGGTTGCGCCGAAATCGGCCAGGGGCAGGGCGGCGCGTCCGGTAAACTGGGCAAAATGCGGGGAGTCGGAGCCGCGGGCCATGTCCAGCAGGACAGAGCCGGGGCTGACGCCAGCGGCCCGGGCAACGGTGTGCAGCGTCAGCAGGGTCTTCTCGCCAATCCCGCGCGGGGGCACGTTGATGACCCGCGCCAGTGAGACTTCGTCGGCGGGGTTGTGGACGAGGCGCAGGAAGGCAATCATGTCCTTGACTTCGCGGCGGCCATAGAAGCGCTGCGCCCCGACCAGTTTGTAGGGCAGGCGGGCCGAGAGGAAGGCTTCTTCGAGCAGGCGCGATTGGGCGTTGGTGCGGTACATGACGGCGCACTCGCCGGGGTCGAAGCGTCTGCTGGCGACCAGTTGGGCGATGCTGTCGACGACGTAACTGGCTTCGCCGTAGTCGTCGAGGGCTTCGTAGTAGTTGATGCGCTCGCCCTGTCCGCGTTCGGTGAAGAGTTTTTTCTTGCGCCGGTTGCGGGCTTTGTCGATGACCGCCATGGCGGCGTCGAGAATGGTCTGCTGAGAGCGATAGTTTTGCTCTAAAAGGACGACCTGCGCGCCGGGGAAATCCTGCTCAAAGCGCTGGATGTTGCGATAATCAGCGCCGCGCCAGGCGTAAATCGATTGGTCGCCATCGCCGACGCAAAAAATATTGCCGTGCGCCGAGGACAGGTGCTTGATGAGCGCGTACTGGGCCTGGTTGGTGTCCTGGAATTCGTCCACGAGCACGTGCCTGAAGCGCTGGGCGTACTTGTCGCGCACATCAGGGAATTCGGCTAGCAGGTTGGCGGTCATCAGCAGCAGGTCGTCGAAATCGACGGCGTTTGAGTCGCGCAGTAATTCCTGGTAGCGTTTGTAGATGCGTTTGACGGCTTCGTCGCGGTAGGTAATGACCGGGAAGCTATCCGGCTCGATGAGTTCGTTCTTGGCGCGGCTGATGGCCGAATGCACGACCACCGGGCGGTAAAGTTTGTCGTTCAGGTTGAGTTCTTTGATGGCACGCTTGACGATGCTTTGCTGGTCGTCGGCGTCGAAGATGACAAAGTCAGACGAAACCGGCAGTTTATCGGCTTCGCGGCGCAGCAGGCGGGCGCAGATGGAGTGAAAGGTTCCCAGGAACAGGCCGCTGGTCATCTCCTGGCCCAGCAGGTCAGACACGCGGTGTCCCATCTCGCGGGCGGCCTTGTTGGTGAAGGTCACGGCCATCATCTGGTAAGGGCGCACACCTTCATAAGCGATGAGATAGGCGATGCGTTGGGTCAGTACGCGCGTCTTGCCGGAACCAGGTCCGGCCATGACGAGAATCGGCCCATCACCTGCGGTAACGGCCTGGCGTTGGGCGGGGTTGAGTTTGTCGAGGAAATCCATAGCGGGGTGATTATAACAAGAGTAGGGGCGACCCGCCGGGTCGCCCCTACTGTGAAATTGAAATTACAACTGCGACGTGCAATTCGGGCAGCGCGTGGCCTTGATTGAAATTTCGGTAAAACAGAACGGACATTCCTTTGTGGTCGGTTCCGCAGCCGGGGCGGGTTCTTCCTTTTTGGCCTTGTTAGCGGCTTTGATAATCAGGAAGATGACAAAAGCGATGATGACAAAATCGACCACCGTTTGCAGGAATGTGCCCCACAAAATGACAGCCTCGCCAACGGTAAACGATAATTGCGAAAAATCGATGCCGCCCAGCAGCAGGCCAATTAGCGGCATCAGGATGTCGTTGACCATCGAAGCGACGATTTTTCCGAAGGCCCCGCCGATAATTACACCGACGGCCAGGTCGATGACATTGCCACGCATGGCGAAATCACGAAATTCTTTAAGCATGGTTTCCTCCTTTGATAGTGCGCAAAAGATTGTTATGCGATTTTACACCTTGTTATCCTTTTTTATGACCGCCTCAGTCAGAAATTGTTTCTTGTGTTATATTTTGGCCGAATTCAAGAAAGTTTTTTCGCGTCGCTACAGGAGTTTTTATGATGAAACAACACTTGCTCAAAAAAAGCCTGGGCTTGTTCATAATTCTTTTGACCTTGACGGCTTGTAATCTCCCCTTTGGCTTGGGCGCCGACGAAACCCCATCGCCTGTGCCGCCAACGCCCACCAACACCAACCCGGCTGAAACGCCCTCCCTGCCCGGCGTTTCCGAACTGGAGCCAAAATACCTGACCATCTGCCTCGGTCAGGAGCCGAACACCCTTTATCCGTATGGCCGTCCCAACCCTGCCGCGCGCAGCGTTTTGGCCGCGCTCTATGACGGCCCGGTGGATGTTTTCCTTGACGGCTACCAGCCGGTCATCCTGGAGGCCATTCCGTCCCTGGCCAACGGCGATGCGCAGATAGTGCCAGTCCAGGCCACCCGCGGCGACCTGATTGTCAACACCAATGACGAAGTTGTCCTGCTCGATGCCGGAGCCGAATACTACCCGGCAGGCTGCAATGACCTGGCCTGCGCCCAGCGCTATAGCGGCACCGGCGAGGTTGAACTCGACCAGTTGGTGGTCACCTTCCGCATCAAGCCGGATATTTTGTGGTCTGACGGGCAGCCCCTGACCGCCCAGGATTCGATTTTCGCTCATCGGATTGATTCTGATTCGGCCAGCCCCGGCAGCAAATACCTGGTAGACCGCACCCAGACCTACGAAGAAGTGGATGAGCTGACTGTGCAGTGGTGGGGACGCCCCGGATTCCTCGACCCGACCTATGCCGATAATTTCTGGTCGCCGCTGCCGCTCCACGCCTGGGGCAGCCTCTCCGCCGCTGACCTGGCCCGTGCTGAGGCCGAATCCCGCCCGCCGCTTGGCTGGGGCGCTTACACCTTCGAAAACTGGACTCGCGGCGAATCGATTCGCCTGCGCAAAAACCCGAACTACTTCCGCGCCGAGGAGGGTCTGCCCGCGTTTGACATCCTGACCTTCCGCTTTGTCACCGACCGCGAAAGCGGGCTGGCCGCGCTGGTCTCCGGTGAGTGTGATTTGCTCGACTCGAGCCTGCGCCTCGAATCCCAGGCTGAATTGCTCTTCGAGATGGAAAATCGCCAGGCGCTCAAAGTCGCCGTTTCAGAAACCCCCATCATCGAGCGTCTCGATTTTGGCATCCGCCCGGCCGCCTACGACGACGGCATTGGGCTGACAGACCGCCCCAACCTGTTTGGCGATATACGCACCCGCCAGGCGATAGCCTTTTGTCTTGACCGCCAGCGCATTGCCGATGAGGTCCTTTCCGGCCTGACGTATGCGCCCGCTACTTTTATTCTCCCAGACCATCCTGCTTATAGCGGCGCAGTGGCGGACTATCCGTTTGACCCCAACCGGGGAATTGCCCTGCTCGAACAGGCCGGCTGGCTCGACCCTGACCGCGACCCCTCCACGCCGCGTATTTCAAGCGGGGCAACGGGCGTGCCAGACGGCATTCCGCTCCTGCTAAGTTACCAGACCGGGGAAGCCCTTCAGCGCCGCCAGGCTGCCGATATATTATCGGCTTCCTTGCGCGAATGCGGAATTGGGGTCGAAGTCAGTCATTTGCCGACCAACACGCTTTACGCCCCTGGCCCGGACGGCCCGCTGTTTGGCCGCCAGTTCGACTTGGCCGTTTATGCTGTCGGCTTTTCCGGTCCCGAACCGGCCTGTTATGCCTACACCGAGGCCGAAATCCCGAATGCGGGTAACAATTGGATTGGCCTGAACATCATGGGCTATCGCAACAGTGACTTCGATGCGCTTTGCCAGAAAGCGCGCCGCGCGCTGCCCGACCAGCCCCAATACGGCGCCAACTACCAGCAATTGCAGACGATATTTTCCAACGACTTGCCCTCCATTCCTTTATATGCGCGCCT
>JAGVAO010000183.1 GCA_020060235.1 Anaerolineales bacterium | reverse complement strand
TTGCAGGTAGACTTCGCGCAGTTCAGCGCGTTCACCGTCTGGGAAATGCTCCACTTCCCAGGCTTCGCGCTCGCGTTCTTTCTGGTAATACTCATGCTCGCTTTTGGCAGACAAGTACGCGCCAGTGGCCATTGAAAAACCATCTGCGAGCAAATTGGCCAATCCTAAAATCAGGATAATAGGGGTGCCCAACTGTGCTCCGGCTACACCGCTGACGACCGCAAAGGTAGTGATGATTCCATCCAGGCCGCCGTACACCATTTCACCGAGATATTGACTCCCGGCGCCGCCGTGCTGTTCGGATGCGCGTGCAATTGCATCATGTGAGTGAACGCGAGCCGCAGCGGTCTCATCGCCGCTGGCAAAGGCTTTGCGTGCTTCGTCAATTCGTTTTGTAACGCTCATTCATATCCTTTTCTACGGCATCAAACCTGCTGCACCCAACTTGTCGTGAATCTCACGAAAGGCATCCGCCTGCGCCTGGGTGATCGCATTCGCTTCCACCAGCGCGGCTAACACGGCGGTTTCGCGCTCGGTGGCGTTTCCGCCGTTGTTGCGGATTTCGGGATGCTCGATCTGGTATTTTTCGAGCACATCGTGCACCAACCTGAAGGTATCGGCTTCATTCTGACTGATAACGCCCTGCTGGACGGCATCCGCCAGCATTTCTGCCTGGCGCGCCGCCTGGATTTCTGGGTCATAAGCTGCGCCGCCCATGCCCTGGCCAGGTGTCACAGTTCCTGCGCCCAAAGCGCGCATGTAGTTAATCATGTCCCAGCGGGATTGTTCGTCAAGCGCCTTCCAGCCGGGCATGGTGGTGCCAAATTCTGCGCCGCCTTCGCTGACGCGCCAGAACAGGTAATCATCGGCCATCATCTGGCTGGAGTGCGCAACCGGTGCGGGGGCCGGGGCGAGTGCTGCCCCGGCTGGGCCATCGCCCATGCCGCCATCGCCGTGACAGCTGGCACAATTGGCTGTGTAGAGTGTCTTTCCACGTTCCAGCGAATTTTCATCAGCCGGGATGGGGTTGCTCAACCCGGCGTAGGCTTCCGGGATGGTAGCATGGTGACGCGCCATCATGCCATTGCCGCCCATGCCCATCCCCATTCCAGGAATGGCAGGAGTTTCATCAGTTTGCGGAGCGCAGGCCGCCAGCAATACCAGCAAGAGCAACAAGAGCAACAAGAGAACGAGTTTTTTCATTTAGACATTCCTTTTTCTGATTTCCCGTATCCCATGCGCGTCAGGAGGTTATCTTTGAGCACAAGTTGGTGATAAAACGCCGCGCCTACATGCAAAAGTATCAGCAAGAACAAAGTCGGGGCCACAAATCCATGCAAAAGGCGGGCGCTGAAAGCGTAAAAATCAGCGGGCAGGGATGCGCCAGAACCGCCAAAAACAATCGGAGTCAAGCCAGCCTGCATCGAAAGCGACATTCCGCTAATGGACATCAGCAAGACGAGCAGATAAAGCGCATAATGCACCACTTCGCCAAGTTTATCCAGCAGGGCGTTGCCGGTGCTGGCGTGGGCGGGCAGGGGTAGGCGCATACGAACAACAAAGCGACCAATGATGACCACCAGAGTTACCAGGCCTAGCGCCATGTGCGCGGCCAGCAGGGGAATTTTTGTTGCTTCGTTAGGCTGGCCGCTCATAAATCTTCCCAGGCCAAAGGCCGCAAAGACCAGGAACACCGTCAGCCAGTGCAGGCTGACTAGCAAGGGATGGTGACGGGTGGGTTTAGGCATGTAGAACCTCCTTATTGCGACGGGCAAAAAACATCAATCCCAGAATAACCAGCCAGACGGTCATGCGAATGGTCATCGCCATAATGCTATCCATCGCGACAACGTCACGGTAAGCGATTTGTAAAATAACCATCACCAGGGTATGAATGCCCAGGGTTGCCAGCGCAGCCGGGAAAGCGAGGCGGCTGTTTGTCCAAATCAGCGCGGCGGTGGTGAAAACGGTGATAACGCCCAATGTGTAGTTATAGACCGGCAGCCAGTCAATCACATAATAGCCAGGGTCTCTACCCAGCAAGACCTGCCCGCCTGCAAAGACTGCCATTGCGCCGATAACAAAGGCCAGGACTGCAGCAATTTTATTAAGGGTGGTATTCATTTTTTCTCCTTACGCTTCCAATCGATTGAGCCCGATGCGCGCAATTTCAACCAGTTCTTTGAGCGGATGCACCAACGCGAGTGCATACAGAACGAAACCGATGCCATACAGCATCCCGCCCAGGGTTCCGGCGAAGATGCTGACCCAGACCAGGGTACTGCCCAGGGTCGCCGCGGCCAGACTGCCCCAACAGCCACCGAGTTGCGGATTCGCATCTTTAAGGAAGAAGCGCCGGGCGATGTATGGGACGAGGGCAATCCCAAATTGCAGTACCCAGCCATAAATCAAGGCTTGCGGAGCGGTGGCTTCGATCGGGCCGCCTTCCACGAATCCGAGAATGATGAGCGGGGCAACTAGCACCGGGGCGAGAATCCACAGGTAGGATGAAACCAGATGCCAGGCGCCCGCGCCAGCCAGTTTTCCGCTCGAGTTCAGGGCGCGCACCATCAGAACCAACAACCAGATGGTAGCGGCCAGATGCAACACCAGCCCAACCACAGTGGGCGGCAGACTGCCACCCAGCCAGGGGCCGAGTACCAGCCCAAACGCGCCGAGCGTCATTCCCCAGAAAATTAGCGAAATGTCCCTGTTCGAGCCAAATGGGCGGCCAGTAATCATCGGGATAAAGTCCACCAGCAAACCGGCAAAGACCAGCGACATGAACCCCCACGAGTTGGCATGAATGTGGGCTTCGAGCGGCACGCCAATCCGCAGCGCCTCGCTCCAGTTGAGCCATAAACCGGTGCCGATAATGATGCCCACCAGCAGGTACACTAGCCCGGTGATGTAGAACTTCAGGCTGGCCGGGGCGTTTCCGCGCACCTGCCAGAGTTGGATAGTGAACAGGGTCGCGGATGTAAAAATGAGCGTGCCGCCCGTCAAAATCATGGGTTGGTTCACGCCCGCAAACCCGGCAACCAGCGCCACCAGACCCGCATTGAGCGTCAGCCAGATGTCCCAGCGCATGGCGGGGCGGGCTTTTTTGGTCAGCGTCGCAACCAACATGGGGAGCAGGCCAAAGACCACCTGCGAAATAATCCCCAGCGTGATGAAATGGACGCGCACCCAGCGCAAGGCCACAAACGGGCTGGCCAGTCCTAGGCTGACCAGGGCGGCATCGGCGGCAGCCAGCAGGGCCACCAGAACATACAACAAGGTTGTGATGAGATAGGCGGTTGGCATGGCTTATTCTCCCTTCGAGCCCAAAAAGATGACGCGGGTTTTGGCGTTCATGCCGCGCGGCGTCCCCGCCGAAACAAGCACCGTCGCGCCGGGCTGGATGGCAAAGGTCCCCTCGCCAACCGTCATCAGGCCTTCGCCTTCGAGAAAGTGATACATGGCAGCCTCACCGGGGTGCAGGGGAATTTGCTGGCCAGGCTCTAGCCCAACCACCAGCGCTTTAAATTGGGGCGTATCCAGTATGAATTGCGGTTTGGGGCCATCGGCGGCAAAAACTGCTTTGGATTTGGTATTGCTTACATAAACTTCAGACATATCGCGCTCCTTTGGAATATGTCTGACTTTATCCTTTTCCCCCACTTTACGCCCCGACTTTTGTCGGCTTTTTCGAAGGACTTCCCCCTGTCGGGGGCTTTACCCTGCCTGTGGCTTTGCCCGCGCCTCCAGCTCGGCCCGGTTCAAAATGCGGATCTGTTGCCTGTCCATCTCAA
>JAGVAO010000055.1 GCA_020060235.1 Anaerolineales bacterium | reverse complement strand
GCCGCACTTCACGCCAGGAGGCAGTTTCAAACAGAATCAATTCGCCCAGGCCATTCGAAACGGCCAGAAGGCGTCCATCCGGGCTGAAGGCAACCGCTGTTGCGCCGTAAGTCTCTGTTTTGCCAATCTCAAAATCGTAAGCGGGCAGTGCCGTATAGGAAACGGCATCCCAAACTTTGACTGTGCCATCCCGGCTGGCGGATGCAATCCAGCGGCCATCCGGGCTATAGGCAACGAAATAGACCCGCTCGGTGTGACCGACAAAGGTGTGTTCCAGGCGCGAGGCGGGCAAGGCGCGGTGCATCGCATCGACGGCTTCGAAAACGGGCGGGGAGGTGTTGCGCATCGCCTCCAGGGCCAGCAGGATGCTTAAGCCCGCATCCGTATCCAGCGCTCCGTGTGATGCTGCTGCCAGTTGGCTCGTACGCGCCAGGTTTTCCGCCGAAATAGCCCTGACGTACATGATGCCCGCTCCAATCAGCGCCAGGACGCTTACGGCAAGCAAAAACCGCACGATAAGGTTGGTGCGCTTTTCACGCCGAGTCTGGTCATCATGTTTTTTGCAGGCTTCCAGGAACTGCCATTCGGTTTCTGTGAGCAGATCAGGGTTTTGCCTGGCCCATTCGGCAGAGTCAAGATATTCCTGTCCAAAAAGCAGCAAGCCATCTGAGCGACCCTGCTGAAGCCAAACATCTGCTGCCCGCTGGAAAAGATTTAAATTCTGGTCGAACCAGTGTATGTTATTCCGCCGTATTGGCTGGATGAGCCGGTCGTGCGCCAATTCATACCAGGTTGCCCCGCCGCGCTGTTCGGCGCGCACCAGGTAACTGCGCGCCAGTTCTGTAATGACGTGGTTGGGCAGGCCATCGCTTGAATCGGGTGCGCGCAGCACCTGGCTGCGAACCCCCTGCGGACTGATTAGTTTGCGGTCAAACCACTCGCGGATTGCGCGTTCACGAACGCCGGTCCGGTTGGATACCGCTGCCACTTGCAGGGCGTAAAAATCGGCCAGGGCGTTGTCCACATTGCCGATGGCTTCAATATCGCCCAGCCCAATTTCGCTCTGTTCCCTTGGCAGTTCTGCCCACAAACGGCGGCAAACCACTTGCAATTGAACCGGCTCGACATACGCGCCGGGCTGCTGGGCGGTTGTTCCGTCTGGCAGTTGAACCTGCATCATGCGCAGGTCATCGGCCAGTTTTTTGGCGGCATCTGAAGTGAAATGGACGCCGTTGCTTTCTGCTGGTTTTTGGATGGCCGCGAGCGCAGCCTCGGTCTGGAGCAAGCGCAGGCGGTAGCGCGTCGAAAAACCTGTCGGCACAGGCCGGATGTATGAATCGAGTCGCGGCAGGAAGTCCTCGCGCAGGGAGTACAGGCACCAGGTGTTGCGGTCGCGCAGGGTTTCTCCCAACTGGTCGAAGAATCCCTGCTTGGCGGCCCGTTCAGTCGGCGCAACGGTGATGACTTCTTCGCCCTGGTCAATCAGCAAAAGCAGGGAGCGCGAATCGTCGTAGTTTGCATCCAGTTTGCGGGCGCGCTCGCGGTAGTTTTGCAGGTAGGTTTTCAAGCGCATCGCGGCCAGTTCCTCTGGCGCAAAGCGGTCCCTGAGGGGCAGGCCGCTTTCAACAGAGAGCAAAAGGCTGTAAATATAGCGGTTGAAATCTTCTCCCAGTTGAATACCGGCAGGCAGCTCCTGATTGACACGCATGACCGGAAGCACCTCAAACCCGTTTCTTTCGAGCGCCGGGATGAGGGCGGCGTTCGTCAGGGAGCTCTTGCCCGCGCCCGATGGCGAGTAAAGCATTACGATGCGCTCGGCAATTAATAAATCTACCAGTTCGGCGCTTTCGTGTTCACGCCCGTACAGGGTTTCGCCGCGACGGTAGGGGCGCGGGCCGACATAAGGATTGGTGCGCGAGGCCAGGGTTTCAGCGTTTTGCGGCATAGTCTACTCCTGCCTCGAGGCTTCCCATTGGAGGGCCAACTGGCGGATGAAATCATCCGATTTTCCCCAATAGATGTTGATTTCAGAATCGCCAAAATATTTTTCGACAAACTTGCGCGCCCGGCGCGTATCCAGGTTGCGGGCGTCGTCCAGTTCGACCTGGACCCCCACATGGGCGTAACGTCCGCGCCGCGCCGCGCCTTGTTGAATCATCAAGGTGCGGAAGAGGGCGCGAAAGGTCCAGTCGTCGAGTTGGAAACCCAGTACCAGCAGGTTGGCGTCGGTCATGGCGCGGGTGATGAGCGGCGGGATGATGGCCGGGGTGCGCCGCTTTGCCAGGGTAAAGCCAATCAGGAATTCGTAGTAGTCATCCTCGGTCAGCACCATTGATTCAGGGTTGCGCAGGTGGCCGAACAGGTGGTAAACCAACGGTCGTTCGACGGTCGGGCGGTAGTCCGGCTCCTGGTCGTAGACCGACTCTTCATAAAAACGTTCGCTCCACGGGCAAATGACTACCTCCGGTTTTCGCCCGGTATCTTCTAATGCTTCGGCCAGCATGTTGTCGTAATTGGTTGTGATATAGATTGGCAGGGACAGGCTGGCAAGGACTTTGTGCTGTTCGTATTCCTGGCTGGCGCGAAATTTCTGCCCGCAAAACTTTAGCGTTTCGAGCAGGTTGGCGTTGGGCTTTTTCAGGTTTTCGGGCAATTCTGCGCCAAAACGCGCCTGGAGCGTGGCGCGAACCATGCCGTTGATGGATGAAATCAGGGTGTCTACGCTCTGGTTGGAAGCCACGAACTGGGTAACTTGCGGCAGGGTTTCCTGGTAAAAAGCCGCCAGCGGAAAATTGAACTTCTTGGCCAGCCCAAGCGACATATCGCGCCACGAGCCGAGCATCGGTTCGTACAGGCCAGGCCCTAAAATGGGGGTGCATTTCTCGTTCTGGATGGCGGCAATAATGGCGGGCCACTTGTCGAATTCGCCTGCATCACCCAGGCCCGGTACATACCAGACCTTGCCGCTGCGCAGGCGCATGAACAAGACTGGCATCCAGAAGTCGTGCCGGTCTCGAATTGTCCCGCGCGCAACTGCCAGGGCGCGGTCGATTTGTCCATCGCGGTCAAGTTCGCTGAAGAAGGCCGGCATGAACTTTTTGACGCTGTCCATGCTGATGTTCCCCTGCATGGCTATCACTGCCGGTATTCCGGCTTGCGACAGGCGCGGCCCTATCGCTTGCAGGGTGTCGCCCGCCCCTTTCCCGGCGCTCTGGCAGGATGCCATCATCACCAGCCTGGGCTGGTTAATCAGTTCGTTGATGTGGGTTGCCAGTTGTGAGGCCAGCACCCGTTCGACTTTGCCTTCTTCATTTTCAAGCCACAGCATCGGCTCGCCGGTATTGGTCAGGGTTCCGTGGGCGGCAATGTAGAGGATGTCGTAGCCAGCGCGTAGTTTTTCGACCAGGGCATTCAGGGTGGCGCGTTCCTTTGGCTTGGCGGGTAGGAGGGTCATTGGGATGTTGCCCAAAGATTGTTTGGCGCGCTCGAACTCTCCATCCCGGTCGACATCCGCCAGTTTGTATTCACCCAGGCCTTCGGGCGCGGCTATCACCACCAGGGCCTTCAGGTCGCCTTTGGGACGTAGTTTGACCGGGCGCAGGTCGGCGGCGCTCAGGTAGCGTGAGAAGAGCACCTTTTCGCCGGTGAACAACGGCGAACCATCTTTCGGGTCGCGCATTGCCTCCCAGTAGATGTTGTTAAGCGGCCAGGCGCCGGCGCTAATTAAAAGCCGCAATCGTAGGGGAGCATTGAGTGACTGCGCGCTGGACTGCGATTTTGCCCATATCTCAACCATGCCGGGGTCTTTAAAGAACATCTCGCCGAGTTTTTTGCCGTAATCTTCGGGCAGCGTGATGAGGTCTTCAAAGTCGAGCGGGTCATATTCGAGCATGATGGGCTTTTCATGACCGAAAAGCGTATCCACATCGCTGTTGGGCAGGGTCAGGCGGCCCTCGATGCTGTATGTCTTTTCGTCACGCAGGTGCAGGCTTAATTCAAGGTCTGCAAATTCAGCCAAAGGTGACCTCTCTCCTCAATTACAAAACCTTCCGCCAGTATCGAATCAAACCGGCGGAAGGCGTTTCTTATTTAGCAATCGGGGGGCGAAACTTGCGGAATGGGGTCTTCGGGGCGCTCCAACACGCACCAGGCGGCCACATAACCTTCGTTTTCGTTGACGTCGCGCACCCGTATCCACTCGCCGGGCTGGCCAATTTTGCGCGCCGCAATATCGGGCGGCTCGACGGCGAACAGTTCGCTGTCCTTGGGCAGGCGGCGGATAAGCGTATCTTTCGAGATATAGGGGAACTGGCGCAAGGCCACATTCTCTTCGGATGTGCGCAGTATGACCGGCAGGATTTCGCCGACCGAGAAACTGGTCCCGGCTGTCTGGCGCTCGGCCTGTGGGCCAAACGCTTCGGACCCGAGGCTGACGATGTTGACATACCAGGCGGCTACCACGCCTTGGGAGTTTTGCACGTCGGCCACCTTGAGCCATTCGTACATGGCGCCGACCTTGCGCTTGACCTCGGCGGCGGTTTCGAGCACCTTCAACTCTGCGCCAATCGGCAGCACTTTCAGGATGGTAGCATCAGTGCTGTCAGGTTTCGAGCGCAGTTTGAGCGCGTCCACACTGGTCTTGACCACCGGCGCATCCTTCGGCACGGGGACAGTTGCGGGCGGCGCATCAGGCGCGGGGGCGTTGGCGTTCTTCGCCTTGGCAACCAACCAGGCAGCGGTGTAGCCTTCGGTTCCATCAGCCAGTTTGACCGCCAGCCACTGGTTCTGCTGGCCGATTTTGGCATTGGCGGCGGCATCGGCTTCGAGCACTTTCATTTCGGTGTTGATGGCCACCCGTTTGAGCAGGGTGTGCTCCGCGACCAGGGTTTGCGAGCGCACGGCCAGTTCGTCGGCTGTGGCATACACCGGGAAGGAGGCGTACACGCCCTTGTCCAGTTTTGGCGCGGTGGGTGGCGGCAGCGGCGCGCCGGGGCCGTCGAAATACATAACCCCGGTAATGATTTTGGATAATTCCTTCGTCCCGGCTATCTGGGCGTATTTTGAGTTTTTGAGCGTAATTTTTCCGTTTGCCAGCGGGAAGGGGTACGGGTCATAGACCAGGTAATCGTCGTCCTGTTTGCCGTACACCACCATGTAATGGGTTTGTACCCCGGCCTGCGGCGACCAGTCGGCCTCGATGATGACCGGCTTGCCGCGCCCCAGCCAGGCGTCGATTTCGGCCAGCGGGGCCGGGGCATTGGCGCAGTTGACATAGGTCACATAGCGGATGCCCGGTAAAACGCTTGGCACCGCGCTGGGAATCATAAAGGCTGTCCCGGCGGAAAAACCGGAGACTTTCTTCATTTTTTCATTTAAAGAGTCGGGGCTTTCGTTCAGGCCGTAGGCTGAAGCCAGCATTGAAACGCTGGTCAGCAGGCAGCCAAAATTGCCGATGCTGGATGTGTTACTAAACCCGAGCATTTTGGCTTTCCAGGCCGGGTCGGTTTGGGAATATTGCTTGATTTCAGCCATGTTTTCCTCGCAGGATTGGCAAATCGGATAAATTTGGACTGAAAAGATTATATACCAAAACCATTACAAAAGCATTACAAGGATTTTGGTTATTCCTCCGACCAGCGACCAAAAACGGCCTGCGAAACCAGCCTGCCAGCGCTCGATTCGCGGGTCACCAGTTCCCCGGCCTCGACCTGCCCGCGATATTTTTTCATCAGTTCGGCAAGCGTGCTGTGCAGGTGAACGCCTGAAGCGCGTACCGCGTACAGGGTCAGCACAACAAAAAGCGGATTTGGGCTGAGCACTGCCCGGCAGGCTTCCAGCAGTTCGGGCAGTGACTGGTAGACCTCCCAGACCTCGCCCTTGGGGCCGCGCCCGAACTTGGGCGGGTCGAGGTAAATGCCGTCGTATTGCGCCCCGCGCCGCGCCTCGCGTTGGACGAATTTGAGCGCGTCGTCCACAATCCAGCGGATGGGCCTGTCGGCCAGCCCGGAGAGTTCCTGGTTCTCGCGTGCCCACCCGACCGATTTCTTCGAGGCGTCAACATGCGTTACGCTGGCCCCGGCGCTGGCGGCAGCCAGGGAGGCCAGGCCGGTGTACCCGAACAGGTTCAGCACCCGGGCCGGGCGTCCGGCGGCATGAATCCGCTCCGCCATCCAATCCCAATGTGCGGCGCATTCGGGGAAGACGCCCAGGTGGCGGCCCGGCGTGGTCATCACCCAGAACTTGAGCGGCGCGCCGCCCGCCAACGGGTAGCGCATCTCCCAACGTTCGCGCAACTTCGAGCGCGCTTGCCAGTGTCCGCCGCTTTCCTCGCTGGTTGGTCTAAAAATGGCGTCGGCTTCGCGCCAGGCGGCTTCGGGCAGGCTGCGCTTCCAGGTGGCGAGGGCTTCCGGGCGCGCAAAACGATAGGGCCCGAAACGTTCCAGTTTCAGGCCATCTCCCGAATCGAGCAGTTCATAATCGCGCCAGTGGGGTGAATCAAGCAGGGTCAGGTTCATGGATTCGATGTAAAGATAGGATAAAAGTCCTACACCACTTGAAATCCACCCCAAATGGGTGTAAAATGTGGGTGTAAGTGGGAGTAAGTGGGACGGAGTGGAGCGCCGGGTGAGAGCCCGGCGTTCCGCGCATTAAAGAAGGATTAGAACGTATGTTCTTGGGTCAGTTCCGACACAATCTCGACGACAAAGGACGCCTGACAATTCCGGCGGTCTTTCGAGATTCTGTCGGCCAGGGCGCGTTCATCTCGCAAGGTTTCGACCGCAACCTGATGGTCATGACCGCTGAGTACTTCCGGCAGGTTTATGACCGCATCAACGCCATGAGCATCACCGACCCTTCGGCCCGCTTGCTGCGTCGCCTGTTGCTCTCCAACGCTTACCAGGTCGAAGTGGACAAAGCCGGGCGCATCCTCGTCCCGCAGCACCTGCGCCAGTTCCTGGGGTTGGATGGCGAGGCGATGGTCGTCGGCCAGGGCGAATACTTTGAAATCTGGTCGCCTGACGGTTGGAACGAGCAAATGCAGGCTCTCGAAGACGCAGAAGCCAACGCAGGGCGTTTTGCCGCGCTCGACCTTTCGACCGGCCCGGCATGAGCGCTCCGCACCTGCCTGTACTTTACAAAGACATTATACACGCTCTCACCCCGTGCGCAGGGGGCCGTTATATCGATGGCACACTCGGCGCGGGGGGGCACGCAGCCGGAATTCTCGAAGCCAGCGCGCCTGACGGCGAACTGCTTGGCCTTGACCGCGACCCGCAAGCCCTGGCAATCGCCAGGCAGCGGCTGGCCGGGTTCGGCGGGCGGGCACACATCGTCCATGCCAGTTATCTTGAGATGGCCGAAAACGCCCAAAGACTGGGCTGGGATAAGGTGGATGGCATTGTGCTGGATTTTGGAGTTTCCTCGATGCAGGTGGACAGCGCCGAGCGGGGTTTTTCCTTCCTGCAAGACGGGCCGCTCGACATGCGCTTCGACCCGACGCTTGGCTCCTCGGCGGCAGACCTGGTCAACAGCCTCGGCGAAAGCGAGCTGGCCGACATCTTCTTCCGTTATGGCGAGGAACGCCTGTCCCGAAAGATTGCCCGCGCAATTGTGCAGCACCGCCCTTTGACAACCACCCGCCAACTGGCAGACCTGGTGCTCAAGACCATCGGCAAGCGTGAGCGCATTCACCCGGCGACGCGCACCTTCCAGGCTTTGAGAATTGCCGTAAACGGCGAACTGGATGCGGTGGAGAGCGTCCTGCCGCTCGCGGTGGAAATGCTCAGGCCCGGTGGCCGCCTGGCGGTCATCTCCTTCCACTCGCTGGAAGACCGCATCGTCAAAACCTTTTTCCGGCGCGAGAGCCGCGATTGTCTTTGTCCACCCCAACAACCGATTTGTACTTGCGGTCACCGTGCCAGCATCGTCGAAGTCAACCGCAAGCCCATCGAGGCGGGCGAAGAAGAAATACAAGAAAACAGCCGCGCCCGCAGCGCGAAACTGAGAATTGTAGAAAAAAGATGACTGCGACACCTGCAACCAACCGTAATACCAAAAGCGTTTTGGATGCCTATGCCGATGCGGCGCAGGCAATTCATTCGACGCGCTCCTTGCAGCGCCAATGGGTCATCCTGTTTGGCGTGATGATTGCGGTGGTGGCGATGGTGGCCGGTCTTTACCTGGATGTAACCGCCCGCGCCGCGATTACCGGGCGCGAAATCCAGAACCTTGAGCAGGCAATTATCGTCAACCGGCGCGCCAATGCCGATTATGAGACCGAACTGGCTCACCTGATGTCTTACCAGGTGATGAACGCGCGCGCGCTGGCGGCCGGTTTTGAATTTATTGAGCGCGATGCGGTTCAATATATGGTCGTTCCGGGGTATGTGCCGGTGGATGGGGTTCATTTCAAAAGCGCCGTGGCAGAAAAGCAGGCCATTTCTGCCAATCCTGAATATCACCAGTCCTTGCTTGAATGGCTCAGTGAAGCAATCCGGGACGCTTCTACGCCCCTTGGAGGTTTGCGATGAGACACGCCCACATCGGACGCGCTTATTTCCTTGCTGCGATTTTTGCCTTGTTAGGCGTGCTTGCGCTGGGGCAAATGCTGCGCATCCAGTTAAGCCCCCAGGCTGCGGCCTTCATCAAGCAGGGCGACCGTTATGCGGGGGAATACCGCACCCTTTACCCTGAACGCGGGCAAATTTACGACCGTCACGGCTATCTGCTGGCCGGGAACGCCACCATTTACGAGGTCGGCGTCAGCTTGCAAGATATGCGCAACCCGCACAGTATTGCTATGGCTGCAAATGTAGTGCTTGGTCTCGATTATGATGAAATTTTCGCTTACCTGAACAATCCGCCTGCCGGGTCGGTTTACCTGGTTTTGCAGGGGTTTGTTCCCTCGGAAAAAGCAGCGGAACTCCAGCGGATGAAGAAACAACTGGCCGAACAATACGAGAACAGGGGCGACCCCAGCCTGGCCGGGCTTGATTTTCGCGCCCTTTTGCAGCGTAGTTACCCTGAGCACACCCTGGCCTCGAACCTGCTCGGTTTTGTCACTCGCGAAGGGCGCGGGTATTTTGGCGTCGAGGAAAAATACAACGACCTGCTGGCCGGTGTGCCGGTCACAGTCTGGGTGCCGCAAGACCCCAACCGCGCGGTTGAGTTGCCCAAAGTGCCCAAAGGCACCGACCTGGTTTTGACGATTGACCGCGAAATCCAGGCTGCGGTCGAGGAGATTCTCGCCGAGGCGGTCAAGGATACCGGTTCGCTTTCCGGCACGGCGATTGTGATGAACCCGAAAAACGGTGAAATCCTGGCGATGGTTTCGACCCCGCAAATGGATTTGAACAAATTTTGGGAATACACCGAAACCTATAAATATGCCAGCGATTTCAACCGTGCCATCGCAACCCAGTATGAGCCGGGTTCGGTCATCAAAATCCTGACCATGGCAGCGGCCATCGACAGCGGCACGGTCGCGCCGACGACCACTTATCTTGACCTCGGTTATTACGAAATCGGTGGCGGTTACATCTATAACTGGGACAAAGGCGCCTGGGGCCCGCAGGACATGGTCGGCTGCCTGCAAAATTCGTTGAACGTTTGCATGGCGCGCCTGGCCAGCCAGATGGGACCTGAAAATTACTATTCTTATATGCGCCGCTTTGGCATTGGACGCCCGACCGGCATCGACATGGCGGGCGAGGCCTCGGGCCGCCTGAAGATGCCCGGCGACTCAGACTGGTACCTGATTGACCTGGCGACCAATTCCTTTGGGCAGGGCGTGGCTGTCACCCCAATCCAGATGATGGCTGCCGCTTCGGCCCTGGCCAACGATGGCAGGATGGTTTACCCGCACGTTTTGTATGGCATGGTCAATAACGGAAACCAGTACAACACCCCGCCCCAGGTTTTGGGAACGCCGATTTCGCCGCAGACCGCCCGCACCGTCAGCGAAATGCTGGCCCTGGGCCTGGAACGCAGCGAATCGTCGGGGCTGGTCGATGGCTATCGCATCGCGGGCAAAACCGGAACGGCGCAAATCCCGACCGAGTTTGGCTACTACAGCCCGAACGAAATCAACGCTTCGTTTATCGGCTGGGGCCCGTTGGATAATCCGCAGTTTATGGTTTATGTCTGGCTTGAAAAACCTGAGTCGGACGATTGGGCATCCTTGTTGGCTGCCCCGGTATTCAAAGACATTGTTGAAAAAGTTGTCGTTTTGATGGATATACCACCCGATTCAATTCGCCAGCAGTTGGCTGGCCCATGAGCGTGAGATGCTGACCCTTGCCGACGTTCTCGAAGCTCTGACAGGTCTCCGCCCGGTGATAAACCCGCTGGTCATCACCGAGGCGGCGATTGATTCCCGCCAGGTCATCCCTGGTGGGTTGTTTGTGGCTATTCCGGGCGAACGGGTCGATGGTCATGAGTATGTCTCGCAGGCGTTCAAGGCTGGCGCGGTGGCCGCGCTCGTCGAGCACGAAATCGGAGAATCGTTTACCCTGCTCGATGCCCGCCCCGGTCACTGGCGCGATGTCGAGTTGCCGCTGGAACCCCCGGTTTGCATCCTGGTCGAGAACACGGTCGCGGCCCTGCAAGCCATTGCGGCTTTCTGGCGGCGAAAACTAAACCTGCGGGTTGTTGGCGTGACGGGCAGTGTCGGCAAATCGACTACCAAAGAGGCGATTGCCCAGGTGCTGCGCCAGCGCTACAAGACCCTCAAGAGCCATGCCAACCTTAACAACGAAATCGGCCTGCCGCTTAACGTGCTGCGCCTGACGCCCGGACACCAGTACGCCGTGCTGGAAATGGGATTTTACGTTCCCGGCGAAATTGCCCAGTTGTGCGAAATTGCCCTGCCGCAGGTCGGCGTCATCAACAACATCGGTACTGTCCACGCCGAGCGGGCCGGGTCGCAGGAAACCATCGCCCAGGGCAAAGGCGAACTGGTCGAAGCCCTGCCTCCCGCGCCGGAGGGAGTCGCCATCTTGAACTACGATGACCCCTTTGTCCGCCCGATGGAGAGCCGCACCCGCGCCCGCGTCTTCTACTACGGCCTCGACCCTGCCGCCGACCTGTGGGCCGACAAGGTCGAAGGCATGGGGCTGGACGGCATCCGCCTGCGCCTGCACTATCGCAAGGAAGCCCTGTACGTGCGCGTGCCGATGATTGGGCGTCACTCTGTGCATACCGTTTTGCGCGCCGCTGCCGTCGGGCTGGTCGAAGGCCTGACCTGGGATGAAATCGTGCGCGGTTTGCAGGAAAGCCAGGCCCAGTTGCGATTGGTGGCCGTCCGCGCCGAGAATGGCGCCCTGATTTTGGACGACACCTACAACGCTTCGCCCGAATCGACCCTGGCGGCCTTGAACCTGCTCGAAGAAATCAGGGGACGCCATGTTGCCATCTTGGGTGACATGCTCGAACTGGGCCAGTATGAACGCCAGGGACACGAGCGGGTCGGCGCGCGCGCTGCCGAAGTGGCCGATGTGCTGGTGACTTTCGGCGTCCGCGCCCACCTGATTGCCGAATCCGCCCGCCGGGCCGGGATGCGGAAATCAGTCGTTCACGAATTCGAAGAGATGGATGCCCTGATTGCCTGGCTTGAAAAAACCCTGACCGGCGAAGACGCCGTTCTTGTGAAAGGTTCACACAGTTTGCGTATGGATAAAATCGTTTCGGCGCTGGAGACCACCCAATGAAAGACTCGACCCTGGCTATCAGCCTGGCTGGCCTGAGTTTTATGTTGACCGTCATTTGGGGCGGGCCGTTGCTGCGCGTCTTGCGCCACTTCAAAATTGGCAAAATTATTCGTATCGAAGAGCCAACCCAGCACCTCGTAAAAATGGGAACCCCGACCATGGGCGGTGTGATGGTCATCCTGCCGGTTTTGCTGCTCACCGGCCTGCTCAATGCCGTTGCGCTGGTCGGCCTGAAACTGGCCGGTCAGTCGGTGCTGGTTCCGATGGCGACCATGGTTGCCTTTGGCTTGCTCGGCGCGGTGGACGATTGGGAAGGCATTCGCGGCAAGCGGCGCGGTGATGGCCTGAGCATTCGCGCCAAATTCGTTGCCCAGTGGGCCTTGGCCGGTATCGTGGCCTGGGCCTTGAAATACATGTTGGAAGTGCCCGATGTGCTCTTCCCCGGCATGCAACTGGTCATCAACCTGGGCTGGTTCTATGTGCCGATTGCGGCCTTCATTATCGTTGCCATGTCGAACGCCATCAACTTCACCGACGGCCTCGACGGCCTGGCCGGGCTGATTTCGGCGACCATTTTCGCGGTCTATGGCGCGATTGCGCTTTTGCAGGGCCAAATCTTCCTGGCACAGTTTTCCTTCACGGTGGTTGGCGCGTTGTTTGGCTTCCTGTGGTTCAACGTTCATCCCGCCCAACTGATTATGGGTGACACCGGCTCGTTGGCGCTCGGCGCAACCATCGCCGTCGTCGCGCTCATGACCGGCCAATGGGTGATTTTGCCCCTGATTGCCATCATCCCCGTCAGCGAGGCCCTGAGCGTCACCATCCAGATTTTCTACTTCAAACTGACCAAAGGACGGCGCTTCTTCAAAATGGCGCCCATTCACCTGCACTTTGAACTGCTCGGTTGGAGCGAAACCCAAATCGTGCAGCGTTTTTGGCTCATTGGCCTGCTGGCCGCCCTGCTGGGTTTTGGCCTGGCAATGGTCTAACTTTTTTGGACTTGGATATGACTGTCAACTGGCGCGAGAAAAAGATCGTCATCATCGGCGCAGCCCGGCAGGGGCTGGCCTTGGCGCGTTACCTAGCCCGCCATGGCGCGCAGGTGACGATTAACGACCGCCGTACTGCCGACGAACTGGTCGAAGAGCGAAAGTCTTTGTCCAAACTTAATCTGGATTGGGCGCTCGGCGCGCACGACCCGCAGCTTGTTCGCGGTTGCGATGTGGTTTTTGCTTCTGGCGGCGTTCCGCTCGACAACCCGATTGTCGTCGCCGCCCGTGAGCAGGGAATCCCGCTCTCGAACGATACCCAGGTCTTTATGGACGCTGTTCCCTGCAAAACCGTCGGCATTACCGGCTCGGCGGGCAAAACCACCACCACGACCCTGGTGGGGCGCATTGCCCAGGGCGCTTCAAGCGGACAGTATGGCCGGGTGTGGATTGGCGGCAACATCGGCGACCCGCTGATTAATTATGTGGATGAAATGCAGGCCTCCGACCTGGCAATCCTGGAAATTTCATCCTTCCAGGCCGAACAGATGACCAGTTCGCCCGACATTGCGGCCGTCCTGAACATTACGCCCAACCACCTCGACCGGCACGGCACAATGGACAATTACATTGCCGCCAAGTCGCAGGTTTTGAAGCACCAGTCTCAAAGCGGCGTTGCTGTTTTGGGGCGTGACGACCCTGGCGCATGGGGCCTGTCTGGCGAGGCGCGCGGCAGGTTGTTCTCGTTTGGGTTCAGTCCACTGCCCGAAGGCGCGGATGGCGCTTATGTGGAAGATGACCGGTTCTTTATCCGCCAGGCCGGGCAGGTCGTCCCGCTGCCGGTTGCCGAAGTCATTGAGTTGCGCGGCGAGCACAACCGCCTTAACGTACTGGCGGCCTGCGCCATTGCCCATGCTGCCGGTTTTTCGCCCGAAGCCATGCGCGACGGCGTGCGCGGATTTCGCGGCGTGCCGCACCGCCTGGAATTTGTGCGCACCTGGCGCGGGGCGCAATGGTACAACGACTCGATTGCCACCGCCCCCGAGCGCACCATGGCCGCCATCCATTCTTTTGGAGGGCCGCTGATTTTGCTTCTGGGCGGGCGCGACAAAGACCTGCCCTGGGAAGACCTGGCGAAACTCGTCCACCAGCGCGTAGACCACCTGGTTATTTTTGGCGAAGCCGCCGAAAAAATCGAAACGGCGCTTGGGCCGCGAGTTCCGGGCAATCGTCCGTTCAGCCAGGTGCGGGTTGCCAGCCTGAAGGATGCCGTCCTGGCCGCTTCACGGGTGGCCCAGCCGGGATTTGTGGTGCTCTTTTCGCCCGGCGGCACCAGTTACGATGAATTTAAGGATTTTGCAGAACGCGGAGAAAGGTTTAAGGAATGGGTACTCGAGTTTTCCGAAACACTGCGGTAGCCCCTGCTGACCATCTGGAATCCGTTCCCGCTGTCAGCGCAGCGCGCAGCAAACCGAGCGGCGAAATTGACCTGCCCCTGATTCTCATCATGGTGGCCCTGCTGACCTTTGGCCTCATCATGGTATTTTCGGCCTCTCCCGATTTCTCGCTCTACCAGCACGGCGACGCCTGGCTCATTTTCTCGCGGCAGGTTTTGTGGGTGGTGCTAGGCTGCGCCATGGCGTTTGTGCTTTCGCGCATTGACTATCACTACTGGCGCGCCCTGGTTTTGCCCTTCATGCTTGTTACCCTGGTAATGCTTATCGGTGTTTTGCTGGTTGGCGATGTGCGCCTCGGCTCGATGCGTGGCCTGTTTTCCGGCTCCATCCAGCCTTCGGAACTGGCAAAGGCGGCAACGGTTATCTACCTGGCGGTCTGGCTGCACTCCAAACGCGAGCAATTCCACGATATTACCTGGGGTTTGCTGCCTCTGGGCGTTATTCTCGGTATGATTGGCGGCCTTATCTACCTGCAGCCCGACCTTTCGGCAACCGCGACAGTGTTCATGCTGGGAGGCCTGTTGTTCTTCCTGGCAGGCGGCGACCTGCGCCAGATAATTTTCCTGTTTGTGGCCGCCCTGATTGCCGGTTTCCTGGTGGTTCAGGTCAGCGCGACGGGTCAGGAGCGCCTGGGTGCATTCATTAGCGGTATCCAGGACCCCATGGAGGCTTCCTACCACGTCCGGCGCTCGCTCGAAGCAATCGTCAAGGGCGGCATCTTCGGGGTGGGTATCGGCCTCGCCGATACCAAATACCTGGGCTTGCCCCTGGCGGCGACCGACAGCATTTTTGCCGTCATCGCCGAGGAACTGGGCATTTTTGGCAGCCTGGGCCTTATTTTGCTCTACGCAGGTCTGGCCTGGCGCGGGCTGAGAATTGCCGCCAAAGCCCCCGATTTGCTCGGCAACCTGCTGGCTACCGGCCTGACTTTTTGGATTATTACCGAAGCGACCTTTAACATCCTCGCCATGGTCGGCCTGATGCCTTTCGCTGGCAACGCCCTGCCGTTTGTCAGCGCGGGCGGTTCGAGCATGATTGTCTCGTTGATAGCGATTGGAATCATTATGAACGTCTCCCGCCACAGCAGGACGGAGACGCAGACAACGGAACGGAGAGAATACGGTGCGGTACTTGATTTGCGCGGGCGGAACCGGCGGCGGGGTGTATCCCGCCCTGGCCGTTCATAAAGCCCTTTTATCCCAAAACCCCCAGGCCGAAGTGCTGTGGGTCGGTGGCGTTAATGGGATGGAAGCCAGCCTGGTGGAACGGGCCGGCATTCGTTACGATTCCATCCCCGCTGCCGGTCTGCACGGGGTTGGGATGAAACGGCTGCCCGGCAACCTGCTCACCCTGGCGCAGGGAGTCCGCGCCTCGCGCCGCATTCTGGATGAGTTCAAGCCAGATGCCCTGTTCTTCACCGGCGGCTATGTGGCCGTGCCGATGGCCCTGGCGGGCAGGGACATCCCCTCCCTACTGTATGTGCCGGATATTGAACCCGGCCTGGCGCTCAAGACCCTGGCTTATTTCGCATCCCGGATTGCCCTGACCAATGAGGCCTCGCGCATGTATTTTCGCCAGCAGGGAAAAATCACCGCTACAGGTTACCCGGTACGCCCCGACCTGGATGCCTGGAAGCCCGCCCAGGCGCGCAAGAAGTTCAACCTGAACAAAGACCTGCCCGTCCTGCTGGTTTTTGGCGGCAGCAAGGGCGCGCGCTCCATCAACCAGGCCTTGCTCGAGCATTTGCCCGCCCTGTTGGAGCGGATGCAAATCATCCACCTCAGCGGCGAACTGGATTGGCCCAACGTGCAGGAATATGCCGAAAAACTGCCCGCCGAACAGGCAAAACGCTATCATCCTTACCCGTACCTGCACGAAGAAATGGGCGCGGCCCTGTCGGTGACAGACCTGGTGGTTTCCCGCGCCGGGGCATCCATTTTGGGCGAACTTCCGCTCTTTGGCTTGCCGGCCATCCTGGTTCCTTATCCCCATGCCTGGCGTTACCAAAAAGTAAACGCCGATTACCTGGCCGGACGCGGGGCAGCCCTGGTGATTGAGGATGCCAAACTCAAGAGCGGTTTGTACCTGGTGGTCGAGAAACTGCTCGAAACACCCGAAAAGCTGGATGCCATGCGCGCCGCCATGCGCGGCCTGCACCAGCCCAAAGCGGCTGAAAAGATTGCCAGCATTCTGGTTGAACTGGCTGGAGCAAAACATGGTTAGCCTTAATTTTATGTTTTGGATGTTCGTCTTCCTGTTTGGCATCATCGGCGCGATGCGCGGTTGGGCCAAGGAATTATTGGTGGCCTTTAGCATGATTTTGGCGCTGACTTTCCTGCGCCTGCTTGAAACGTTTGTGCCGTTCATCAGAAACATGATTCCCGAAGAACAGATTGACATCGGCGGAATTGTTGCCAACCCGGTGGATACGAACGTTTTCTGGATGCGCGTCATCGTCGTTCTTGTCCTGGTCTTTTTCGGCTATCAGACGGTGGCCCTGCCCCGGTTTGCAACGAAGGCGGCCCGCGAGAAATTACAGGATATGCTGTTGGGCTTTGTATTCGGCGCAGTGAATGGCTACCTGGTTGTCGGCACACTGTGGTTCTTCATGTATCAATCTGCCTACCCGTTTTCCGGCTACATCATGCCTCCCGACCCGAACACGCCGATGGGACAAGCCGCAATCGATTTGGTTCCTTACCTTGCGCCGCGTTTGCTCGGCGAACCGACGATTTATTTTGCTGTTGTGCTGGCCTTTATTTTCGTAATGGTGGTTTTCATCTAAAAGGATGCTATGACACACGCGCACCTGATTGGAATTGGCGGAAGCGGCCTCTCGGCCATTGCCCGGCTCCTGCTGGAGAGCGGTTATACCGTCACGGGTTCAGACCGGGTGCTTTCCCCGCTGGCGATTGAATTGCAATCGTCTGGCGCGAAAATCTATTCCGGTCACGATGCCAGCCACATCAGCGGCGCCGACCTGGTCGTGCGTTCATCCGCCATCCCTGACGACAACCCCGAAGTGCAGGCCGCGCTCCTGGCCGGAACCCCGGTTTACAAGCGGGCCGACTTCCTCGGCAAGTTGATGGAAGGCAAAACCGGCATCGCCATAGCAGGTACGCACGGCAAAACCACCACCACCGCCATGATTGCCTGGGTGCTCTCGGATTTGAACCAGGACCCCTCGTTCATCGTCGGCGGCGTGCTCTCGAACCTGGATGTCAACGCCCGCGCGGGCAGGGGCCAGGCTTTCGTCATCGAAGCCGACGAATACGACCGCATGTTCCTCGGTTTGCAGCCGGTCTATGGCGTTGTGACCAACATCGAGCACGACCACCCGGATTGCTACCCCACCCCGGCGGAATTCCAGGCCGCTTTTGTCAAGTTTGCCTCGCTCATCCCGCCGCACGGTGCGCTGGTGGCCTGCGCCGAAGACATGGGCGCAATCGAACTGATGGCCGAATCCCGCCACATGGGCAAGCGTGTAATCGGATATCGCATTTCGGCGGATGGCCGCACCGAAGCCGGGGAGGGGACGATTGCCCGTTCCCTGCGCCCCAACACGGTGGGCGGCTTCACCTTCGACGCGGTGGTACGGCTCTCCTCGCTGGTGCAGTATGTTTCGGCAATCGAGATGCGCGTACCGGGTTTGCACAACGTCCGCAATGCGCTGGCCGCCCTGACCGTCGCTGCCTTGCTAAACCTGCCGCTCAAGGAAGTGGCCCTGTCGCTCGCCAAATTCAAGGGCACGGGACGCCGCTTCGAGGTCAAGGGCGAGACCAACGGCGTGACAATCATCGACGATTACGCCCATCACCCGACCGAAATCCGCGCTACCCTGTCGGCGGCGCGGGCGCGTTACCCCGGCAAACGGATTTGGGCCTGCTGGCAGCCGCACACCTACTCGCGCACCCGCACCCTGTTCGATGAGTTTTTGATTTCCTTCAATGACGCCGACGAGGTGATTGTCAGCGAAGTGTACGCCTCGCGCGAAGCCCAACAGGATTTTTCGGCCAGCCAACTGGTCAAGGCCATGCGCCACCCCTCGGCCCGTTTTATTGCCGGGCTGGATGAAATCCGCGATTACCTGCTCAGAAATTTACGCCCCGGCGATGTGCTGCTGGTGCTCTCTGCCGGGGACGCCGACACTGTCAGCCGCGAAGTGCTTGCCGCTTTGCAAGCCCGCATCTTATAGGATTTGTTTTTCAGAAAGGCAGGAGAAAATGTCTGATAAAACCAAACGCAAGTACGAATCCAACGTCATCGGTCTGCCGCCGCTCACGATGGTGCTGGGCAGCGTGCCCGAACCCGACCCCGGCGAAGGACGCCGTCCGTTTCGGGCTTTCGGCAACGAGAAGCCCGAAGAAGCCCGCAGCGCGTTGACCAAACTCATCGGACACCTGCAAGAGCCGAAGAAATAAGGACACCATGCCGACCCTGACCGCCCTGCGCGATTATTTTGGAGAGAAGGCCCAGGAGAACGTTTCCCTGGCGCCGTATACCTCCGCGCGCATTGGCGGCCCCGCCGACCTGCTGGTGACCGTCACCAGCGCGGATGAACTGGCCGAAGCGGTGCAGGTTTGCTGGCGCGAGGCGCTTCCGTTCACCCTGCTGGGGGGCGGCTCGAACATCCTGGTCAGCGACAAAGGCCTGCGGGGAGTCGCGCTCCTGAACCGCGCCAAAGCGGTCGAATTCCGCCAGGGAGCGCAACCAAGCCTGTGGGCCGAATCCGGCGTCGTTTTTTCCAATCTCGCAAAACGCGCCGCGGCGAAGGGGCTGGCCGGTTTGGAATGGGCCGCTGCCGTGCCGGGGACGTTGGGCGGGGCGGTTTACGGCAATGCCGGGGCCTTTGGCGGCGATATGGCCCACGACCTGCTGCGCGCCGAGGTAGTGACCGAGTCTGGACGCGCCTGGTGGCCGGTGGAAGCTTTCGGCTATGGCTATCGCACCAGCGTTCTCAAGCGCGGCGAAGCGCGGGCAGTGGTGCTGGCGGCGGAACTAAAGTTAAAAAACGCGCCGTCTGAAGAAATTAAGACTAAAATTGACCAATTTGTTACCCAGCGCAAAGCCACCCAGCCGCCGGGCGCAAGCATGGGCTCGATGTTCAAGAACCCGCCGGGTGATTATGCCGGGCGGCTGATTGAAGCGGCCGGCTTGAAAGGGACGCGCATTGGCAATGTCCAAATCAGCCCGGTGCACGGCAATTTTTTTGTCAACGAAGGCGAAACCAGCGCCAGCGATGTGCTGGCCTTGATAAACCTGGCCCGGCAAACTGTTTTGCAAAAATTTGGCGTTCAACTCGAACTGGAAGTGGAACTGCTCGGAGAGTGGCAGCATGACTGACGCGGCAGCCCGCAAGATAACTGTGGCCGTCCTGTTTGGCGGACGTTCAGGCGAACATGAGGTCTCGCTCATGTCGGCCCGTTCAGTGCTGTCTGTGCTCGACCCGGCTCGCTACGACATTATCCAGGTGGGCATTACCCATCAGGGCGCCTGGCTGTGCGGCGAAAACGCGCTCGACGCGCTCGAAAAAGGCGATACGAGCGGCTTGCGTCCGGTCATCCTGAGCGCCGACCCGACCCGCCCCGGCCTGTTTGCTGTCAACGGCAGCCAACTCGAAAAACTGGCCGATGTGGATGTCTATTTCCCCGTCCTGCACGGCACTTACGGCGAGGACGGAACCCTGCAGGGCCTGTTCGAGATGGCCGATGTGGCCTATGTCGGCGCGGGCGTGCTGGGGTCGTCGGTGGGCATGGACAAGGCCCTCTTCAAAGATGTCATGCGCGCCAACGGTATTCCGGTGGTCGAGTATGTCACCGTACTGCGCGACGAAATCCAGAACCAGACCGAGGCGGTTGTGGCCCGCGCCGAGTCGCTCGCCGCCTACCCGCTGTTTGTCAAACCGGCCAATCTGGGGTCTTCGGTCGGCATTACCAAATGCCGCAGCCGCTCAGACCTGGTGGAAGGCCTGTTCGAGGCCGCCCAGTTCGACCGCCGCATCCTGATAGAGCGCGGCGTCGCCAGCCCGCGTGAAATCGAAGTCTCGGTGCTTGGCAACGACGACCCACAGGTATCGGTGGCCGGAGAAATTGTCCCCGGCGCAGACTTTTACTCTTACGAGGCCAAATACATTCTTGATTCGTCCCAACTGCTCATCCCTGCCCCGCTCAACGCGGAACAGGCCGAAACCATCCGCAGCATGGCCGCCAGGGCTTATCGCGCCTGCGATTGCTTTGGCATGGCGCGGGCCGACTTCCTGCTCGAACCCGCCAGCGGCGCAATTTACCTGAATGAAATTAACACCATTCCGGGCTTTACCAAAATCAGCATGTATCCCAAACTCTGGCAGGAATCAGGGCTGGCCTATCACAGCCTGATAAATCACCTGGTGGAACTGGCATTCGAGCGCAAAGCGCAGCGCGACCAGACCGTGCGCGAATTTCGGAGGCAATCATGAGCCGCGACCCTGTCACCATTACACGCGCTGAAGCCATCCGGCGGCGGCGGGAAGAGGAACAAAAGCGGCGGGAAAAAGGCACGCACAAGCCTGCCTCGACGCCCAGGCCGGCTTCCACGCAGGCAAAAACGGAACGCCCAACCCTGCGCCTGACTTCTGCTCCGAAGAGCCTGCGCCGCCGCTACGACATTGCCATGAGTACGCCTTACGGACGCACCGCCTCGCGCGGACGCAGCATCGAACTGCCCTCCATCACCCTGCCGCGCCTGAGTTACGGCCCGCGCTGGATTTCCTTCCTGCTGCTGGCCGCGCTGCTGGGCCTGATTTACGGCATGTTCACCACTGATACCTACATGGTCAAACAGGTGAGCATCGTCGGCAACCAGCGCATCCAGACTGACGAGTTGGAAATGGCCCTCGGCATCTGGAACCAGCCGTCCTTTGCGATTAACCCGGCCCAGGTGCAGTACAACCTGATGGCCTCCTATCCTGAACTGGTCAGCGTGCAGGTGGTGGTCGGCCTGTCGGGCGACATCAACATCCGGGTTGTCGAGCGTCTGCCGGTGCTGGCCTGGGAACAGGCCGGGCAAATCACCTGGGTCGATGCCGATGGATACGCCTTCCCGCCGCGCGGATACGCCGAAGGCCTGGCGGTTGTCCATGCCAACGGCCTGCCGCCCCTCCCCGCCAATGTGGACATCAACCAGACCATCGGCGCGCGGCCTTTCCTGACCCCTGAGTTCGCGGTGGCGATTGCCTCGCTGGCGCCCTCCATCCCTGAAGGCGCGAGCCTGGTTTACGACCCCAAATACGGCCTGGGCTGGGAAGACCCGCTCGGCTGGCAGGCCTATTTCGGTCATCGCGCCGATGATATTCAGGTCAAACTGAACGTTTACCTTAACCTTGTCAATTACTTGATGAACCGCGACATCCAGCCCGCGCTCATCAGTGTTGAATATCCATCCGCTCCTTTCTACCGCATGAAAGAGTAACGGAGCGCCAAATAAAAAATTTGGCAGAGAAGACCTTATGGAAGATATCGTAGTCGGAATTGACGTTGGCACGACCAAAATATGCACCCTGATTGCGCGCATCGAAGACGATGAGAACCTGCGCATTATGGGCGTCGGCATCGAGCCTTCGGAAGGCATTCGCAAGGGCGTAATCGTAGACCTGACCGCCGCTTCGCAGGCCATTTCGCGCTCGGTCGCCAAGGCCGAACAGACTTCAGGACTGAAAATCGATTCGGCCCTGGTCAGCCTGGCTGGCGCGCATGTCTCGTCCATCAACAGCCGGGGCGTGGTGGCTGTCAGCGGCGACGTGGTCGATGAAAGCGATGTGGAACGCGCCCTGGATGCCGCCCGCGCTGTTGCCATCCCGAGCAGCCGCGAAATTATTCACGTCATCCAGCGCGGATTTGTGCTCGACGGCGAGGATGGCATCCACCAGCCGATTGGTATGCACGGCTACCGCCTGGAAGTGGAAGCCCACGTCATCACCGCCGCCACTGCCACTGTCGAAAACATCCGTCATGCGGTTTCCAGCGCCGGGGTCGATGCGGTCCAGTTTGTGCTCAATCCGCTGGCTTCTGCCGAGGTCGTGCTGACCGACACCGAACGCCAGATGGGCGCGGTGGTTTGCGACATCGGCGGCGGCACCACCGACCTGGCGATTTACGTCAATGGCGATGTCTGGCACACGATGGTGCTGGCAGTGGGCGGCAACCACATCACCGCCGACATTGCGCACGGCCTGCGCCTGCCCATCAACCAGGCCGAAGACGCCAAGAAACAGTACGGTCATTCCCTGCGCACCGAAGTCCTGGCCGACGAATCGTTCACGGTCACGCCCTTCGGCGAAGACCAGCCGGTGCGCATCAAACGACAGGATATGACCCACATCATCGAAGCCAGGGTCGAAGAAATGTTCGACCTGTGCCTGCAAGAAATCAAGCGTTCCGGCTACGATGGCCTCTTGCCCGCCGGGATGATTTTGACAGGCGGTGTCAGCCTGCTGCCCGGCATTCGCAGCCTTGCCAGCCGCGTACTGGGCATGCCTGTCCGCACCGCCCAGCCTGAGAAATTGCTCGGGCTGGCCGATAAATTGAATTCGCCCGCTTACTCCACCAGTGTGGGGTTGTTGTATTGGGCCGCGGCTTTGCAATCGCTCCCCGCAGGCGATGGGCCGCGTTGGAAGGCTCGCGATAAGCAGAAAGGAGAAAGCCAGAGTTGGAACACAATGAAAAATCTGCTGAAACGCTTGCTTCCCTGATGAAAGCGCCACACCCCCGGCGCACCTGCCAGAACATCGGTAAACCTATCACGTCACAGAACATCGAGTAATCCAGGAGGAACTTATGGAACACAACAAAAACTCAGAAACCTTTGCCCGTATCAAGGTTGTGGGTGTCGGCGGCGGCGGCACAAATGCAGTCAACCGTATGATTGAGGAAGGCATCCAGGGTGTCGAATTTGTGGCTGTCAACACTGACGCCCAGGCCCTGATGCTTGCCAAAGCCCCCAACAAGGTTCGCATTGGCGAGAAGTTGACCCGCGGACTGGGGGCGGGCGGTAATCCTGATACCGGGCGCAAATCTGCCGAAGAATCGGCGGAGGCTTTGTACGCCACCCTGAAGAATGCGGATATGGTCTTTGTCACCGCAGGCCTGGGCGGCGGAACTGGCACAGGCGCGGCCCCAATCGTCGCCCAGATTGCCAAGGAGTGCGGCGCGCTGACCATTGGCGTCGTCACCCGTCCCTTCACCTTTGAAGGCGCCAAACGCCAGCAGTCAGCGGAAGCCGGCATGGACGCCCTCAAGGAACACGCCGACACGCTGATTGTCATCCCGAATGACCGCTTGCTGCAAATTGTGGACAAGCGCGCCAGCCTGAACGACGCCTTCCGCATGGCCGACGATGTCCTGCGCCAGGGCATCCAGGGCATTTCGGAACTGATTACCGTGCCCGGCCTCATCAACCTAGACTTTGCCGACGTCAAGGCGATTATGTCCGAAGGCGGCGCGGCCTTGATGGCGGTCGGACGCGCGGCTGGCGACGAGCGCGCCCGCAACGCAGCCGAACAGGCGATTTCGAGCCAGTTGCTCGACATCACCATCGACGGCGCGCGCGGCGTACTCTTCAACGTCACCGGCGGCCCGAACATGACCCTGTTCGAGGTCAACCAGGCGGCGGCCATTATCCGCGAGACCTCGCACCCCGATGTCAACATGATTTTCGGTGCGGTCATCGACCCGAACATGGGCGACGAAATCCGTATCACCGTGATTGCCACCGGTTTCGAGCGCGCGGGCATTCCGCGCCGCATTGTGGAACGCCCCGCGGCAGCGCGCACCGAAAGCGGCTCGCGCCCGATTGCGGTCCAGTTGCAGAACCCGGCGGAGATGGCGTCGGTCAACTCAAGCAGTTCTGCCTCGCAGCCCGCGCCCTCAATGCCTGTCCAGCAGCCGATTCAGTCGCCTGCGTCGCAGCCCGAGTTCAAGCCGCAGACCACCTACCAGGAAGACCTCGACATCCCGACCTTCCTGCGCAACCGCCGCTAGTCCTGGCCCGAAAGCCGGCGATTCAAAGCGCCAGGCGATGGCTGAACGCTTGAAGATACCCTGTCCCTGCTTGCATGGGCGGCGCTCTTTGCACGCGCCGCCAGCAGGTTCGCTTTGCCCGTTTTATTGTAAACTCCTGGATTTGCCGCGTGAATAACATGCGGCTAGCAACAAAAAAGACGCGCCTGCGGGGGCGCGTCTTTCATTTTAGGGATGCAAGGATTTATTCGGGGGTTGCCGTAGGAGTCGGCGTTTCCGTCGGGGTTTGCGTTGCGGTTGGTTCCGGCGTGTTCGTGAAAGTCGATGTGGCGGTGGGGGTCGCCGTCGCCGGGACAGTGGTTGCCGTAGCGGTAGCTGTAGCGGTTGCTGTTGCCCCCGCGGTGCGGACGATGCGCGGGGCCACCCAGATGGCGCGGTCGCCGGTCGATGCGCCGTTGGAGAGAATGGTCAGGATGAATTTGACATCCTTGCCCGCCAGCGTGTTCAGGTTCAGGTCGACGTTATAGACCTGGCCCTCGTATTTCTCGTTGAAGGTCCAGAAGTTCTGGATGGGCTGGGAGCCAATCTGGTAGTCCAGCCGGAAGCCGACGTAGCAGGATGTCGCCCCGTGTTCACAGCCAATTGTGGCCTGGAAGCGGTCGCCGGTTTCAACCCGGAAGAAGGGATAGATGCCCCTGATGTAGGTGTTCATGCCCGACTGCGGGAAGGTTAGCAGGCCGGGGCGCGTGTCGGTGACACCGTTTTCCATCTTGGGCGCGGTCAGCAACAGCACAAAGCCTTTGGCGTCATTGTTTGCGCCGGGGCAGGGCAGGACTCCCGCGCCGCTAATCCACTGTGCGGCGCAGGCGTTGGCGACGAAGTCGTAGGCATACGCGCCAGGCACAATCGTCGGGACGACGGTGGTGGGGGTTGGCGTGGACGTGGGGCCGGTTGTGCCGCCGGTCACTTTGATTTCGACCCAGAAGGGTTTGTCGGCATTGCTTCCGATGCCGTACAGCAGGCCGCTGGCGTTTTTCAAAATCCAGTAGCCGCGATAAGTGCCGTTGGCCGCCGGGGCGGTCATGTTGACGGTAATGTCAAGGGTTTGGCCGGGAGCGACATTTTTGCTGAAGTTGACCGATGTATTCGAGCCGAATTTTTCGCCGCTCTGGTAAATGGCCTGGTATGCGGTTGTCCAGGTGCAGGTTCCGCTGTTGCGCACCCGCCAGGTCTTGGTGAAGGCAGCGTTGGCGGCGTAGGTGGTGCCGTCAGGCACGGTTACATCCGCTACGAAGGTGGCCCGGTCAGTACACGCGCCGGGAACAGGAGTAACTGGCGTGACAGGCACGGGCGTAATTACCGTCCCACTGCCGCGTGTGATGCGCGGGGAGCCCCACAGAGCGCGGTCGCCTGCGGCTGAACCGGCGGCATTGACGCGCAAAATAAACTTGACATCTTTCCCTGCGAGTGCATCCAGGTTGATGTTGGCGCGGTACACCATGCCTTCGTATTTCTCATTGAAAGACCACAGGACAACGGGGGCACCGGAGCCAATCTGGTATTCAAGGCGGAAATTGACGTAACAGGCGGTTGCGCCGTACTCACAGCCGATGGTTGCCTGGAAGCGGTCTCCCGTTTGAATACGGATGGCCGGATACATAGCCTGGATGAATCCATTGGTCACGTTTTGCGGGGCCATTAACAGGCCGGGCACGCTGTCGGTTGTGCCGTTTTCGAGTTTGGGGTTATCCAGTTTCAGGCCGAAACCCTTGGCGTCGTTGTTTGTGCCGGGGAAGGCCAGGGTGCCCGCGCCGCTGGCCCAGATGGCCGAAGGCGCATTGGCGACGAAATCGTAGCCGGAAACGGTGCTGGACGCGCTGACCTTGATTTCGACCCAGAACGACTTGTTGGCGCTGATGCCGATGCCAAACAATTTGCCGCTGGCGTTCTTCAACTGCCAGTAGCCGCGATACGTCCCGGCGCTGGCGGGGGCCGTCATGGTGACGGTCACATCCACAGTCTGGCCGGGGGCAACCGACTTGGGCAGTTTGACCGAAGCAGGCGCGCCCAACTGGTCGCCGCTGACGAAGGCCAGGTCATAACTGGTTGTCCAGGTGCAGGTGCCCACGTTCTTGAGACGCCAGGTCTTGTTGAACGAGACGCCTGCCTGGAAGGAAGTTCCATCGGGGATGGTGACATCGGCGACGAATTGGGCCGCGTCGCAGATGGTCGCCGCCGAGGCGGGCAGGGCTGGCGCAAACGCTGTGGCGAACAGCGCAAGCAGCAGGGCAATAGTGAAAATTTTGTGGCTTTTCATAGGATTCTCCTCAAGGGTCGTCATGTTACAAGCATAGACGCTGGAAAAGGCCATTGGGTTCCAGTTAAGTATACAGATATTCAAAGTATATTACTGATTCTATTACACGACTATCGCAAATCCGTTACGGATGCCTGACCTTCAGGTGTAGTTGGGCCAGGGCCAGTGTCGAGCCGTCGGCTGCGCTCAGGTCAGTGATTTCGATATAAATATCGCCGGTGCGGCCCAGGCTGACCAGGTCGATGGTCAGGGCAAAGGTGCCGGGCGCGCCAAAATCGGGGGCGTCGACCATGATGTAACTCTGGGCAATCAGCTGATACTGGCTGTCGTAAACCGCGTAGGTCAGGTTGTTCTCGAAGGGCGCAATGGTGACATCGCCGCTGATGGTGATTGCGCCGCTGACTTCTGAATCGTTGAGCGGGGCGCGGATGTTGATGGCGCGTTCCTGTCCGTTGGGGGTCTGGGTGGTGAAGCGCGTGACGACCAACTGGTTCTGGTTGATTAAGCGCAATTGGAATTGGGCCGGGACGGAGGGACAGCACAAACCATCCTGCGGGCCGTGAACGCGGGCTGTGAACACAATACCGCCATCTTGAATGGTGACATTGTTAACGGCCACCCGGTCGCCAAGAAAATAGGACGCAAGGTGGACAGGCACGCCGGCCTGGTTAAGCACAACGGCAACCTGCACAAATTGGCCCGTCCCGCCGTAGTTTTCAACCAGGAAAACCACCGCATCTGGCTGTCCATCGCTGTTCAGGTCGCCGAAGGCGTGCGTATTGAGCAGGTCGACGGTTCCGTAGTCGGGTTGGGTGGGGTCGTCTCCGAGGCGGTGGAAACCGTCTTTCAGCCGATAGGTGAGCGGTGCGCTGCTGCCCAGGCGGGTGGTGAAATATTCGCTGTTGCGAAGCTGCTCAAACGTCAGTTCAGGGGATGCGGTCGGGGTGTTGTCGAAGGCCGGGGTGACGATGACCAGTTCGGGCAGGGGGGTGATTTCTGCGGGTTGGAAGGGAGTCTCGGTAACGGCGGGCAGGATTTCGGGAGTCTGCACTTCGACGGTGGGCAGGGAACAGCCAACCAGGCCGATAACGCACAGGGCCAGGGTTAAAACGATTCGCGTGGACATTTCCATCTCCTTTCGCCGTTTATGGGGTAAGTTTTTCCCAGGTCTGGCCGCCGTCGGTGGTGGCATACAGGTCATTTTTGAAATCCTGGCCGAAGACCAGCAGCCAGCCGGTTTGCGGGTTGATGAAATTAATTTGGGTAATGTGAGCGCCGTCGGGCAGGTTTTCGGGCAGGGTTTGCCAGGTCTGGCCGCCATCAGCGGTGGCGTACAACGTGCCGTCGGCCCAGGCCCAACCGGTTTGCGGGTCGATGAACTGGTAGGTGTTTGCGTAGGGCAGCGGGGAGGAAGCACGCCAGGTTTGGCCCCGGTCGGGGCTGGTGAAAAAGACCATCAGGGGGTCGCTCTCGAACAGGCTGAAATGCACCGGGACGATGAGCTGTTCGACGTCATCTTTAAAAGTGATGGGGCTGTCGGTCAGGGCCATGTAATCCCTGATGTCGGACGGGACGGGCAGGTTTTGGGGCTGCCAGGTGCGGCCCGCATCTGCGGTGCGGAAGAAGTAGATTTCGTTTTCGACCGGGCGCGCGCCGCCGATATAGCCGAGCGCGGCATCGAGGAAGGCGGGCAGGCTTTTTTGCCCGCCGAAGGGCAGGCTGGCGCCCTGGGTTTCGCCAGGGACATGGGCAAAGGTCTTGGCCCAGTTTTGGCCGCCGTCCAGGCTCTGGTAGATGGCGATTCCCTGCGACCCGGCGGCTGCGCCGAGGTCTTCAAAAACGTACAGGGTCAGGTCGTTGACGACGACCAGGCGCGCAAAGGTAAACGGTACGTTGGCCTGTACCCAGGTTTGACCGCCATCTCGGGTGTAGGCAAACAGGCCGGGCGGGTTTTGGTAGTCAGCCGAGACGAGATAGGCGGTCTGCCCGTCGAGAAAAGCAGCGTTCAGGTAGGTATCATTATCGGCGCGCGGGGGCAGGATGGCCTGCCAGGTTTGGCCGCCGTCGTTGGTGCGGTACAGGCTTTCCTCGTCCTGCGCCCAGCCGTTTTGTTCGTCGAACATGGCGATTTGGACAAACTCTGGGGCGATGGTTCGCAGTCCGATTGCTTCGGGGGATTGGGTCGCTTCTTCGGTCGGGGTGGGAGGAGGCGGCAGGGTGGGCGTCGCCTGGATGAGGCGCGGGGTCGCCGTTGGCGGGGCCGGGGTTGGCGGCTGTTGCGGGATTTCGGGAACTTCAAAGCAGGCTGTCAGCAAAAAGGCAAGCAGCAGGAACAGGATTTTTTTCATAAAGGGATTAGTCCAGTTTTTCAAGGATGGTGCTCTCTCCCTGCCCGACGCCGACGCACAGGGTTGCCAGGCCATAGCGGACGTTGGCGCGGCGTTTCATCTCATACAGCAGGGTGGTCAGGATGCGCGCGCCCGAGCAGCCGAGTGGATGCCCGAGGGCAATTGCGCCACCGTTAACGTTATACAGGGCCGGGTCGATGCCCAGGTCTTCGATGACGGCCAGGGCTTGCACGGCGAAGGCTTCGTTCAGTTCTGCCAGGCCGATGTCTTGCGGTTTCAGCCCGGCGCGCTGAAGGGCTTTCCGGCTGGCAGGGACAGGGCCGAGCCCCATCGTGCGCGGTTCGACCCCGGCAGCGGCCATGCTGACGATGCGCGCCAGAGGCTTAAGGCCGAGTTGGGCGGCTTTGCTTTCACTCATAATTAACACCGCCGCCGCGCCATCGTTTAACCCAGACGAATTTCCGGCGGTAACAGTTCCCGATTCTTTCTTGAAAGCGGGCTTGAGTTTGGCCAGGCTTTCCATCGCGGTATCGCGGCGCGGGCGCTCGTCTGTCGTGACCAGGATTGGGTCGCCTTTGCGCTGTGGGACAGGCACGGGGACGATTTCTTCGGCGAATTTGCCGGAGTCAATCGCGGCGATGGCCTTGTGGTGCGAACGGACGGCGAATTCGTCCTGTTTTTCGCGGGTCAGGTGCGGGCGCTGGGCAGCAATGTTTTCGGCGGTTTCGCCCATCGAATCTGTCCCATAAGTTGCTTGCATTTTGGGGTTGGGATAGCGCCAGCCGAGGGCGGTATCGTAGGCAGTCAGGTTGCCGAAGGCGAATCCGCTTTCGGCTTTAGGCAGCGAGTAGGGCGCGCGCGACATCGATTCGACCCCGCCTGCCAGGTAAATCTCCCCGTCCCCGGTGCGGATGGCGCGGGCGGCCATGTTGACCGCCGCCAGCCCGGAGGCGCACAGCCGGTTGACTGTCACGCCCGGCACGCTGACGGGAATCCCGGCCAGCAGGGATGCCATGCGCGCCACGTTGCGGTTGTCTTCGCCAGCCTGGTTGGCGCAGCCGAAAATGACTTCTTCGATTTCCGCCGGGTCGATTGAGTTGCGCTCCAGAATGGTTTTCATGACAAATGCCGCCAAATCGTCAGGTCGGACGGCGGATAAACCACCGCCCAACGCGCCGATGGGCGTGCGAATGGCATCGATAATGAGGGCTTCGGGCATGGGGAACTCCTTGAAAATGAAAGACCGAACCGCCAAGAGGCCAAGGAGCCAAGTTCGCCGCCAGGTTTTATGCATTTCTCTTGGCGTCTTTGCGGCTTGGCTCCTTGGCGGTTTCTTTACATCACGTTTGCAACAGTTCCCAGTCGTTCAATTTTTCGTTCATCTCGTGCTGGATGCTTTCGTATTGCGTGCCGAGTTTTTGCACTTCGACCGGGTCGCTGGGCGGGGTTTCGAGTTGGCGTCCGATTTCGGCCAGTTTGGCTTCGAGGGCGGCAATCTGGTTTTCGATTTCCTGCAGGCGGGCGCGTTTGCGCCGCTCTTCCTTGGCGCTTTGTGAATTGCCGCGATATTGGTTGGCCTCTTTTTGTTTGGAGACGTCTTCGCCTGCCACCAACGCTGCTAGGCGTTCACGCTCTTCGCGTCGCTGTGAGTACGTTCCGTTGAAGGCGTCCAGCCGGGCGGGGCTGTCGGGCATTTCGGGCACAATTTCCCAAATTTGGGTCGCCAGCGCGTCCACGAGGTAGCGGTCGTGAGTCACCAGCAAAATCGTGCCTTTGTAGGCTTCGAGCACCTGCTCCAAAATTTCCTGCGAGGGAATGTCGAGGTGGTTGGTCGGTTCGTCGAGCAGCAGCAGGTTGGTGTCTTCGAGGGCCAGTTTGGCCAGCGCCAGGCGTCCGCGTTCGCCGCCGGAGAGTACATCCACTTTTTTGAAGGCGTCGTCGCCGCTGAACAGGAATTTGCCGAGGTACTGGCGCGCATCGGCGGGCAGCATGTTCGGCGCGGCAGTCTGGATTTCCTGAATAAGGGTTTTATTCGGGTCGAGTCCCTCGTGGGCCTGGGCAAAATAGCCGATGTGCAGGCTGGCGCCCATCAGCACTTCGCCTTCGAGCGGCTCCAGTTGCCCCAAAAGCGTTTTCAGGAAGGTGCTTTTTCCGGCACCGTTGGGGCCAATCAGGGCGGCGCACTCGCCGCGGCGCAGTTCGATATCCGGCGCATGGAAAAGGGGCTTATCGGGCCAGCCGACCAGGATGTCGCGGGTGCGGACGACCAGTTCGCCGGAGCGGAATCCGCTGCGCAGTTGCAGGTGCAGTTGCGGTGGGCGCACATCCGGCAGGCGCAGGGCGCGCACACGCCGCTCGGCCTCCTCGACGCCAAAGGGGCTGGTGGTCATGCTCACGCCCAGTTCAATCCACTTGGAATTGAGCACCGCATCCAGCCCGACCTGCTCGATGGCCTGCACGATTCGCGTCAGGCGCTTGAGTTTGCCTTTGGCTTGCAGGGTGTTTTGTCCGGCGATATTTTTCTTGATGTATTCCATGTCTTTGAGCAGTTTTTCTTTTTCGGTGTCAAAGACTTCCTGGCGGCGCTCCCAGCGTTCCTGGCGTTGGGTCAGGTAATGGCTGTAGTTGCCGCGGTATTCCTCCATGCCCGCCGCGGTCATTTCCAAAATGCCGTTGGCGGCTTTGTCGAGGAAATAGCGGTCATGCGAGACAATCACCGCCGCGCCCTCCCACTGCGAGAGATAGCCCTCGAGCCACTCGACCGCTTTGATGTCGAGGTGGTTGGTCGGCTCGTCGAGCAGCAGCACGTCCGGGTCCGAAAGCAGCAGTTGGGCGAGAAAGGCGCGGGTGCGCTGTCCGCCCGACAAATGGTCGAGCGACATCGGGTAGTCCGAGGCGTCAAATCCCAAACCGCTTAAAACCTGTTTGATGCGCGTCTGGTAAGTGTAGCCGCCGCGCCGTTCAAATTCGTGTTGCAGCGCGCCGTATTTTTCGAGAATCGTTTGGTCGCCGTTCGCCATTTCGTGTTCAAGGCGGTTCAACTCGCCCTGTTTTTGGATGATGTCGGCGAAGACGCTTTCGCAGGCGTCCCAGAGCGTTCCCGTCATCTCGAAATCGGCTTCCTGAGAAAGGTAGCCGATGCGGACTCCCCGCGACTTGTGTACCGTTCCCGAGGAGGCTTCGTCCACCCCGGCCAGGATGCGCAACAAGGTCGTCTTGCCGACGCCGTTCGGCCCGACAATGCCCAGCCGTGCGCCTTTGGCGACGCCGAAAGACAGGCCTGAGAAAATATCGATGTGTCCGTAGGACTTGGTGAGGGAGGAGACAGTGAGGAGGGACATTTCAGTGGTCAGTTTTCAGTGTTCAGTATACAGAAGCCAGTGTTCAGTATCCAGTTGTCAGCAATACTGGTCACTGATTACTGGCATCTGGTCACTGAGAAATTATACCCGCTTGTGCTAAAATTCCCTCACCATGAACCCAACCACCACCTACGCCCAACTGGTCGAGGCCATCCGCGCTGGCGGGCTGGAAAATGGCGTTGTCTGCCTGCATTCATCGCTCAAGTCGTTTGGGTTTTTGGAAGGCGGGCCGGATGCGCTCCTGCGCGCTTTTATTGATTGCGGCTGCACCCTGCTCGTACCGGCTTTTACTTACGAGTGCGAAGTCCCGCCGGTGCGCGACATCCCCCAAAACGGTTTTGGCGACGATGACGATTTTGACCCGCCTGTGCCTTACGACCCGACCGGCGCCATGATTGCCCGCGATATGGGCGCCATCCCGGCGCGGTTGTTGCAAATTGGGGGCCGCGTGCGGGGGAATCATCCGCTCAACTCGTTTGCCGCGCTTGGCCCGCTGGCCGATGAATTGATAGCCGCCCAGGGGCCGTTGAATGTCTATGGGCCGTATAAGACCGCTTATGCAAGTCCTGTTCCGGCTTATGTCGTTTTGGCCGGAGTTGACCTGACCAGCGCCACACCCGTCCATTTTGCAGAGGAACGCGCCGGTCGGCGTTTGTTCCGGCGCTGGGCCATGCACATAAAGTACGGCATTCAGGAAGTCGAAGTCGGCAGTTGCTCGGACGGATTCAACAACCTGGCCGATGCGGTCGCCCAAATTGAAACCCGCGTTCGGGCCGGGCAAAGCGAGTGGCGGATTTTCCCGCTGCGTGCGTTTATCGATGCTCTGGCTGCAAGCATTGCCAAAACGCCATCCATCACTCACTGCGCCGACGCCAACTGCGCGCGCTGCCGCGATTTTGTGCGCGGCGGGCCAATCCTGCGCGGCGAAACCGCCGCCGCCGATGTGGTTGCTTTTGTCGAACTGCTGCGAGCGCATGGAATCGAAGTCTGCCTCGATGGCGGCTGGGGCGTCGATGCGTTGCTCGGCTGGCAATCCCGCCCGCACGCCGACCTGGATATTGCCCTTGAGCATCGCCATGTTCCGACTGTCCGCGCCCTGCTTGAAGAACGTGGCTACCATGATGTGACGCGCGATGACACCCGCGACTGCAACTTTGTCATGGGCGACGAGATGGGCCGTTTAATTGATTTCCACACCTACACCTTTGACGAAAACGGTCAACTGACCTTCGGCCTAGATTATCCGCCCGAATCGCTGACCGGCTCTGGCACGGTGGCTGGTGTTCCGGTGCGCTGCATCACCCCTGAGTGGATGGTAAAATTCCACAGCGGCTATGAACTCGACCAGGGCGACTATCACGATGTGCGCTTGCTGTGCGAGAAGTTTGGCATCCCATTGCCGGATGAGTACGGGCGGTTTACAGAAGCATGAAAAGGACAGCGACTACATTCAAAATACCTTTGGGGATTTTTAATGAAAAATACACCACATACATTTTCAAGACTATCACTTTTTGAAAATTTTCTAATTCTCATGGTACTTGGCATGTTGATAGGGCTGGTTTATATGCAGACCAGGCCGCTGGAAATCTTGCCAGGCAGGGATAGCGGATTTTTCCTGTATGCTGGACGGCAAATTTTGCAGGGCAAACTTCCCTATGTAGATTTTTGGGATAGCAAGGGGCCACTTATTTTTTATTTCAATGCCCTCGGCTTGTGGCTGGGACGCGAATCGCGTTGGGGTGTCTGGTTTTTGGAGATTGCTTTCACGCTGATTGCGGCTTTTCTTGGGTATCGCGGATTTGCTCGCAAATGGGGACATGCTGCCGCATTGTTCGCGAGTATCATCTGGCTTTATGGCTTGACGCTTACCTTTCAAAATGGTAACAACACAGAGGGATATACCCTGCCGTTCGCTTTCTTGCTCATCTATTTGTTCCTGTCAGCCAATTCCACACTTGATCGCAAGTTTTTGACGGGGCTTGGCTTTTGCCTGGCCTGCAGTTTTATGCTGCGGGCCAATAATATTGGCACATCGATAACAGTGCTTGCTGCGGTGTTGTTGCCTTTAATTTGGAACAGGCAGTTTCGACAGATTGGGCAGGTTGCCCTGTGGGCGGGTGGGGCATTCCTGCTGACCGTTTTGCCGGTGCTGGTATATTTTTGGTCGGTGGGTTTGCTCGATAAGATGTTCGAAGCATCCATCTTGTATAACTTTTATTATTCGGGCGCACGAAGCGCATTTAAATTGAATATCTTGCCCGGGATTTTGTTATTAGGCTGGCCTGCTTATCTTGCCGTTGGTGCTTATGTTTATCTCCTGTGGTGTTTGGCGCGAAAAAACCAGGTTGCCTCTTCCAGCATGGTTATCTTCCTGCTCTTAGGACTTCCGATTGAATCGCTTTTGAGCAGTATTTCGGGACGCAATTACTTCCATTATTTTGTGTTGTGGATGCCCGCCCTGGCTTGTCTGTTGGCGTTCGGATTCTCTGCTTTCACCGCTTATGCACTTTCTACGCCTTTTCGCCGCTTCTTGGAACAACCCATTCGGTTTCATGTAATAGTTTTGAGCGCCCTGGTTTTTCTCTATTCGGTGAATGGTGCTGGTGAAACTTATCACAGCACATTGTTTCGCATCATTTATGAACGTGAAAAAGGGGTTGAGAAGGTTGACCCGGTTGCGCGTTTTGTTCGCCAGAAAACCCGTGAAGATGATTTTGTGCTGGTGTGGGGCGCTTATCCGCTCATCAACTTTCTCGCCCAACGCGATGCGCCCACTCCTTACCTGTTCTATCCGGCTTATTCTAAATCCCCATATACTGAACTGATGAGCCAAGCCTTTTACGATGGCTTGTTGTTAAGTCCTCCGATGCTAATTGTAGATATGAGCCACAAATCGTCGGATATCCTGTCAATCAATCCACAGGTTCGCAGGGAACAGTTTTCCAGTGGCAGGGGGTTTTATCGGCCGCCGTACCAGCAGGAGTTTTTCGATTTTGTTGCCGACCGTTATGAACTGGATGAAATCATCCACGGCTTTGAAATCTACCGGCTAAAAACCGATAAATAAAGATGGTTTGATGCGAATATTTTCGCTGAACAGAAAACCAGCAAAACCCGAAAGCCCCGCACTAGAACATAAATTCTGCTATACTAGGCGATACAGGAGTGATTATGGCAAAAACCATCAGTCGTTTTGTCTGCCAGCAGTGTGGGCGCGTTTCCGCATCCTATATGGGCAAGTGCCCGCAGTGTGGTTCGTTCAGCAGCATGGTCGAGGAAATCGTCCAGGAAGCCGGACCAGCCAAAAGTCCGAACGCCGCGCGTGGGCTGACTGGGCGTACCTCCCCGCGCAAAATCGGCGACATTGGCGGGGATTCGGAAGAACGCATCCCGGTCCCGATTGGTGAGTTTTCGCGCGTGCTTGGCGGCGGGATTGTCCCCGGCTCAATTGTGCTGGTCGGCGGCGACCCAGGCATCGGCAAATCGACGCTGATGCTGCAAATGACCCTTGCCATGGCGGGGAGCAAGCGCGTGCTGTACGTTTCCGGCGAGGAGTCGGAACGCCAGATTAAGATGCGCGCTGACCGGCTGATGGAAAAAAACGGCAATTTCCCCGACGGCCTGTTCCTCGTAACCGAAACGAACCTGCAAACCATCCTTGAGCATGTCCGCGAGGTGCGCCCCGACCTGCTGATTATCGATTCCATCCAGACCGTTTACCTGCCCGAACTCGAATCGAGCGCCGGGTCGGTTTCACAGGTGCGCGAGTGTTCGTCACAGTTGCGCGAACTGGCAAAATCGCAAAATGTGAGCGTCTTTATCATCGGGCACGTCACCAAGGAAGGCGCGATTGCCGGCCCGCGCGTGCTGGAACATATTGTGGATACGGTGCTGTATCTGGAGGGCGACCGCTTCCAGGCTTATCGCCTGCTGCGTTCGGTCAAGAACCGGTTTGGGGCGACCGCTGAAGTTGGAGTCTTCGAGATGCGCGAAAAGGGACTGGTCGAAGTGCCGAATCCCTCCGAGGCCTTCCTGGCCGAACGGATGGTCAACGCCCCCGGCTCGGCCATTGCCGTAACGATGGAGGGAACCCGTCCGCTGCTGGTCGAGTTGCAGGGATTGACCTCGCCGACCCAGTTTGGCAACGCCCGCCGCACGCCCAACGGCGTCGACTACAACCGGCTGCTGATGATTGCCGCCGTGCTGACCCGCCGGGTGGGGGTCAAACTGGTCGAGCAGGATATTTTTGTGAACGTGGTGGGTGGGATTAAGATTGATGAACCTGCCGCCGACCTGGCAATCGCCGCGGCAATAACGTCTTCGATGCGCGACCTGCCCGTCCGCGCCGATGCGGTGCTGATTGGCGAAATCGGCCTGGCCGGGGAACTACGCCTGCCGGGGCAGATGCCTGTCCGACTGCGCGAGGCCCAAAAGTTGGGATTCAAAATCGCGATTGTGCCCAAACGCCTGCGCAAGGCTGAACCCTGGCCCGACAACCTCCAGATTATCGAGGCCCGTTCGGTGCATGATGCCCTCGACGCGGCCTTTGCCATCCAGCGCGAATTGCCGAAAGGGCGCAAGGTAGCGTAGTTTTAAGCAGCATCGAATCGCTCGAATTTTCAGGTTCCCTTTTCAAAACCATAATCCCGCTCGACCTTGCAAACCCGCACCTTAAACGACTGGTACCATTGTTGGTAGCCTGCTTTTTGGGCGAGTTCGTGCTCAGCATTACGGTGCCAGGCACGGATGGCTTCGAGGCTGTCCCAGTAGGAAACCGTAATTCCCAGCCCGTCGCGTGCCGATTCCATGCCCAGGAAACCGGACTGTGACGAGGCCAGGTTGACCATTTTTTCGGACATTTCGCCGTAGCCGTTATCGCCCTCGGTGCGAAGCGAGGTGAAGATGACAGCGTAATAAGGCGGCTGGGGGGTAAGGGCAATGCTGTTCATAAAGGTTCTCCTTGAATACTTCTAAAACTTCACGCCCCTGGCGATTTATTTGCCCTTCTGCGGTTTGGCCGGGTTAGGATTACCGCCTGCGGCGGTTGCGGTCTGACCCGCGCCGATTTTGCTGCCGGGGTGCGCTGGCAGGCGCGGAATGGCTTGGCACGTCAGCCGCTCCCAGTACCGGCGCGTGCAGGGTTTTCTGGTAATACTCATCCACCAGCATCGTAATAATATCGAGTTCTTCGTCGTTTTCCAACAGGCTGCGGACAAGCGGCGCGAAGCGCTGGCTGCGTTCGGTTTGCAGTTTGTCGCGGGCGCGCAGGCGCGCTTCCAGCAGGGCGGTGACCCGCTCCGTCACGACCGCCTGCACATCTGCATCGCCGGGGATGGGATGTTCCTCGAGCGGGATGTCGTACTGGCTGGCAATCTGCATCAGCCTGAATTTCTCGCCCTTGTTGACCAGCGAAATCGCAATCCCGGTAGCCCCGGCTCGGCCTGTGCGCCCGGCGCGGTGGATGTAAGCCTCGGCCTCCTCGGGTGGCTCGTACTGGATGACATGCGACAGGCTGGGAATATCCAACCCGCGCGCGGCGATGTCGGTTGCCACCAGGAAGCGCAGCGTCCCGCGCCGCACCCGTTCGAGCACCTTCTCACGCGCCTGCTGTGACAAATCCGCGCTTAACTCGTCGGCGTCGTAGCCAAAACGCTGCAAGACGGTCGAGACGTAATGCACACGGTCTTTCGTGTTGCAGAAAATAATCGCCGAAGCGGGCTGTTCGACTTCAATCAACCGCACCAGGCTGCGGTCCTTGTCCATGCCGTCCACGATGTAGAAAATATGCTCGGTGTCGGTCACATGCACGTGGTCGCTGCTCAGGCTGACAAATTCCGGCGACTGGATGAACTCGCGCGCCGAGCGCAACACCATTTCAGGGAAAGTCGCCGAAAACATGCAGGTATGCACGGGGCGGCCTGGCAGGTAGCGCTGCACCTCGCGCATATCCGGGTAAAAGCCCATCGAAAGCATCCGGTCGGCTTCGTCGAAAATCAACATCCTGAGACGTTCGAGGGTGAAGGTGCGTTTGAGCAGATGGTCGAGCACCCGTCCCGGCGTGCCGACAACGATATGCGCGCCCTGCTTGAGGGCATTAATTTGCGGCTGGTAGCCCACCCCGCCGTAAACTGCCACAGTGCGCAGCCCCTTGTCTCCGCACAGTTTTTCAGCCTCCTGCCAGACCTGCCGAGCCAGTTCGCGGGTCGGCACAAGGATTAACGCCTGACAGTTTGGGCTGTTGGGGTCGAGCCGTTCGAGCATCGGCAACAAAAAAGCCCCCGTTTTGCCGCTGCCAGTGCGGGCCTGAATCATCATATTGCGCTGTGCAAGCAGGTAAGGGATGGCGCGTGCCTGGACGGGCATCAAATCCTGCCATCCGGCCCGCGCGGCGGCCTCGCGCAAATGGACGGGCAGCTGCTCGAAGGTGATGTCGGGCAAAGGGTTCGGGTTTGTAGGTTCAGTGCTGTTCATAAAATCTCAATTCTGTCATAAAATGATGTTAACCGAGTATATCACCCATGAATGGATGAAAAGAATATGCCTGAATTTACCCCGATTCACTTTTTGGACGAGCCGATTACGGTGGATTGGGATTCGCCCCCAATTTACGAGAAAACTCCCCCCTGCCCGCAGCGTTTCACCTGGCGCGGCGCGGACTACCCGATTCTTGAATCGCTGGCCGAGTGGAGCGACTTTGCCCGCAAGGGACGCGCCGCCCGCAACATGCGCCCCGAACATGCCGCTGTGGCCGCCGGGCGCGGTTCGCTCGGCGTTGGGCGATTCTTTTTCCGGGTGCGGGTGCAATCGGGACAGGTCTTCGACATCTACTATGACCGCGAAATCAAAAGCGCCGACGACCGCAAGGGGCATTGGGTCATTTACCGGGAGTTGGAAGAATCCAGGTGATAGTCACCTGTTGTCATTACCGCCAGAACATAAACTCGCTCAAACCGGTTTGGGCCAACTCAAGTGGGATGCCCAGCAAAACGGCAATCGTCCGCACCAACCCCCAGAACGCGTCACTGACTCCCGGCACAAACCAGAACAACAGGATAACCACCCACAGCGAGTAGCGGCCAAAGTCTTCCATTTTGGCACGCAGGGACGGTTCGAGATGTGGCCTGAGCGCGCCGAACCCGTCGAAGGGCGGAATAGGCATCAGGTTGAAGAGCGTGGCCGTCACCTGTAAAAAGGCCAGGAAGCCGAGTCCAGGCCCAAGGGGGGAACGCGCCACCACGTCCACCTGCAAGAGAATCGCCAGCAAAACGGCAATCACCAGGTTCGAGAGCGGCCCGGCCAGTGAAACGGCTGTCTGCCATCCGCGTGAACGCAGCCGCCAGGTCTCGATATAGACCGCCCCGCCCGGCAGGCCGATACCGCCCATCAGCAGGAAGAGCATTGGCAGCAGGAAGGAAAAGACCGGGTGGGTGTACTTGCGCAGGTCGAAGGTCAGGTAGCCTTTGTCCTTGACGGTGTAGTCGCCGCCGCGATAGGCGACAAAGGCGTGCGAAAACTCATGCAGTGCCAGCGAGAACAGCCAGCCGAGCAGGACAACGAGGAAGGTTATCAGGAACATTTAGACGGTATCCTATTTTTACCGCCAAGGTCGCCAAGTAGCGGAGATGCCAAGAATTTCTTTTTTGCTCTTATCAAGGCGCACAGCCTTTCGAGCCACAAACGAAATTTTAAAATTTGGCGACCTTGGCAGTTTGGCCCCTTGGCGGTAAAGCCTTTAAGCATACCCCTTCGGGTTATTTTTATGCCATGCCCAGGCCGAGCCAAGGATGTCATGCAGGTTATCGTGCTGCGGCTTCCAGCCTAACTCGCGGCGGATTTTCTCCGACGAGGCCACCAGCCGCGCAGAATCGCCGGGGCGGCGCGGAGATTCGACCACTTTGATGTCCGCGCCGCTGACCTGTTGGGTCGCTTCAATCACTTCGCGCACCGAGTAGCCGTTGCCCGAACCGACGTTATAGACCAGTTTGTCGTGTTCGCCCAGGGCCTCCAGCGCCAGCAGGTGGGCCGAGACCAAATCCAAAATATGAACGTAGTCGCGGATGCAGGTTCCATCCGGGGTCGGGTAATCCGTCCCGAAGATATAAGCCGCCTCAGCCTGACCGAGCGCCACCTGGATGACACGCGGAATCAGATGAGATTCGGGCTGGTGGGCCTCGCCGTGTCCGGGACGCGCGCCGCAGGCATTGAAATAGCGTAAGGCGGCAAAGTGCAATCCGTGAATCTGGCGGTACCAGTCGAGAGACTGCTCGACAGCCAGTTTTGTATAGCCGTATGTATTGGTCGGCCCAAGCGGGGATTCTTCGCTGAGTGGCTCCTCGCTCGATTGATATACCGCCGCCGTCGAAGAAAACACAAAACGCTTCACCCCGGCGCGCACGGCCATATCCATCAGCGAAAGCGAATTGACCAAATTGTTGCGGAAAAACTTGCCGGGGTCTTTCATGCTCTCGCCCGCCTCGATGAAGGCTGCGAAGTGCATGACTGCGTCGAACTTCTGGCTGGTCAGCGCCAGGGCCAGCGAGTGGCTGTCCGCCAAATCGCCCTGGACAAACGCTGCCTCCGCCGGAACCGACTCGCGGTGCCCGGTGATGAGCGAATCATAGACCGTCACGTTATGCCCGGCTTTGACGAGCGCGTCTGCGGTGGCCGAGCCGATGTATCCGGCCCCGCCGGTGACAAAGATGTTCATGGTTGCTCCTTTATTTTCGGAGTCAAAAATCTCCTGATTTTTGACAGCCAAAGTCAGAGACTTTGGACTCCGTTCGCTTTTCTCAAATGCCAATCTGTCGCTTGCTGGTAGGCGTGCGCCATGCGCAGCAGGCTGGCCTCGCCAAAATGCGGGCCCATCAACTGCATCCCAATCGGCAGCCCGGCCCCATCGAACCCGACCGGGAAAGCCAGTCCTGGCACGCCTGCAAGATTCGCGGGCAGGGAAAAAACATCTTCCAAATACATTGCCAGCGGGTTGCCACTGTGTAAACCAATCTTAAAAGCCGTCGTCGGCGCGACCGGGCAGGCAATCGCATCGACCTGCTCAAAAACCTGCTCGAAATCGCGTTTGATGAGCGTGCGCACCTTCTGCGCCTGCCCGTAAAAGGCATCGTAATAGCCCGCCGAAAGCGCGTATGTCCCCAGCATAATCCGCCGCTGAACTTCGTCGCCAAACTTCCCGCCGCGGGTCTTGGTGAACACATCCCACATCGAGTTGCCGCTCACGCGCGGCCCATAGCGAATTCCGTCAAAGCGCGCCAGGTTAGCGGAGGCCTCCGCCGGGGCGATTAAATAATACACGGGAAGCGCGAATTCGGTATGCGCCAGGCTGACGGGTTTAATCTCCGCGCCCAGGCTTTCCATCTGCGCGATGGCGTTTCTCACGGCGCTCTCCACCTCAGCCTGGATACCGTCAATGAAATACTCTTTCGGCACCCCGATGCGGAGTCCGCCCAGCGGCTTTTCGCCGTTTAATCGCCAATCCAGCGCCGGGAGCGGAACATCCTGCGACGTCGCATCCAGTGGGTCGTACCCGGCCATCGCTGCGAACAATTCCCCAACCTCCTGCGCCGAGCGCCCAAACGCCCCGACGCTATCCAGCGACGAGCCGTAAGCCACCAGCCCGTAGCGCGAAACGCGCCCATAGGTCGGTTTCAGCCCGGTCACGCCGCAGAACGACGCCGGTTGGCGCACACTGCCGCCGGTATCCGACCCCAGCGCCAGCGGCGCCATGCGCGCCG
>JAGVAO010000224.1 GCA_020060235.1 Anaerolineales bacterium | reverse complement strand
TAATGGTCTCTCCTTGAATATGTAAAATGAATTAGACAAGTTATACACGACTTGCAGGCGTAAATCAACCCAAAAATGTCCTATTTTAAGCACCTCCTTTAAGATGCTTTTCAAAACTTACCGCCAAGGGAACCAAGTTGCCAAGACGCCAAAAAACTATTTTTTGTGTTTTCGAATCAAAAGAACTTGGCATACTCCCTCAGTCTCTAATGGCGGTGCATGCCAAAGGCATGTTCAAAGACCAGCAAGGTGTAATAGCGCCAGTCGAAGCCCGGCTGGTAAACAATCGACTGCCCGTTGCGGCCCGAGGACGCATTTTTCAGGTTGGCGTCCAGGAATTCGAGCATTTGCTCCCATGCCCACGACTTGACGCTGTCAGCGCGGATTTCGTCCATGTTGGTCATGAAGGCATGCGGCTGGTTTTCAAAAACCATAATTTCGTTGGGAATCCCTGCCGCGTTCAGGCCGTCTTCGAGGGCATAGACTTCCTCGAGCGGAATGGAGGTGTCGGCCCCGCCGAAAATTCCCAGCACCGGGCCGGGCAGGTTTTTCAAGACCTCGGGGTCGGTTTCAGACGAGCCGTAAAAAATAACCGTCGCGGCAATGGCGTTGTTGTGCAGGCTGTAAAGCAGCGAGACGCGCCCCCCGTAACAGAAGCCGAGAATGCCTATTTTTGCCGGGTCAGCTTCGGGTTGGGACACAACCCAGGCGTAGACCGAGTCGAGGTCGGCGTTGACCTGCTGCGGGTCGTTCGTCGCCACCTGGTAGATGGCGCGCGGAATCCATTGCGAGGTCGAGCCGCGAAAGGTATCCGGCGCGACAACCAAATATCCCGCCTCGGCCAGGCCGTCGGCCATGCTGGTGATGGCGGCGTTAAGGCCATAAAATTCATGAATCATGATGGCAACCGGGAAAGGCCCCTCACCGGACGGGCGGGCCACATAGGCGCGCACATCCGGGCCACCATTGAGACCCGGAATAACGACGTTGGTGACTGCCTCGAGCCTGTCCTGGCTGCCTATCCCCGCCAGGGGGATGGAAAGGGCGATGACCAGGGCAAGGATTCCAATCACTCCAACCAGGCCGAGCAAGATACGCAAAATTATCTTTAACATTTTTGCCTCCAACAGATAAGTTGGAAAAATTCTAAAACAGCCCCCATTCAAAAACTCTCAAACTGGCTAAGCGGTCACCCTGGCGATGAAATCGACCCAGCGGTTGAAGCCGCGTTCCTTGAACCAGTCGAGCAGGCGGCCGGTCGGGTTGCCCTCGACCAGGGCTTCGGCCATTTCGAGCGAGACCCGCGCTGTCGTCCAGGATTCGTCCACATTCTGGTGGGCACGCAGCAAGACCTGGCGGGCCGCGGTTTGGTCGCCGGCCAGGTGGCAGGCAATGGCGTAGGCGGCGTAAAACTCACCGGCCTCGTCGAGGCCCTGCCAGCCGGGTTCGGCCTGGCCGAAAACCTCCAGCGCCAGCGACAGGGTTGCAGGCTGCCTGTTTTCGAGCCATTGATAAAAGGCCAGCACCGCAACCAGGGCCTGGTTTAGCCCGACCAGGCGCTGCCAGTTGTTGGCCTGCGCCAGTTTGAGCGAAACCGCAACCTGTTCTTCGGCCTGTCCAAAATTACCCCGCGAGAGTTCAATGAATCCGAGATAGGCCGGGGCATACGACTCGGCCATACGGTTGCCAATCGAGCGGCTGAGTTCGAGATATTTTTCCTGCGACTGGCCAGCCTCGTCGTAGCGGGCCTGGTCCATCAAGACCAGTCCGATATTGTGCAGGGCAATTGCCTCGAGGCGGCGTTCACCAATCGAGCGCGCCAGCCGGACGGCGTTTTCATAACATTCGGCGGCTTCATTCCAGTAACCCAGCGAATGCCGGGTAATGCCCATCGAATTCCAGGCGCGGGCCTCGGTGCGGGCGTTGTGGCTGCGCCTGGCAACGGCCAGCAACTCATCGGCCAGGGTTTTGGCGCGGTCATAGCGTCCCAGACGCATTTCGATGTTGAATTCCGTTCCAAGCAGGGCCATGCGCTCGCTTTGCAGAGCTTCGGCGTCCAGGTCCATATCGGCACGCATGTGTTCGTAAATCTGGTGGGCCACATGCGGCTTGCCCAAAATCTCGGCCAGGAAGTAGCCCCACAGGTTGGCCCAGCGCAGGCGCAGGATGTCGGCAGAAACGCCGCGCAGCAGTTCGATATCCAACTCGAGCCGGTTGTAGGCGGCCTCGGCCTCTTTTACCCTGCCGAGACGGGCCAGGGTATCGGCCTCGGTCAATTGCAGGGCCACCCGCGCCGCCTGGGGCTGGATGCGGTCCCAGCGCGCAATCGGGTCATCAATCAACTGGCGGATGCGCGCCGGCATGGTTGGCGCACCCGCCGCCTGGCCACCGCCTTCGCGCAAAGCCTCCTGGGCGGTTTTCAGGCCACGCTCCAGGTAACCGGAGAAAATATCAATCTCGGCGACCTGGCGCGCCAGGGTCAGCCGCCGCGAGCCGCTGGCATGTTGAAGGGCGGCGCGGAAGGCGCTGGCCGCTTCCGGCTCGCGGTAATATTTTTTGTGCAGCCAGCCAAGCGCTTCGTCCCACAGGCTGGCCTCGGGCAGGTCGCCGTGCTCGATACGCGAACGGGAAATGAGGGGTACCAGCAAAATCCCAGCGCCTTCCCAGTAATCGCCGAAGACTTCCAGTTTCGACTTGGCCCATTCCTCCAGGCCGCCCAGCCATTTCTGACGCTCCTCGCGCGGAATGCGCGCCAGGGCGGCTTCCTGCAAGCGGCCATGCCTGAAGACTTCCTCCATTTCGCCTTTGAACAATTTGGAAACTTCCTGGTAGATGGTTTCTGTTTCGCGCAAAACGTCGATGCCCAACTGCATTTCGTCGCCGGGCCTGTCCCAAATACGTTCGACCGCTTCGAGGGTGAAGCGCCGTCCCATCAGCGCGCCGCGCTTGGCGACTTCCTTGCCAGCCACGCCCAGGCGTTCCAGGCGGGCTTCCATCACCTCGCGCACCGAACCGGGCAGGGGCAGATTTTCAGGCAGGCTGCCCGCCTGACCCTGTTCCTTGATAAGCAGGGCCGTTTCTGTCGCAAACAAGGGGTTGCCCTCGGTATGTTCGGCAATCCGCCGGGCCATGCCGGGAGTAATCAGGCCGTCGCCCAGCGGGATGAGGGCTTGCGCCAGGGTTTCGGGCGGAATTTCACGCAGGCGCACTTCTTCGATGAGTTTTTCATCGACCCATTTTTTGAGCGGGGAAAACCAGTAACACTCCGGGCCAAAGTCCTCTTCACGAACGGTGACCAGCACAAAAACCGGCGCGTACCAATGGACATGGACGGCCCATTCGATAAACGCCGCCGTATCCGCATCGCCTTTCTGGGCATCTTCGAGGATGAGTATCCAGGGTTCTTCCCGGGCAGACGACTCTATCCAGGCTTTGAGTTCGGCGAAGGCATTGCTCCATTTGGCCGGGCCGTCCAGGCTCGCAATTTGGAATTCGGGGCGCTGGATGCCGAGCACAAAGGCCAACAACTCGACGGTTGTCTGCCGCCGTTCTTCCTGCGCGCCGGGATATTCATCCGCAAGCCGCGCCGACAACTGTTCAAGGATGGCGTCCTCCCCCAACTCGAGCGGCAGGCCAAAGCGATTGCGCAGCAGCGAGTTCAAGCCGTGCGAGGGCAGGCGTTCGCTGTGGTCATATTGGATGGTATCAAGTCGAAAGAGCTGCGGCTGGCCTTTGGCCCACTCGCGCAATTCCCAGGCCACACGGCTTTTGCCGACCCCCGCCGCGCCACGGATAAAAAGGACTTCGAGGGTTTTCTCGTCCTGGCTTCTTTGCAGTTTGGATTGCAGCAACTGCCATTCGTGCTCGCGCCCCACAAAGGGCGGCAGTTCGACCAATGGCACAGCGCGCTCGGACAATACTTCATATAACTGGAGAGTCTGCTTTTTGCCGCGCAATTCGATGGCTGGTTTGATTGCCAGGTTGAAATGGCGCCTGACCTCGTCGTAAAGCGATTGCGACATCCAGGCGCTGCCGGGGCTTGCCGCCGACTGGATGCGCGAAGCCGTGTTGACGGTATCGCCCATGACCGTCCACGCGCCGCCAATTTGACGGTACATGGCTTCACCGGCATGGACTCCGACCCGCAGGCCGAGGTCGAATCCGCTTTCGGTGTTGTATCTCGCGGCTTCTTCCTGCATAGCCAGAGCGGCGCGCAGGGCGGTGCGGGCCGCGTTCGGGTCCGGGTTGGGAACGCCGAAAGTCGCCACAACCGCATCGCCCAGGAATTTGTCCACCACCCCGTTATGCTCCTCGACCACCTCGCCCAGGCGCTGTAACAGGTTCCCGACAACGGCGGCCACATCGTCGGGAGAGTGCTGTTCCGAAAAAGCGGTAAATCCGGCCAGGTCGGCAAACAGGACGGTCATATAACGCAACTCGCCGCCCGGGCTGGCGTAATCGGCCAGCGAGGCGGCGGGGGTGGCATCTGAGGCAGGGTCGGTCGACATGGACTTGCCGCACGCGCCGCAAAACTTCAGGGCGCTGGCAAGTTCATCCGGCCAAAGGGTGCCACAATGTGGGCATTTCATAGGGTTGATTATACCTAACTTAAGCGGTCTAAATCCTGCAAGTTCCCCGCCGCATCCATTTACCATCTACATGGATGGCAAATGGATGTTTTTCCCTTGACAATCCCGCGAAAGTCAATATAATACGCCATATACAATCCCATTACCATCCGCATGGATGGAGAAACGAGAAAAAGATGCCCGACAGCGAAAAAATTACAATCAACATGAACGCGGTAGATTTGGGAAAAATCGACCTGCTTGTTCAGGAGGGCGTTTACACCAACCGTACCGACTTCATCCGCACGGCGATTCGGTCGCAACTCGAAAAACACACCCTTGAAATCAACCAATCGGTCACGCGGCATACCTATGCCATCGGCGTCGTCGGCTATTCGCGCGCCGACCTCGAAAAGAAACAGGCCAGGGGCGAAAAACTCAAAGTAACCGTGGTCGGCGTCTTCAACCTGGATGCTGATGTCCCACCCCAACTGGCAGCCGAGGTCATCGAATCGGTGCAGGTGCGCGGCGTGTTCAATGGCAGCGAAGCGGTCAAGGCTTCCCTCGCAGACCGGATGCTGTGATTTCCCCAAGCGCGATTTCCAAAAACTAAAACACTGCATCAAATAAAACAAATAAAATATTGACAAAAAGTAAATATTTGATAAAATAAATCAAATATATTTATCGTAAATTTAATTTATCAAAAGGTCACCAAGATGAACTTCGCATCCGTATCACAAGAAGAATTCCAAGCCAACTGGAAACCCAAATTCTTTACCCTTTTCGGCGGGCAGGCGCTTTCCCTGTTCGGCTCCTCGCTGGTGCAATTTGCACTGGTTTGGTATCTCACCCAGCAAACCGGCTCGGCGACCATCCTGGCAACCGCCACCCTGATTGCCATGCTGCCGCAGGTCATCCTGGGGCCTTTCGTTGGCCCGCTGGTCGACCGCTGGAACCGCCGGACGGTAATGATTGTCGCTGACGCTTCCATCGCGCTGGCGACTCTGGTGCTGGCCGGACTGTTCCTGTTCGACCTTGTGCAACTCTGGCACATTTATGCCATCCTGCTCGCCCGCTCGCTCGGCGGGGCCTTCCACTGGCCCGCCATGCAAGCCTCAACTTCGCTGATGGTGCCAAAGGAGCAACTGGCACGCGTGGCAGGCATGAACCAGACCCTGCACGGGCTGGTTGCCATCGTTGCGCCGCCGACCGGCGCCGTGCTGATTAGCCTGCTACCCACCCAGGGCGTCTTGATGATTGACGTCGTCACCGCGCTGCTGGCAGTCGTGCCGCTGCTTTTTATCGCCATCCCCCAGCCGGTGCGCCAACAAGCCGGGGAAAGCGGACAGGAAACTTCCTACTGGCAGGACCTGCGCGCGGGATTCCGTTATGTGGCCTCCTGGCCCGGCCTGCTGGCCATCATGCTCATGGCCGTGCTGATTAATTTCCTGCTCACCCCGGCCATGTCACTCATGCCGCTGCTGGTCACCAAACACTTTGGCCTGGGCGCAATTGAATTCGGCCTGACTGATTCGCTCTTCGGAATCGGCATGATTGTGGGCGGGGTGCTGCTCGGCATCTGGGGCGGATTCAAAAAACGAGTGGTCACTTCCATGACCGGGATTATCGGCCTGGGCCTGGGAATCGTCCTGACCGGGCTGGCCCCCGCCAACATGTTCTGGATGGCCCTGACCGGCATGGCAATCGCCGGGCTTATGTCGCCCATCACCAACGGGCCGCTGCACGCCCTGCTGCAATCAACCGTCAAGCCGGAAATGCAGGGCCGCGTCATGTCGCTGATTAGCAGCGCCGCCATTGCCATGACTCCGCTCTCGCTGGGGGTCGCCGGGCCTGTCTCCGACCTGATAGGGATTCGCACCTGGTACATCTTCGGCGGAATCTTCTGCACCCTGATGGGGCTGGGAGCCTTCTTCGTCCCGGCAATCATGAATGTCGAACAAAATCACGAACAGAACACCGCCCAACCGGCCGATGCTTCGCTGGCGGTTGCCGATTAAGCAATTTTCTCCCCCTGAAAGCGCATCCCCGTTCGGAAAAATGGAACGGGGATGCCAATTTAAAGTTGACGAAACCAGACCGCCTGTGGTATCATCAGCCCGCTAAAAAGCCAGCATGGTGCTGGTTTGCCGTTTTTTGAGTAAGGAGACTCTTATAGCCGAGCAAGAATTTCGCGTAAATGAAAATATCCGCGTCCCGGAAGTTCGCGTGATTGACGCAGCGGGTGAAAACCTGGGTGTCATCCCGACTCGCCAGGCCATCCAGAACGCCCGCGAACAGGATTTGGACCTGGTGGAGGTTTCCCCCAACGCCAGCCCCCCGGTCTGCCGCATCATGGACTTTGGCAAGTTCCTCTACGAGCGTGAAAAAAAGGAACGTGAAGCCAAAAAGGCTCAGGCAAAAATCGAGGTCAAAGAAATTCGCCTGCGCCCCAAGACCAACGAGCATCATCGCGGTTTCAAAGTGGACGACGCCCGCCGCTGGCTTTTGCAGGGACACAAGGTTCGCGTGACCATCAAGTTCCGTGGCCGCGAAATGGATTACCCCGAAATTGCCCTCGAAGATTTGCGCGAAATTGCCCAGTCCCTCTCCGATGTCGGCGTGATTGAACAGCCGCCCATGTTCGAAGGACGCACCATGTTGGTGGTAATGGGTCCGGCTAAGGCCAAGCCTAAAAAGGCCGAAAAAGAAGAAGAAGTCGAATCAGCGCAAAGTTAAGCACCAACGAAGTCTCCCTTGTTTGTCCATCCCTGCGGGACGCAAGACATGTCCCGCAGTTATTTTTCTCGAAAGGAGTATTACGCCATGCCTCACAAGCTTAAAGCAGGCAAATATAAACTCAAAACCCATAAGGCGACTTCCAAGCGTTTTCGCCTGACCGGTTCTGGCGTCCTGGTTCGCACCAAGGGCGGCAAAAGCCACCTGCGTCGTCGCACATCCGACCGCACCAAGGCCCTGTTGGCCGAGATGCTGCCCGTCAAGGGCCGCGGCATTATCAAACGTGTCCGCCGTCTCGTTCCGAATCTCAAGGCCTAATATCGTATCCAAATTTTTATTTGCGTCTGCCGGGTGTGCGCAACTGAAGCCGGGAATAAACCGCTTCGACGCCCGGGGGAACGCAGGAGGTTAAACAATGGCTCGTGTAAAAGGTGGCCCGCAAGGCTATCGCCGTCATAAGAAAGTTTTGAAGTTCACCAAAGGTCAGCGTGGTTCCAAGCACCTGCTCTTCCGTCGCGCCAATGAAGCGATGCTCAAGAGCCTGTGGTACGCCACCCGCGACCGCCGCGTACGCAAACGCGACCTGCGCCGCCTGTGGATTGCCCGTATCAACGCCGCGGCGCGCCTGAACGGCATCGCCTACAGCCGGTTGGTTGCCGCCATGAAGAAAGCCAACATTGCCATCAACCGCAAGATGCTGGCCGACCTGGCCGTGCGCAATCCCGAAGCCTTCGCCGCAGTCGTGGCCCAGGCAACGAAGTAGTAAAAAAATAAAAAAGTAGATACGCAAAATAGCATGTTGGGGCGGCAATGAGCCGCCCCAACATGCTATTTTGCGTTATTCTTGTCAAGTTTTATGGTAAATTAACCCCATGCCCCAAACCCTCTACCTCATCGACGGACACGCCCTGGCCTACCGCACCTACTTTGCCCTGACCGGCTACTCGCCCGGCGGCTCGCGCTGGCAGACATCCAAGGGTGAACCGACCGCCGGAATCTACGGCTTCGCCACCGTGCTGCTGCGCCTGCTCGAGCAGGAAAAGCCCGACTACCTGGCCGTCGCCTTCGACGTGGGCAAAACCTTCCGCGACGACATCTTCCCCGAATATAAAGGCACCCGCGCCAAAATGCCAGACGACCTGCGCCCGCAAATCGAGCGCATTCGCCAGATGGTCGATGCCTTCAACATCCCTCGCCTCGAAATGGAAGGCTACGAAGCCGACGATGTGCTTGGCACCATCGCCAAAAAAGCCGCCGCGCAGGGCATCGGCGTCAAAATCATCACCGGCGACCGCGACCTGCTGCAACTGGTCGGCGACCACATCATCGTCAGCCTGCCGCAGAAAGGCAAAATGGGCGATTCGGAAGATTACATCACCGATGAGCAGGTCAAGGAATACTTCGGCGTGCCGCCCCGGCTGGTCGTCGATTACAAAGCCCTGCTCGGCGATTCGTCCGACAACATTCCCGGCGTCAAGGGCATCGGAGAAAAAACCGCCCAGGCGCTTTACCAGACCTTCAGTTCGCTCGACGACCTGTACGCCCACCTAGACCAGGTTCCGCCCAAAATTCGCGCCAAGCTCGAAGAAAACCGCGAAATGGCCTATCTGAGCCGCGACCTGGCCACCATCCGCACTGATTTGGAGATTGATTTGGATTTGGAACAGGCGAGGCCTGCCAACTTTGACCCCGCCAAAGTGGAGGGTCTCTTCCGGGAATTGGAATTCCGTTCGCTCGTTCCCAGGGTAGCCGGGCTGACCGGCAAAAAAGCCGATACTTCCTCCAAGCCTCTCGCCGTCAAACCCGGCCCCGGCGGGCAACTCTCGTTCTTCGACTCGGCCCCTGCTTATGCGTCTGCTCCCGCCCCGGCAACCGATACCGAGACGAGAATCATCGACAGCCCCGAAAAATTATCCACGCTGGTGGATGAACTTTCCAAGGCGAAGGAAATCGCCTTCGACACCGAAACGACCTCGACCGAGGAGATGCGGGCAGAAATTGTCGGCATTGCGTTGGCCTGTGAAACGGGAGTCGGCTACTACATCCCGACCGGTCACAGCCAGGGCCAAAACTTAAGCCTGGATGCGGTACTAACCGCCCTTAAGAATCCGCTCACCAACCCGGACATCCCCAAAATTGGACATAACATCAAATACGACGCGATTGTGCTGGCGCGGTTTGGTTTATTCGTTGAGCCGCTTTCGTTTGACACCATGCTGGCCGAATGGCTGATTGACCCCGGCTCGCGCAACCTGGGCTTGAAAAACCTGTCGCTGGCGCGGCTGGGCATCGAAATGACCCACATCGAAGACCTGATTGGCAAGGGCAAAAACCAGCTTTCGATGGCCGATGTGCCGGTGGAAAACGCCGCGCCGTATGCCGCCGCGGACGCCGATATGACCCTGCGCCTGAAGGTGATTTTGGAAGAGGAAGTGCAGAAGGCCGGGCTGATGAAGGTCTTGCGCGAGGTGGAGATGCCGCTGGTGGCAGTGCTGGCGCAGATGGAAATGAACGGCGTGCGCCTGAACCTGGACTTTTTCCAGGCTTTCTCAAAGGAACTGACCGAGCGAATTACCGATATTGAAAAACGAATATATGAGTCGGTTGGGTCGGTTTTTAATATCAATTCGACTCAGCAGTTGTCGAAAGTGCTGTTCGAGCGCCTGCGCCTGACGCCGCCCGGCAACTTCCGCAAAACCGCCAGCGGTCATTACTCGACCTCGGCAGACGTGCTCGAAGAACTGCGCGGGCAGCACGAGGTGGTCGATTTGGTGCTCGAGCAGCGCGAACTGACCAAACTGCGCTCGACCTATGTCGACTCGCTGCCCGCCCAGGTGGACGAGGTGACGGGACGAGTGCATACTTCTTTCAACCAGGCCGGTTCGGTCACGGGCCGGCTTTCCTCCTCGAACCCGAACCTGCAAAACATCCCAACCCGCACCGAGTTGGGGCGGCGCGTGCGCAACGGCTTCATCGCCGAGGACGGCAATGTGCTGCTCTCGGTCGATTACTCGCAAATCGAACTGCGGATTGTGGCCCACGTTTCGGGCGACGAGACCATGCTGGAGGCCTTCCGCCAGGGACAGGACATCCACGCCGCGACCGCCGCCGCGATTTACAGCATTCCGCTCGAACAGGTGACCAAAGACCAGCGCCGCCACGCCAAGGCGATTAACTTCGGCCTGATTTACGGCATGTCGGCCTTCGGGCTAACACGCTCCAGCGGGCTGACGCTGGGCGAATCGGAGAATTTCGTCAAGGCTTACTTCCAGCAATTCCCCGGCGTCAAGAAATACCTGGATGGAACCCGCCGCCAGGCCACCGAACAGGGCTATGTCGAGACGCTTTCGGGCCGGCGGCGCTACTTCCCCCTCTTGCAATCGCAGCAAATCAATCATAACGTCCGCCAGCGCGAGGAGCGCGAGGCCATCAACGCCCCCATCCAGGGCACGGCGGCGGATATTATGAAGATTGCCATGCTCAAAGTGCAGGATGCTCTGGAAAAAGCGGGACTTAAGGGCCAGATGCTTTTGCAGGTTCATGATGAGATTGTGATAGAATGCCCCCAGAAAGAATTAAAAGAAACCGCCAATCTTGTCCGGTCAGTGATGAGTTCGGCTTACTCCTTAAATATCCCATTATTAACCGAAGCCCGCGCCGGATTGAACTGGGGCGAGATGCAAGTGCTTGACTGAGGGTAGTTGCCTATGGCTGGCCAAGACGATGTTTTCCAACGCGCAATGAACGAAGGCCACTCCGCTGCCTGGGACCAGGATTGGGCGCAGGCGGCTGCGGCATATCGCAAGGCCCTCGAAGAAATGCCTGACAATCCCAAAGCCCTTGGCAGCCTGGGGCTGGCGCTTTTCCAGCAGCAAAAATTCGACGATGCCCTCAAAATCTATGTGCGTGCTGCAAAAGTTTCCCCTGAAGACCCCTCCCCATTTGAGAAAATTGCATTCATCCAGGAACGTCAGGGCAACCTGAACGATGCCATCCAGGCCTCGTACCAGGCGGGGGAACTCTTCCTGAAAGCGCGCGAGGTCGAAAAGGCGATTGAAAACTGGCTGCGAGTGGTGCAACTGAACCCCGAACACATCCAGGCGCGCTCACGGCTGGCTTTCGTTCACGAGAAAACGGGGCAAATTCACCAGGCCGCGACTGAGTACATAGCCGTAGCCAGCCTGTTGCAAAACATGGGCAACCCCGAAAAAGCGACCGAGATTCTCAAACACGCCCAGCAACTGGAAAGCGGTAACTCTGAAATTGCCCAGGCCCTGGGCATGGTCGCTTCAGGGCGGTTGCTGCCCAAGCCGACCCGTCCCAAGGGCGGCACCGGACCGCTGCGCATGGCCCAGGTCAAGCAGTTGGACGCCCCGCGCGAAAAAGTACAGGACAGCCCCGACCCAATTGCCGAAGCCCGCAAAAAGGCCCTGAACGTTCTGGCCGACACGCTCTTCCAACTGACCGACGAAAGCAGCGAGGCCCAGACCCGGCGCGGGTTGCAGTCGATTATGAAAGGTACCGGGCAGCTCTCCTCGCAACAGAGCGAACAAACCCGCATCCTGTTGCACCTGAGCCAGGCGATTGATTCGCAAACCAAAGGCCAGGACGCAATGGCTGCCGACGAGTTGGAAAAGGCTATCGAAAGCGGCTTTTCGCACCCGGCCATTTACTTCGACCTGGGATACCTGCGCGCCGCCGAGGGACGCTCGGAAAGCGCGCTGCGCAACCTGCAACAATGCAAAAAACACACCGACTATGAACTTGCCGCCCACCTGTTGAGCGGACAAATTCTCCTCGGGCTGAACAGAACCAAGGAAGCGGCCATCCAAAATCTGGAGGCGCTCAAAATTGCCGATTCGGCCGTCGCCGAAGCGGATGAGTCGGATGTAATCAGGCAGTTGTATGAGCCGTTGATAGAATCGATTGGCCGCGAAGGCGACGACACCTCACTGGTAAAACTGTGCGAAAACGTACAAGAGATGCTGGTGCGGCTAAACTGGCGCGCTCACCTGCTCAAATTACGGGCCGAAATGCCGAATACGGATGCAGACGCCATCCTGCCGCTGGCCGAAATTCTCATCCAGGCCCAATCGAGCCATGTCATCGAGGCGATGAATCACGTCAACCAGTTGGCCCGCACCAACCGGCTGCGCTCGGCGATGGACGAGGCCTTCCAGGCCCTGACTTATGCCCCAACCTACCTGCCGCTGCACATCCTGATTGGCGACTTGCTCGTCCGCGAAGGCCAGAACCAGGACGCCATCACCAAGTTTACGGTTGTGGCAAACGCCTACGGCGTGCGCGGTGAGGCTTCACAGGCGACCAAAGTCCTGCGAAAAATTATCGACCTTGCGCCGATGGATATGTCCGCACGGACACGCCTGATTGACCAACTGGTGGCTCGCGGGAGGCAAGACGAGGCCATTTCAGAATATATGGATTTGGCCGACATTTATTACCGCCTGGCCGAGTTGGAATTGGCGCGCAAAACCTACACCACTGCCCTGCGCCTGGCACAACAACCCAACGCTGACCGCAAGTGGAGCATCAAAATCCTGTGGCGCATGGCCGATATCGATATGCAGCGCTTGGAATGGAAACAGGCCTTGCGGGTCTACGAACAAATCCGCACCTTGCAGCCGGACGAGGCCCAGGCCCGCACCCACCTGGTGGAACTCAACCTGCGGCTGGGCCAGCCGGCCCAGGCCCAGGCCGAACTCGTCTCTTACATGGAGCACCTGGAAAGCGCAAAGAACAACGACCAAGCCATTCCATACCTTGAGAAATTGGTCGAGGAAAACGAACACGCCCTGCTGCGCCGGGAACTGGCCGTCCAGTATCACAAGGCTGGCCGCACCGAAGAGGCCATCAGCCTGCTGGATGCTGTCGGCGACCAGCTGATGGAAAGCGGCGACAAGGACGGTGTGCGCGAGGTCGTCGCCCAGATTTTAAGCATGAATCCGCCCAATGCCGAGGATTACCGAAACCTGCTCGCACAGTTACAATAACAAAGCCTTGCTCGAAACTTTGCAACAGTCCGCGGCGTCTTGTCGCGGACTTTGTTTTTTACGGGTTGGTATAATCATTGGCAGCAAAAACGAAGGAAAACAATATGCGCCCCTCTATTCGAATATCCCTTACGCTTATCTTGCTGGCGGGGATTTCAGGCCTGCTTGGCCTATCCCTTTCATCCTGCCAGGCAAACGCCAAACCCGGCAACCAGGACCCCAACCGGCCTAATATCATCATTTTCATGACCGACGACCAGCCAATGCACACAATGAACTACATGCCGGTGGTGCAAAGGGAACTGATTGATAAAGGCGTCAACTTTACCCGCGCCTATGCCACAACCCCGTTGTGCTGCCCTAGTCGGGCCAGCATCATCACCGGCCTGTTTGCCCAGAATACCGGCGTGCTGACCAACCGTCCCGGCGCCCCGGCCTTCACCAAAGACGAAGAGACGATTGCCGTCTGGTTTCAACAAGCCGGGTACCGCACCGGATGGCTTGGCAAATATTTCAATAACATTGATGTGATGGGAATTGAATACAGGCCGCCGGGCTGGGACGATTACCAAATCCTATGGGACAGGGATAAGAGTTATGAGCAATTTTCCTTTTTCTATGGCTACTTGCTCAACAATAACGGCAAACTCATTTCCTATGGGCGCGAAGCCGAAGACTACAGCACCGATGTCTTGACCGCCAAGTCGATTGAGTTTATCGAAGCCTCAGGCGAGCAACCCTTCATGCTGGTCATCAGTTACTACGCCCCGCATTATCCTTATGACTCGGCCAAAAGGCACGAAAAACGTTTTACGACCGATGAAGATTGGAAAGCCCATTGGCCGCCCAATTTTCTCGAAGAAGATATGAGCGACAAACCTGAATGGGCACAAAGCCTGATGCCATTACACTGGAATTATGCGCTTGATTCCGACCAGGCCATGCTGCGCACCCTGATGGCGGTTGACGAGGGCATCGAGGAGATTCTGGAATTGCTAGAAAAACGCCAGATTCGGGACAATACGGTCATCCTGTTCATTTCGGATAACGGGATGTCGGTCGGTGAACACCACATCATCGGCAAGGACTGCCCTTACGAGGAATGTATCCAGATACCGTTTGTCGTCACCTATCCGCGCCTGGAAAATGCCCCACGCGCCGAGGATAAGTTCGCGCTCAACATTGACATCGCCCCAACAATACTGGATTTTGCCAATATCCCCATCCCGCCTGGTCTTGACGGAACCAGCCTGGTACCGCTGTTGGAAAATCCACAAGCAGACTGGCGCAGCCACGTTTTTATCGAACACTACCGGGATGGCGAAGCCGACGACCCGTCAGGGCTTTCAAGCCTGATTCCAACCTATTGGGCCATCCGCACCGACGAGTGGAAGTATGTCGAATACATTCACGGTGAGCGTGAACTGTACGATATGGTTAATGACCGCTACGAACTAAATAACCTGGCAAACTTGCCAGAATACGAAGAACTTATGCAAGCCTTTTCGGCGCAATTACGACCCTTCCGCTATGAGCCGTAGCAGGTTAACCGTTCTGTAAAATTCAATCGCTGAATTCAGGGTATAATTCAGCGATTGAATTTTGATTATGACAACCCCCAACGATTCTTCCCACGATTTATCCCTGCTTGAAAATATTGAGCGCGACCCGGATGTAACCCAGGCCGACCTTGCCACACAACTCGGCGTGGCGGTTGGGACGATTAACTGGCACCTGAAACGGCTGGTCGAGAAAGGCTATGTAAAGGTCAAACGCGCCGAGCGGCGCAAGCTCAAATACATCATCACGCCCGAAGGTTTGAGTCACCGCGCGCGCCTGCTGGTCGATTATGTTGAGCAACAGTTCAACCTGTACCGCCGCATTCGCCACAAGGTCAAAGAGGCAGCCATTCACCTGCAAAGCGAGGGCGTCCAACAGGTGTATCTAATCGGCGAAGGCGACGTAGCCGACATCTGCCGCCTGACCTGCATCGAGCAGGGGCTTGAGATTGTGGACGATGCTTCCCTGCCAACTTTTGAAGTGCGCGGCTTGAGTGTGGCGCTGGTTCGACCGGGAGAGAAGCATGGCTGATACACATATCAAGCCATCAAAACTTTTATCAAATAAAAATATTGGTTCTGGAGTGGCGGGAAGTGGCATTTTATTGATTGGCGTCTCTCTCCTAATAGACCTGATTGGTCTGGGAAAGCCAGGTCTTCAAGCCGCCCAGCTTAGCGGCATCTTGGCCGGAAGTTTGCTCTTCCTGATTGGCCTGGGATTTCGCCCCTTGCCAGATAATTCAAAAACCATCAAGCAACTAGTCACCGAAAAAGCGAACGCTATGCTTGATTTACCGGTGCTGGTTTGGGTTTTGACCGGCTTTCTCATTATTTTCATATTCTATTTTTTTGGTCCACTCTTTTTTGACGCTAGCCTGCGATTGTCCTATTTTGTTGATTACCTTCCAGACCTGAAACCGATTGGCAATGATTTGCACTATAACTCCAGCGCCATCTCCCTTTGGCTGCAAGGCTCAAGCCCTTACGAATTGGCGTATCATTTTTATCCACCCCTATACCATCTTGTTTTTTCGCCGATTATTTTATTTGGTCCCGAACAAAAATATGCCGTGATGACAGGACTGACACTGGCTTCCTTTGGTTTGCTCTTCCTGTTTCCCTGGCGAACAAGAACAAACAACCATGCCATCTTCATCTTCTTTTTCCTGACCGGGTTGGTTTCTTACGGAATGCAGTTTGAATTGGAGCGCGGCCAGTTTAATGTTTTGGCTTTATTACTGGCATTTGGCAGCATTTGGCTTTTCCATAAATTGCCTTCTTTCCGCTACCTGGCTTATGTATTATTGACAATTGCCGCCCATATCAAGGTATATCCTGGTATTTTTATTTTGATGTTCTTTTCACACTGGCAAAATTGGAAAGAGAACCTGAAAACAGCATTGGTTTTGGGCGCATTAAACATAGCAGCCTCTCTGGCCCTGGGTTACAAAGTTCTTGAACAATTTGTTAAGTCTCTCCTGGCCGAAACCAGCAACCCCCTTTGGGTATTGCCAGATAAACAACCCATTAACCATTCGGTCAACGCGTTTTTAGATAAATTAGCCAAAAACAATGATAATGAAATTTCCCAGCCGCTCGCAGAGTGGGTAGGGTCTTCGGCTTCCTGGCTTGAGTTTGTTCTGCTGGCAATCATTCTTGCTTGCGCCATCATCATTCTTTGGCATACCCTTCAAAATCGCCCCAACCTGCTACATGCCGACGCGCTAATGTTGCTCATTCTTTTGGGCATGCTCTTGCCATCAGTAAGCATTGACTACAAACTGGTATTATTATCTCCCGGATTGGCACTCGTTCTTGCCAACCATACCTTGCCAGAGTCAAAATGGCAAAAGTTGGTTTTCATTGCTCTTGTCATTCTCTTAAGTGCAGCGTATAGCTTGACCCTTGTGCCTTATATTTACCGGAGCAGCATTATCATTAACGCTTTCCCGATGCTTTTTACAATTTTGATTGGGTTGACAGGTCTAAACCTTCTTAATAGAAACTGGAAGGATGTTCTATGAGTGATGTCAGGCATATCATCGTTACAGGCGGGGCAGGGTATATCGGTTCTTTGTTGATTGGGGAATTGCTCCGCCTCGGGAATCGCGTCACGGCGATTGACTCGCTCCTTTATGGCGGCGAATCACTCGTCCCGTACCTGCCGCACCCAAACTTTCACTTCGCCAAAGCGGACGTGACCGAACCCCGCAGCATTCGCGACTCGCTACCGCGCGGTTGGCAAAAACCCGGGGCGGTTTTCCACCTGGCAGGGATTGTCGGCTTCCCGGCCTGCCAATCGGTCGGCAAACAGGCGGCCTGGCGCTATAACGTCGAGGCGACGAAAAATGTCTTCGAGCAGGCGGCCAGCCTGGGCGTGGAGCGATTCGTGTTCCCGTCCACCTACAGCAACTACGGCCTTTCGAGCGATGGACGCCCGGTAACGGAAGAGTCGCCCTTAAATCCGCAATCCCTGTATGCCGAGACCAAAATCGCCGCCGAGGAATTCCTGCAACCGGCGGGCGCGTTGATTTTCCGTCTGGCGACACTTTACGGGCTTTCGCCGCGCACGCGTTTTGACCTGATTGTCAACCAGTTTGTGCTCGATGCCTTCGCCAAACGCGAATTGCTGATTTACCAGCGCGGTTACTCGCGCTCGTTTGTGCATGTGCGCGATGTGGTTCAGGGATTGCTGCTGGGCCTGGACGCGCCGCGTGAAAGGGCTGAGGGCCAGGTTTACAACCTGGGCAGCGCAGACGGCAATTTCACCAAAGACCAGATTGTCAGTTTTGTCATCAAACGCCTGCCCGAGACGATTGTGCAGTACAAAGACCTGACCTTTGGCGGCGACATGCGCGATATTACGGTTTCGTTTGAGAAGATTGGGCGCGAACTGGGTTTTGCGGCCACGCTAACCGTCGATGACGGCGTGCGCGAAATCGTCAACGCCCTGCGCCTGGGCATGATTACACACCCGCAGAATGAGAAATATCGCAATGCGAGGTTCATCGTTCAATAGAAAAAAATTCAACCGCGAAGAACGCGAAGGCCGCGAAGTTAAAAAGACTTTTCTTTGCATTCTTAGCGGGCTTGGCGGTTCGAAAATAAGGAGAAATTATGACTGAAAATTTTTGGCAAGGCAAACGTGTGATTGTGACTGGCGGGGCGGGCTTTTTGGGCTCGTTCGTGACCGAAAAACTGGCCCAGCGCGGTGTAACCGATATTTTCATCCCGCGCATCGAAAACTATAACCTGACCGAGCGCGATGACATCAAACGGATGCTCGATGATGCCCTAAAGGGTGGTTTTGACCCGGCCAGGCTGGTCATCATCCACCTGGCCGCCAATGTCGGCGGGATTGGCGCGAATCGCGAGCATCCAGCGGAGTTCTTCTATGACAACCTGATGATGGGCGTCGAGTTGATGCACCAAGCATGGAAGCGCGGTGTGGGCAAATTTACCGCCATCGGCACGGTTTGCGCGTACCCCAAGTTCACGCCCGTCCCGTTCAAGGAAGATGACCTGTGGATTGGCTACCCGGAAGAAACCAACGCGCCCTACGGCCTGGCCAAGAAGATGATGCTCGTCCAGTCGGAGGCCTATCGCCAGCAGTACGGCTTTAACTCGATTTTCGTCCTGCCGGTCAACCTGTACGGCCCGCGCGATAACTTCAACTTGCAAACCTCGCACGTCATCCCGGCCCTGATTCGCAAGGCCATCGAGGCCCAGGAACGCGGAGACGTGGAATTGGTCGTCTGGGGCGACGGCTCGCCGACCCGCGAATTCCTGTATGTGGAAGACGCCGCCGAGGGCATCCTGACCGCCACAGAAAAATATGATTCATCCGACCCGGTCAATCTCGGCTCCGGCTACGAAATCTCGATTAAAGACCTGGCCGAAATGATTGTGCGCCAGACTGGCTTCCAGGGCAAATTGGTCTGGGACACCGAAAAGCCCAACGGCCAGCCCCGCCGCGGACTGGACGTTTCACGCGCCAGGGAACGCTTTGGTTGGAGCGCGCAGGTTTCGTTTGAAGAAGGCATGCGCCGCACCATCGAGTGGTTCAAGGCCAATCGGGATAAGATCAAGTAAGCAGTGAGCGGTAACCAGTTGTCAGTCAAAAGTCGAAGGTCAAAGGTCGATTTGTGACTTTCGACTTTTGACCTTCGACAAAGTAAAGTAAAAAAAATATGACCGAACTCACCAAACCCGAACCAACAACCGTTTATATCAAGGCCAGTTCCGGCTTCGCCGCGCTGAACCTGGGCGACCTGTGGCATTATCGCGAACTGATCTGGTTCATGATCTGGCGCGATATCAAAGTCCGCTATAAGCAGACGGCCCTGGGTGCGGCCTGGGCTGTGCTCCAGCCGGTGCTGACCATGCTGGTCTTCAACTTCCTGTTTGGCAATATCGCCAAAATGGAGACCGATGGCGGCATTCCGTACCCGATTTTCTCGTATACGGCGCTCCTGCCCTGGGGGTTGTTTGCCACCGCGCTCAACTCGGCCAGCCGCTCGTTGACATCCAACCAGAACATGATCACCAAGACCTACTTCCCGCGCCTGGTTTTGCCGATGGCTTCGGTACTGGGCGGCCTGCTCGATTTTGCAATTGCCTTCGTGGTGCTGATTGGCCTGATGTTCTACTACGGCATCACCCCTGGCGTCAACGCGCTTTGGGCCCTGCCGCTCTTTATCCTGCTTTCCATCGTTACCGCATTGGGAATTGCCCTGTGGCTCTCGGCCATCAACGTCCAGTATCGTGATGTGGGCTATGCCCTGCCGTTTCTTTCGCAGTTCTGGATGTTTGTTACCCCGATCGCCTATTCATCCAGCGTGATTTCGGAGCAGTGGCAGGTTGTCTACGCCCTCAATCCGATGGCGGGCGTGGTCAACGGCTTCCGCTGGGCGCTGCTCGGCGTCGGCAACCCGCCCGACCTGCTGATTGGCATTTCCGCGGCCATCTCCGTTCTGATTCTCGTGACCGGTCTGGTCTACTTTCGCAATATGGAAAGAACTTTCGCAGATACGATTTAAGTAATTGGTAATTGGCGATTGGTAATTCATCTTTCCGCTCTCCGCCAATCACCAATTACTATTCACCAATTACCACCCTATGACAATCGCAATCAAAGTAGAAAATATCTCCAAACGCTATAAAATCGGCCTCGCGGCGCAAAAATTCCAGTATGGGATGTTGCGCGATGTGCTGGTCGATACCGCCAAGGCCCCCTTCCGCTTTGCCGCTTCGCTTTTCGGCAAACAACTCGAAGACCCTGGCCGCAATGCCGGCTACATCTGGGCACTCAAAGACGTTTCTTTTGATTTGGAAGAAGGGAAAGTGCTCGGCATCGTGGGCCGCAACGGGGCCGGGAAGTCCACCCTGCTCAAGGTTTTATCGCGCGTGACCGAACCCACCCGCGGCTCTGTCACCGTGCGCGGACGGGTTGGTTCCCTGCTGGAAGTTGGTACCGGCTTCCACCCGGAACTGACCGGCCGCGAGAACATTTTCCTGAACGGGGCCATTCTCGGCATGAAACGGGCTGAAATCGCCGCCAAATTCGATGAAATTGTCGAGTTTTCGGAAGTGGCCCAGTTTATCGATACCCCGGTCAAGCGTTACTCGTCGGGCATGTACCTGCGTCTCGCTTTTGCCGTCGCCGCCCACCTCGAGCCGGAAATCCTGGTCGTGGACGAAGTTCTGGCAGTCGGTGATGCCGAGTTCCAGCGCAAATGCCTGGGCAAAATGAACGATGTCGCCGCGCAGGGACGCACCGTGCTGTTCGTCAGCCACAACATGAGCGCGATTTTGCGCCTGACGCAGGAAGCCATCGTCATGCAGAAGGGACAACTCGTCAAACGCGCCCCCACTCCCGAAGCGGTCGATTTCTACCTCGCATCGGGACAAGCCCAGGCCGGGGAGCGCACCTGGGACGCCGACGAAGTCCCGGCCAGCGCGATGCCCTTTACCCCGCTTTCCCTGCGCGTCAAGGATGCGCGTGGCGGGGTGGCCGACACACTGCGCTCGGCAGAACCCATCACGCTGGAGATGGAATACCGTCTCGATGCCCCCGTCACGGGGCTGCGGGTAGGAGTCTACTTAAGCACGGTGCGCGGCGAATACGTTTTCACCTCCTTCGATGTGGACGATGCTGCATTGTACGAAAAGCATTCCACCCGCCCGGCGGGACATTACGTCAGCAAGTGCCAGATTCCCGCCGATTTGCTCAACGAAGGCCGCTACATCCTGGGCGTCAACGCCAGCTCCTTTGGCGTCAAACGCTATTTCATGGACGAAAACGCCCTGGCCTTCAATATCGACCCCATCGGCGCGCCTGGCATCCACTGGGCCGAACAGCGCCAGGGGCCAATCAGGCCGCGGTTGGATTGGGTGATTGAAAATGTGGATAAATGAGGCAATTACAAATTTTCATGCGAAACAAAGAAGATTTATTTTTGTTGCATGGATGTTTATCGTGGGTTTGGCTATAGTTGGTTGTGGAATAAGTGTGCCTATCTCGCCAGAGCCACACCCAACGATACAAAAAATACAAACCACGAAGCCATCAAAAACTCCATCAGGTGTTGCAATACTGACATCCACCGCATCTATTACCCCTACAGCAACTGTTACTTGGACTCCTTCAGCAACATCATTGCCATCATTGACACCCTTACCCACTTACTCAGAGCATGACTCTGTAAAACAGATATGGCGATTACTCCACACCAATGGTGATTGTCGTTTACCTTGTTTTTGGGGAATAGTACCGGGACAAACGACCGTCCATGAGTTTGTTCAGTTTGTCAATCAGTATCCTTATAACGCTGATTTGCTGGAGAAAAATGAAGGTTATTACACTTTTTACTACCATGCACCAATCCACATAGGTCAATCGTCTACTGTGCTTTTTTTCAATGAAGGTGAGCTAATCCAAGGCATTGGAATACAGTTGGAGACGGCGCGATTAAGTTTTCCATTAAATAAATTGCTAAAAGAGTATGGTGTACCAGACAAAGTATTGATTGGCCCGGATCCAAATAGTGGTATGGGGTATTACATGTTCGTAATATATGACAAGCAAAGAATTGCGGCTGAGTATCATATTTATCCACAAGATGAATATTTGTGCTATGAACCTCCACATGTTAGCGGGATTGTTACATGGGCTGAAGGAAAAAATTGGTTGGAATACATAAACCAACTATTTGGTCCTTTTACCGATCAAGTTTCAGAGTCATCACTAAAACCTTTGGAACACGTAACAGTTTATGACCTAGATGTCTTTCATAAGCAGTTTTCGACAAAAAGCCGGCCGATATGTATGAAAAAATTAACGACAAACCCGTAGCCGAACAGAATGATTAAGAATTTTCTTTCCCAAATCCCCTACGCCGCCGACCTGTACGATGCGATTCGTCCGGTGCGGCCTAAGACGCGTTATAACCTGTCGCAGTTGCAGGCGCATTTGCCCGGGGCGGTGGCGGATGTTATCAGCGGATTGAAGAGCGGATGCGCGGATAAGACCGAAAAGCCCAAGCGGATTGTTTTGTTTGCCACGCTGCATTACTGGGTCGAGCAGGCGGCCATCATCGGGCTGGCGCTGCGCGGGATGGGGCATGAGGTCACCATCGCCTATCTGCCTTATGGCGATTGGGACAAGGAAATCAATGCCTTCGACCTGCGCCGCCAGGATTTGTACACACGCCGGGTTTTGAAGCCGCTGAAGGGGCTGGTAAAAATCGTTTCGCTGCTGGAGCCGGGTCTCGATGCGGCGAAAGAGCGCGCCTACTCGACCCTCGTTCCTGAATTGGAAAAAGCCGTCGAAACAGCATCCGCCTTCGACACGATGTACACGCTCCAGGTGGAAGATTTCGACCGGGACTCCGACCTCTACAGGCTGCGGGTGGCGCGCAACCGACAGGCCGCTTTGGCGGCGACCCGCTTTTTGAGCGAATCCCGCCCTGAAACGGTACTCGTCCCGAATGGTTTGGTCACTGAATTGGGCATTTTCTACCAGGTGGCGCGTCATCTCGACCTGATGACGGTCACGTATGAATTCAACGACCAGCGTGAGCAAATCTGGCTCTCGCAGAACGACATCGTCATGCGCCAGAACACGGACGGGCTGTGGGCCGCGAAGGGACATGTTCCGCTGACGGAGGCCGAGCGCGAGAAAATCGCCGGGCTGGAGGATGCGCGCACCAGCGCCAAGAAATACGGCAAGGGCACGCGTTTCTGGCAGGATGTGGCTTCGGTGGGCGGCGAGACGTTGCGCGCCGACCTGGGGCTGGATGGCCGCCCGGTCGTTTTGCTGGCGACCAACGTGCTCGGCGACAGCCTGACGCTGGGACGCAACATCTTTACCGCCTCGATGGCCGAGTGGATTGAGAAAACCGTCCAGTATTTTGCGCGGCGGCCAGATGTGCAACTGGTGGTGCGCGTCCACCCCGGCGAGCGGCTGATGAAAGGCCCGTCGATGCTCGGCGTGATTGAGCGCGCCGTGCCCGAGCGCCCCGAACACCTGCACGTGATTGGCCCGAACGAAAAGGTCAACACCTACGACCTGATGGAAATTGCCGGGCTGGGGCTGGCCTATACCACGACAGTCGGCATGGAGATGGCGATGCGCGGCGTGCCGGTCATCCTGGCCGGGTTGACGCACTATCGCGGGCGCGGGTTTACGCATGACCCGACGACGTATGATGAATATTTCGGGATGCTGGATGGCTTGTTATCCGGTTCTTCGGCTGGCCGGTTGGATGAAAAACAGGTCGAAGCCGCTTGGAACTACGCCTATCGTTTCTTTTTCGATTTCCCCATCGACTTCCCCTGGCGGCTGATGCACTTCTGGAAAGACTACGAAATCTGGCCCCTGGCGCGGGTGCTTTCGGACGAGGGCCGGGCCGAATTTGGCAAGGCGTTCGATTATTTGGCCGGGGAACCGGTTATTTGGTAACCGAGGGTCGAGTAGCCGATGATTTTCGGTATATCGAGACCCGGAAATGGTGGTTTCGATACGGGCAGGAGAACACTGCCCTACTCAATGCATTGGAAACTAAGTTTCTTTGAATTTATCGTTGGCGGATTGAACAGCAACATAATGGGAATTCAGTTTCGAACGTGCTGATTCGATTGAGAATT
>JAGVAO010000135.1 GCA_020060235.1 Anaerolineales bacterium | reverse complement strand
CTTGCTGTTCCAGATGTGCAGTCCCAGGCTGCGGACGGGGGCCGGGCCGTCCATCGCGCCTTCCTTGACCATCGTTTCCGCGCCGCCCAATCCCTCCTCTGCGGGCTGGAAGACCAGTTTGAACGTCCCGGCAAAGTTTTCGCGTTGGGCCTGCAGCAGTTTGGCAACCGTCAGGCCGATGGCGGTGTGGCCATCGTGCCCGCAGGCGTGCATTACGCCCGGATTTTTGGAGGCGTACTCCGCGCCGGTGTCTTCGTTAATCGGCAGGGCGTCGATGTCGAAACGCAGCATGACGACCGGGCCGGGCTTTGCGCCCTCCACCAGCGCGACCACGCCGGTCTTGGCGATGCCGGTCGAAACTTCGAGGCCCAGTTCGCGCAGTTCGCGGGCAATGATGCCCGAGGTGCGTACTTCCTGGAAGCCGATTTCGGGGTGCATGTGAAAGTCGCGGCGCATGGCCTGGGTGTAAGGGAACAGGGCTTGCGCCTGTTGATAAAGGTCGGTCATAGGGGTTCTCCTGGGAGTTGTGCATTTGTGGCGCGGGAGGCTATCCCGCAAAAGCGTGGCGCAAGATAGCATCCTGCGCTACGAGAAGAATTCCGGTAACTGCTCGAGCGCTTTGCCCAGCCGCGTACCGGGCCAGGTGAGCAGCGAGCCGTCCAACAGTCGGATGCGGTCATTTTTTACGGCGGGTGTCTCGGTCAGCAGGGATTTGATTTCTTCCAGGTGGCTTTGGTCAAAGGCAAACGGTTCGTTCGGCAGCAGGATAAGTTCGGGCTGCGCGGCGCGGATTTCCTCGATGCCGACGCGCGGATAGCGGGTGTCGCGTCCTTCGGGGGCCTCGCCGGCCTCGTTTTTCAGGTCCGCTTCGAGAGGGTAGCGGCGCTGACGGCTGGCGAAGACATTGTCGCCGCCGAAAAGCGTCAGCAGGTCGCTGGTGTAGGTTTCGGCGTTGCAGGTCATATACCAGGGTTGCTTGTCCTGCTCGCCGCGCCAGATGGGGCAGAAGACGCCCAGCCGTTCACTGTCAGCGGCAACCGCGCGGGCAAATTCAACCGTTTTTTCGAGCATGTCGATGCCCAGGTAGGCCCTGTCGCTCTGGAAGATGTCGGCCAGGCGGCGCAGGTCTGCCAGGGTTTCTTCCACCGTTTTGGGGAAGGTCAGCCAGACCTGAATCCCGGCGGCTTCGAGGGCATGGACGGTGGCCGGGGTGTTTTCCTCCTGGCTGGCAATCACCAGTTCCGGCTTCAGGGCCAGGATGTCCTCCACCCTGGCGTTCTTCGTCCCGCCGACCTTTTTGAGCGCGGAGACTTTTCCCGCCGGGTGGACACAGTAATCGGTCGCCCCGACGACGGCCTCGCCAAAGCCGAGGTCGAACAGGCTCTCGGTCATGGAGGGCACAAGCGAAACAATGCGGGTGGGAGGGGTGAGAAATTCCATATTACCGAAACACCAGCCGCCTGAACTTTTCTTCGTATCTCGGGTTTTCGGGGGTACTGTCTTCGGTGTGGCGGGCGCGGATGCGTTCTTCGAGTTTGACCGGGTCGCCGATTTGGGTCTTGTGTTCCTTGATGGCGGCGATTTTGGCCTCCCAGTGTTCGGTTACATCCAGGCTGAGGTTGGGCTGGCTGGTCAGCGCGACCCAGGCCTCGCGCGGGGTATACGGCTCGAGGCCTTCATCTATAAGCAGTTCGGGAAAGTAATTGTGATTTCCGGCGGCAGGGAAGAGCGCATCCAACACAATTTGCCCGGCGGCGCGGTGGTCGGGATGGTTGAGTCCGTAACTGGTGGAGGGGAACAGGTTTTGCGGGTCGCAGGTCACGACCACATCCGGTTTTTCCTGGCGGATGACTCGCACCACGTCACGGCGCAGGGGGATGCTCGGAACCAGGTAGCCGTCGGGCAGGTTGAACCAGTGGATGCGGGTGACGCCGAAGTGCGCGCCAGCGGATTCCTGTTCGGCGTGGCGCAGGGCGCATAGTTTTTGCGGGTCAAGTTCACGGTCGTTCGTGCCTTTATCGCCACAGGTCAACAGGCAGTAGATGATTTCGTGTCCCGCCAGCGCCCATCGCGCCAGGGTCGCCCCGCAAAAAAATTCCGGGTCATCCGGATGCGCCAGGATGACCAGGATTTTTTGTCGTTCGGGCCAGGAAATATCAGGCGCGTCCATCTTGTCCTTTTTTGTTGGGTTTGCGGAAGGGCCTGCGCCGGTTGGGGCGATTGTCGGGCTTGCCGCCAGTTTGTTTTCCCGGCTGCGAGGGCAGGCGGTTTTCGGGTTGTCCCGTTTTGCGGTTTTCCTGCTGCGCGCCGGGATTCTGGCGCGGGCCGCGATTTTCCTGCCTGCCTGACGGGCGGTTTTCCTGTTCCCTGGCGGGGCGGGCGGGCGGTTCGGCTGCTGCCGGGTTCACCGGTTCTGTGGCCGCCGGGTTTTCCGATTGCAGTTCTGCTCCCGGTTTGCTGCTGTAGGAGGCCTTGCCGCAGTCGCAGCCGCCGCCTTCGTGACGGTCACAGGGCGCGGCGGATTTGCGGCGCAGGGCTTCGAGTTCGTCCCAGGGTTCGAGCAGGTCGCGGTGGAATTCCTTCCACAGCGGGCGTTCTTGCGGGTTTTTGGCGGGCAGCTCGACCATGACGGCGTTGCGCATGGGGTAGACATCGATGACTTTGCCCTCGCCTTCGGGGCTGATGACGCGCTTGTTGCGCTTGGGCAGTTCCTTGCGGGCGGCGACGTATTGCTCGTATTCGTAAATCAGGCAGCAGCGCAGGCGTCCGCACATGCCGGTAATTTCGGAGGGCGTCAGCGAGATGCCCTGCTCTTTTGCCATTTTGATGGAAATCGGGCTGAACTCGGTCAGGAATTTGGAGCAGCAACGGGTTTCGAGGCCGCAAGCGCCCATGCCGCCGAGCATTTTTGCCACGTCGCGCGGGCCAATCTGGCGCATCTCGACCTGGGTTTCGCTGAACATCTTCTGCATGTCCTTGCGCAGCGATTTCAGGTCGACTTTTTCGTCCTTCTCGTCGTTTTCGGTGGCGAACATGAAGGTCAGCCGCGAACCGTCGAAGGAGTATTCGGCGGAGACGATTTTGACCGCCAGTTTGAGTTCGGAGGCGCGAGCGCGGCATTCAATCATCGCGGCAGTTTGTTTCTGCGCCCAGTTCTGGCGCAGGAGCAGGTCAGCGGCGCTGGCGCGGCGTTCGACGGGTTTCCAGGCGCCGTCGGGAGGCGCGGTCGGGTTAACGATATGCTGAATGACCTCGCCAATTTGCCGCCCGCGGGTGGTTTCGACGATGACGTGCTCGCCTACCTTTAATTCGTCCACATGCGTGGCGTCGAAGTGATAAATTTTGCCAATTTTGCTAAAACGGATACCGTAAATGTTTGGTTGCATAAGCACAATTCAGAATGGAGAATGCAGAGTTCTGCATTCCTAAATTAGACGATATTAATCGGGATGCTGTTATCGCCACTCAGGGCGGCGACGCTGACCCTGGCGGCTACCGCCTCGGCGACGGCAATCATGGCCCTGGCGGCGTCGCTTTCGGGGTCGGTGGTCACAATGGGCTGGCCCGAATCGCCGCCGACGCGCACGGTCGGGTTCATCGGAATGCCGCCCAGGAAGGGCACGCCGTAATGTTCGGCCATGGCTTTGCCGCCGCCCTCGCCGAAGACGTCCATCTTCGAGCCGTCGGGCAGGGTCAGGTAGGACATGTTTTCGACCACGCCGATGATGGGCACTTCGAGTTGTTTCATCATTTCCAGCCCGCGGCTGGCGTCTTCAATCGAGACGGCCTGCGGCAGGGTGACGACCACCACACCGGTCAGCGGCAGGGCCTGGGCCAGCGAGAGCGGCGCGTCGCCGGTTCCGGGCGGCAGGTCGATAATCAGGTAATCGAGTTCGCCCCATTCGACATCCGAAAGGAACTGGCGGATGGCGCTGTTGAGCATCGGGCCGCGCCAGATGAGCGGCTGTCCGGGCTTGGTCAGGTAGGCCATCGACATCATTTTGACGCCGTAGTTTTCAGCCGGGACGAGTTTGTCCTCGCGCGGGGTGGGCATGCGCGGCGCGCCCATCATGGTCGGGATGTTCGGGCCGTAGATGTCGGCGTCCATCAGGCCGACCCGCGCCCCGCTCTTTGCCAGCGAAACGGCCAGGTTGACCGAGACGGTCGATTTGCCGACCCCGCCCTTGCCGGAGGCGACCGCAATCGCATTGCGGATGGGGGCGGTGACGATTCCGCGCATGCGGCCATCGTGGGGGACGTCTGAATCCAGTTTTACGCGCACCGTCTTCGCGCCGATGGCTTCAACCGCTTCGCGCGATTCTTTCTCGATTTTGCCTTTCAGGGGACAGGCCGGGGTGGTCAGCATGACGGTGAAATCGACGCTGTCGCCTTCGATTTTTATGTCACGCACCATGCCGAGGGTCACTAAATCCTGGTGAAGTTCGGGTTCCTGCACTTTACTGAGCGCCGCTAAAACGGCGTCACGGGTAATTTGGGTCATCGCTTCTATACCTTTTAGGTTGGAATGTATTTTTCGCTAATCGGACTCGCAGGGTTTGATTATACCTTGTAACCTTGCACAATCAAAACGCCCAGGCCGACCAAAACCAGCCCCCAGATTTCCTTGGCGCTCAGGGTCTCGCCCAGGAAGACCCAGGCAAACAGGGCAATCAGGGGCATCATCAGGCTGAGAATGATGCTCGATTCGACCGGGGTCAGGGTGCGCTGGGTCTGGTTCCACAGCGTGTAGGCAAAGGACGTGTTGACCAGGGCCATCCAGGCGATAATGCCCCAGTCGGTCAGGGATGGATTGCCGAACCCGTACAGCAGGCCGCCCGAAAGCAGCATCAGCGCCGAGCCGATGCCCATGCTGACGAAGGTAATCGTCAGCGGCGAAAGGTGGCTTTGCAGGTTGATGTGGCGTCCCATCAGGGTCGAAGCCGAGTTGGTCGTCAGGGCCACCAGCGCGGCAAGCACCCCGGCCAGCGCCAGGCCGCCCTCCACGATGGGTAGGAAGTAGAGCAGAGTGCCAGCCAGGCACAGGCCGATTCCGAACCATTGCAGGCTGCCAGCCTTTTCGTGCCACCAGAACACGCTCATAATGCCCACCACCGCCGGGGACAGGTTCAACACCAGGCTGACCATTGCCGATGGCAGGTAGGCCAGGCTGATGAACTGCGCGCTCTGGGCGAAGGTGTAGATGACCACGCCCAACAGCGCCAGCGTCCACCAGTCTTTGCGGTTAAGCGATTTCAGGATGGCGCGTTCGCGCGGGCTGGCCAGCACTGCCGGAACGAGGAACAGGAAGGCCATGCCGTAGCGCATCCCGGCAAAACTGAGCGCGGGCAGTTCGTTGCGCAGGCCGATTTTTATCAATACCCAGGAGGTAGACCAAAGGACGGCCACCAGGACGGCCAGCAGGATTGCAACCAGACGGGTTTGCTTCATGCTTTGCCGGTCAGTCGGTAGCGGATTTCACGCGGCAGCGGGTAGAGCGGCAGCAGGTCGATGCGGTAGCCTTTCCCGGCGAAGGCCTGCATCAGGGTTTGGGCGTGCTTCAAGAGTTCACGGTCGTATTCAAGCGGCAGGGCGCACAACTCGGCAATGATTGGGCCGGGATATTCCCCCGTCAGCGCCTTCTGGAAGTTGAAATCCACCTGCCAGGCGTCCAGTTCGCCGTAAACCGACAGGGCGGTGAAAAATCCCTGCTGCAGGTGGCGGGCTTCGTGCACCACCAGGCTCAACAGGCGCGGATTTTCGATTTGCTCCGGGCTGAAGTGCACCGTGTTGATTTTTATCGCGCGCAGCGGGGTCCAGGCCGCGCCGACGGCGGACCTGTCCTTCTTGAAGGAAATCGCGGTTTTCTTCTCGCGCAGGTAGCGAACTGTTTGCAAACCGATTTCGCCGGATTTTTCAAGGTGTTCGAAAAGTGGAGTAAGCCAGGGTTGTTTGTCCATAAAGCCCAGTATACAGCAGGGAGCAGGCCCTGCAAAGCAGGAAATTTAAGAATCCATATTTTTCTTGCGTGGTAAAATCCGCACTCTTGTTCTATCATGATGCGCAGCAAAAATCCCACCCAACAGAAGAACCCATGACCCTCTACGCTGAAAAAATCGCCCTTGAACTCAAAGTCCGCCCGCAACAGGTCGCGGCTGTCATCAGCCTGCTCGACGAAGGCAACACCATCCCGTTTATTTCGCGCTACCGCAAGGAAATGACTGGCACCCTCGACGAAGAACAGGTGCGCCTGACCGCCGAAATGCTTGAAAAACTGCGCGCCCTCGACGAGCGCCGCGCCGCCATCCTGAAATCCATCGAGGAGCAGGGCAAGTTGACGGACGAACTCAAAGCCGCCCTCGAGGCCGCCGAGAACATGACCGCCCTCGAAGACCTGTACGCGCCCTACAAACCGAAGCGCCGTACCCGCGCCATGATTGCACGCGAAAAAGGCCTCGAACTGCTGGCCGAAGTCATCCTCAAGCAGGCGCGCGGCGACCGGCCCGCCGAAGATATTGCTGCCGGATACTTGAACGACCAGGTTGCCAGTATTGAAGATGCCCTGCAAGGCGCGCGCGACATCGTCGCCGAAACCATCAGCGACAACGCCAATGTCCGCCAGGGCGTGCGCGAGAAAGCGCTCAAATTTGCAATGCTGTACGCCGAGAAAATCGAAGGCGCGCTGGACGAGAAAAGCGTCTACGAGTCTTACTACGACTTCTCAGGCCGGGTCGACCGCCTGCAACCGCACCAGATTCTCGCCATCAATCGCGGCGAAAAAGAGAACATCCTGCGCGTGCGCGTCGAAGTCGCCGAAAAGGACTGGCAGCCGGTGGTCGAATCCGAGTTTGAAGCGAACATCCTCAGCCCGATGGTTGACCAACTCATGCTCGCCATCGAAGATTCCGCCCAACGCCTGCTGCTGCCCGCCATCGAGCGCGACGTGCGCCGCGAACTGAGCGAAAAAGCCGACGGCCATGCCATCAACGTCTTCGCCGTCAACCTGCGCGCCCTGCTCGGCCAGCCGCCCCTGGCCAACCAGACCGTGCTGGGCCTCGACCCCGGCTTCCGCACCGGCACCAAGGTCGCCGTCGTTGACCCGACCGGTAAACTACTCGACACCGGCACCATCTACCCGCATGCCCCGCAGAACAAATGGGCCGAAGCCATCGACACCCTGCAAGACATGATTAATCGTCACAAAGTGACGCTGATTACCATCGGCAACGGCACCGCCTCGCGCGAAACCGAGAAATTGGTGGCCGAGTTGACGAGTAATAAGGTCAAGAGTGCCAAATACCTGATAGTAAACGAAGCCGGGGCCTCCGTCTACTCCGCCAGCCCCCTGGCCCGCGCTGAATTCCCCGACCTGGATGTCTCCATCCGCGGCGCGGTCAGCATTGCCCGCCGCGCCCAGGACCCGCTGGCCGAACTGGTCAAAATCGACCCCAAATCCATCGGCGTCGGCCTGTACCAGCACGATGTCGACCAGACCGCCCTCAGCCACGCCCTCGATGGCGTCGTCGAGAGCGTCGTCAACCAGGTCGGCGTCGATGTCAACACCGCCAGCCCGGCTCTGCTCACCCACGTCTCCGGCGTCGGGCCAAAACTCGCGGCGGGCATCGTCGCCTACCGCGACAGCAACGGCGTCTTCAAAAGCCGCGAGGAACTGAAGAAAGTCTCCGGGTTGGGGCCGAAGGCTTACGAACAAAGCGTCGGGTTTATGCGCATTCGGGATGGGAAAAATCCGCTGGACGCCTCCGCCATTCATCCCGAATCTTATCCCGTGGCCCTGGCCGTGCTGGAACGCGCCGGACTGACGCCTGCCTCGCCGTTAAACGAGCGCAAACCCGCCCTGGATGCCCTGACCGCCAAAACCCCGCCCGAAAAACTGGCCGCCGAAATCGGCTGCGGCCTGCCGACGCTCAAAGACATCCTCGAGCAACTCATCCGCCCGGGCCGCGACCCGCGCGAGGAGACCCCGGCTCCCATCCTGCGCTCAGACGTGCTCAAAATGGAAGACCTGGCCGCCGGCATGGAACTCAAGGGAACCGTGCGCAACGTGGTCGATTTTGGCGCCTTTGTCGATATCGGCGTCAAGCAGGATGGCCTGCTGCACAAAAGCCAGATTCCCTTTGGCACGGTCTTAAAGGTCGGCGATATCATTGATGTCGAAATCCAGAAAATCGAGCAAGAGCGCGGACGAATTGGTTTAGGGTGGGTGAAGAAGTGAGCAGGGGCGACCCATCGGGTCGCCCCTTTTTATTTAAATGCCCTTCCACGGTGCAGCGGTGCTATAATTTTCACATCCATTCACCCTGAACCAGACGAGGTGCCTGTCATGAATGTGGGGAAAACGAAACTGCTATTATCCGGCCTTATCCTCTTGGCGATATTTTTGCTCGCAGCCTGCGCCAGCCTGCCAACCCCCAGCCCAACAGTGACAGTAGTACCGCCAACCGTTTCCAGAACGCCTGCCATGGTGTTGACCAGCAGCCCGTCCGCTACTCCCACCGAATCTGAATTTG
>JAGVAO010000190.1 GCA_020060235.1 Anaerolineales bacterium | reverse complement strand
TGGACGGGTTTCCAGCGGGCTATCATGGCGATGCGTTTGAAAGGTTTGTCAGGGAGGGTCATGGCTAAATTATACGCCCGGTCAGGATAATCCTGTACTATTGGCCAGGTATCACACCTTTTTTCGGAAATATACTTGTAATCAAGTATAATCAAGTCGCTTGTAACCGGTTACACAAAAATTTACCATCAGGAAACCGCAGGAGCAATCACGATGGCATTCTCCAAAAATCCCACCCTGTCCCACCGGCCAGCCAACCCGCAAGACCTGTTGCGGCGGCGCGAAGCGCTCATCGGGCTGTTGTTTTTATCGCCCTGGATGTTGGGCTTTGTCCTGCTCAAACTGGCCCCCATCCTGGCTTCGCTGGCTTTTTCGTTCACCGATTTTTACATGCTGACCCCCGAAGCAACCCAATTCGTCGGGCTACAAAACTACCTGCGTGCCCTGGGAGACATCAACGCCGGGGCCAGCCTGGGCGGGTCGCTGGGCTACTTCCTCTTCACTGTGCCGGTGCAATTGCTGGCCGCGCTGGCCCTGGCGGCCGTCTTTTCGAGCGACCGGCTGCGCGGCAAGGTCGCGCTGCGTCCGCTCTTTTTTATGCCCAGCATCATCCCGGCGGCCGCCATCCTGTTCATTTATCTGGGCTTCGTCGAACCGCGCACCGGCTGGCTCAATAGGCTAATCATGGAACCGCTCGGCCTGCCGCCCGTGCCGGGGCCGTTTACGGGCATGTCCTTCACCATCCTGCTGGGGTTGATGGCAATGTGGAGCATCGGGCCGGGCTTCCTGATTATGTACGGGGCCATGCAGTCCATTCCGCGCGAAATCATCGAAGCGGCGCGGGTCGATGGGGCCGGGCCTTTTTCCCGTTTCGTCTTCATCAGCCTGCCGATGATTTCACCGGCCATCTTCTTCGCGCTGGTCATCAACCTGACCAGCGCCTTCGGCGGGACGGTGCTGCTCGACCGCGGCTACCTTTTTTCGTTCAGCCTGTCGCCCATGGAAGGCTACATCAACACCATGATGTTCAATCGCTTCGAATTGGGTTATGCCGCCGCCCTGGCCTGGATTATGTTCGCCGTCACCATAACCATCACACTGTTCCTGTTTCGCTCAGCCCGGCGCTGGGTCTACTTCCCCAACGAGGACGACCGTGAAGAAATTTAATTGGAAAAGCCTCAGCCTGTTCAAGAACAGCGGCGCATCCGCGCTGACCTTCCGCGCCTGGGAATTCACCGGCACCGCCATGGTCAACCTGTTCATCTTCACCTTGCTGGCTGCCTATCTCTCGCCGCTGGTTTACATGGTCGCAACATCCCTTAAAGAAAAACAGCAGTTACGCGATTCATCGGCCCCGCTGTACCCTGCCCGCCAGGTGGAATTCGAGTACGAGGGCAAATCGTACCCGGTTCTCGAAGTGCCGACCGAGGCGGGGATTCAACACTGGGCCATCATCACCCACACCCGCACGCGCACATCAGCGAAATTCATCGACCCGGCCAACCCCGAAGCCGGGCCAATCGCCTGGCAGGGCAACTGGCGCGAACTAAAAACAGTCTACACGCCGTATGCCACCTTCGACAACTTTATACACCTGTGGACAGCCGCCAAATTTCCGTTAACGATTAAGAACACCCTCATCATCGCGGTCATCAGCGAAATCGGCGTGCTGCTGGCCTCGATTGCGGTCGCCTACGGGTTTTCACGCTTCCGCATTCCCGGCGGCAAATGGCTCTTCCTGCTGTTAATTGCCACCATCCTCATCCCTGAAAGCATTACACTGGTGCCGACCTACTTCTTCTACGTGCGAGTCCTCGAATGGAACGGAACCTGGTATCCGTTGATTGCGCCGCACCTGTTCGGCAACGCCATTTACATCTTCCTGCTGCGCCAAAATTTCAAGAGCATCCCCAAAGACCTTGACGAAGCCGCCATGCTCGACGGGGCCGGGCCGCTGCGCATCCTGTTTTCAATAATCCTGCCCCAGGCCATCCCTGCGGTGGCGACGGTGGCCCTGTTGCACTTCTTCTACACCTGGAACGAACTGCGCCAGGCCAGCCTGTACCTGGGCATTGTCCCCAACCTGCGCACGGTCTCATTCAACGTCCAGACCTACCAGACCCTGACCTTCACGCCTGAAACCCTGCAAGCCAGTGCGCTGTTGGTCATGGTCGTTCCGGTGCTGGTCCTGTTCGTCTTCCAGCGTTTCTTTATGCAGGATATGGTCGTGACCGGAATGGAGAAATAAGCGATGAAAAACCCCGCCGTTCGCTCGATATTCTTCATCTGGCTGGGATGGCTGCTGCTGGTCATCGGTTTCCAGGCCGTGGCCACCGCCCGCTTCGACCCGCAATGGCCTGACCGCGCCCAGGACTGGACTACCAACGAAACCGCCAAAAACCAGGGCGACTACCAGCGCGACCGCCTGTACCTGACCGAACCCTTCATGAACAACCAGGTCGCCTGGGATTCGGAATACTACCTCGGTATCGCCATCGGCGGCTACGACGACCCCAACATGCCGGCCCTCAGCCCGTCAGGCTGGATGATTCCAAATTTTGCAACCCACATCCCGACCGTCGGCTATCAGGCTGAAGTTCTCTCGCTCAGTTACGCCTTCCTGCCGCTGTACCCCTACACCGTTCGGCTGGTCGCCATTCCGCTCAGCCTTTTGGGGATGAACCCCATCGCCACCGCCACTCTGGCCGGGGTGCTCGTTTCAGCGCTTGGGACGCTGGCCGCGATGCTCTCGCTCTACGTCCTTTCGCGCGACTCGCTCGGCGAGGAAGGCGGACTGCGGGCGGCCTTTTACCTGGTCATCTTCCCGACCGGCTTTTTCCTGGCCCAGGTCTACACCGAGGGACTCTTCGTCGGGCTGGCTTTCAGCAGCCTGGCAATGCTCAAAGGCCGCAACTGGTGGGCCGCCGCCCTGCTGGCCTGCGCCGCCACCCTGACCCGCGCCGTCGGGATTGCCCTCATCATCCCGATGGTGCTCACCTGGCTCTCGACCCGCGAGTGGTATCACCTCGACCTCGAATGGCGCCAAATCTATCATTCCGGCTTGCCCCTGCGCCCCCTGCTGCGCGGATTGCTGGCCTTTTCGCCGCTCTTCGTCTTCCTGGCCTGGAAGTTTTCCTACCTCGGCGTGGCTTTCGATTTTGTCGAGGCCAATTTCTTCGGGCGCGGCTACCTCGACCTGGGGACTTCGTTCTACACCTGGGCCAATTCCCTGCGCTCCATGCTCAGTTTCAAGAATCCACAGCACAGCGCCTACTACTTCACCGAATTTTTTGGCATGATTGTGGCAATCGTCGCCATCCTGAAAGCGCGTAAAAACTTCCCCGAACTGGCCTGGTTCAGCCTGGCCGTCTTCCTGATTTCCTGGGGCTCCGGCCCCGCGCAAGGGATTCATCGCTATGTACTCGGCGCCCCGGCCCTGTTCGTGCAGTTGGCCGCCTGGGGCAAAAATCCTGCCTTCGACCGGGTCTGGACGATTGCCAGCCTGCTGTTAATGGGCCTGCTAGCCATGCTTTTCGCCTTCGATTTCTGGGTGGCATAACCCTGTAGCGCCGCCTTCAGGCGGGCCACAAATCAAAACAGCCTCTTGTAATTACAGAATATTTGTTCTATAATTACAACATGGACGCCATCACCCGCCTGAAACTGCTCGCCAGCCAGATGACTTTCGAGCCAGACCTGGAGCAAAAACCGGCCTGCTTCACCCAAAAGCAGGAGGAGCAGATTTTTGTCCACCCGGCGCAGATGCCCAACGGCCAGAGCATCAAACTGCTCAAAACCCTGCTCTCCTCGGCCTGCGAGCGCGATTGCTTCTACTGCCCCTTCCGCGCCGGGCGCGACTTCCGCCGCGCCACCTTCCAGCCGGAGGAGTTTGCCAAACTGTTTATGCAACTGAATCAGTCCGGGCTGGCCGAGGGTGTTTTTCTCAGCTCAGGCATCGCCGCCGGGGGCATCCGCACCCAGGACAAACTGCTCGACACCGCCGACATCCTGCGCAACAAACTCAACTTTCGCGGCTACCTGCACCTTAAGATGATGCCCGGTTCCGAGCGCGCCCAGGTCGAGCGCGCCATGCTGCTGGCCGACCGGGTTTCGGTCAACCTCGAAGCGCCCAATACCCAACGCCTGGCGCGGCTGGCTCCGCACAAGGTTTTCATGGAAGAACTGCTCCAGCCGCTCAAATGGGCCGACGAGATTCGTCGCACCGAGAACCCGCGCCGCGCCTGGAAAGGCCGCTGGCCCTCCACCGTCACCCAGTTCGTGGCCGGCGGCGCCGACGAAAGCGACCTCGAACTGTTGACCACCACCGCCTGGCTGAACAAAAACGTCGGTCTCAAGCGCGCCTACTTCTCGGCCTTCCACCCCATCCGCGACACCCCGCTCGAAAACAAGGCCGCCGTCGACCCCCTGCGCGAGCATCGACTCTACCAGGCCTCCTTTTTACTGCGCGACTACGGATTCGACCTCGAAGACCTGCCCTTTGGCAACGAAGGCCACCTGCCCCTGGCCGACGACCCCAAGCTTGCCTACGCGCAAACCAGCCTGCTTCATGCCCCTGTCGAACTTAACCGCGCCGACAAGCGCGCCTTGCTGCGCGTGCCCGGAATCGGCCCGAAAGGCGTCGAAGCCATCCTGAAAGCCCGCCGCAGCGGGAAGTTGCGCGACCTGGCCCGCCTGCGCGCCCTGGGAATCAATCCCGTCCGCGCCGCGCCCTTCATCCTGCTCGACGGCAAACGCCCGCCCCGGCAAATGTCCCTGCTGTAGGCCATCCTTTACCCAACTTTAACCAATCGATGCGGTCAGCGGCCAATAAGACCGTATAATATTGCCACAGCCTTTCGCTGTGGCAATTTGCTTATCGTCACCATCCCGCCCCGGCCGGGTTAAGAGACTAAATCCCATTTCAGGTGCATTCATGGACATTTCCCAAACCATCCACCTGCTCGGCGACTTGCTGGGCAAAGTCATCAGCGAACTCGAGTCCCCGGCCATTTTCGAGACCGAGGAAGTCATCCGCGCCCAGGCCAAGGCCCGCCGCAGCGGCGACACCCAGGCCGGGGCCAAACTGCGCCAGGCCGTTGCCGCCATCCAGGACAACGAAGCCCGCGCCATCGCCGCTGCCTTCGCCACTTACTTCGACCTTATTAACCTGGCCGAAGAAAACACCCGCGTTAACAGCCTGCGCCAGCACCAGCGCGAAATCTACCCCCAGCCCGAACACGAATCGATTGGCGAAGCCGTTGCCATGCTCAAAGCCCGCGGAGTCACCCGCGAGCAAATGGCCGAACTGCTCAAAAACCTGTCCATCGAACTCGTCCTGACCGCCCATCCCACCGAAGCCCGCCGCCGCACCATCCTGTCCAAACTCAACCGCATCGCCAACGCCCTCTCCCGGCTCAGCGACAGCAATCCCGGCCCGCGCGAAGAGCAAAAACTGGTCGAAGAAATCAATGCCGAAATCACCACACTGTGGCTAAGTGAACGCGCCCGCACCAGCAAACCCGCCGTCACCGACGAAGTCCGCACCGGGCTGTACTTCATCGAAGCCGCCTTCTGGCAAACCCTCCCTGCCCTTTACGAAGACCTAGACCAGGCCCTGGCCGAACATTACCCCGGCCTCGAAACAGAACGTGCCTGGCTGCGCCTGGCCTCCTGGATTGGCGGTGACCGCGATGGCAACCCCAACGTCACCGCCGAAGTGACCGCCGAAACCCTGCGCCTGCACCGCGGCCTGGCGGTTGAAAACCACCGCCGCGAACTGAGCGACCTGGCCCGCCGCCTG
>JAGVAO010000207.1 GCA_020060235.1 Anaerolineales bacterium | reverse complement strand
GCTCTTTCCTCTTTCTCTGCGGGATTGGGAAGCGATGCAGTTCGTCGCTTCCCAATCCCCATCCCAATACTCGTTGAAAAGGCAGGCGCGCATGTCTGAATCAGAGCAGAATGTTCTTGTCATGGAAGGTATCAGCAAGGCCTTTCCCGGCGTACAGGCGTTGGACAATGTTGGCCTGACTCTCAGGAAAGGTGAAGTTCTTTGCCTGGTGGGGGAAAACGGCGCAGGCAAATCGACCCTGATGAAGGTCCTGACCGGTGTCGATAAACCCGACCAGGGAAAAATCATTTATGACGGGCGGGAAATCCACCCAAAATCGCCGCAGCATGCCCAGTCGCTTGGCATCAGCACGGTGTACCAGGAAATCAACCTGTGCATCAACCTGTCTGTGGCCGAGAACATCCTGCTGGGGCGCGAGCCGCGCAAGATGGGACGTATCGACTGGCCGAAAATGAACACATTGGCGGGCGAAACGCTGCAAGGACTGCTGGGTATTGATATCGATGTGACCCAGCCGCTCGGTTCGTATACTGTCGCCATCCAGCAAATGGTGGCGATTGCGCGGGCATTGTACATCGCTTCGGCCAAAATCCTGATTCTGGACGAACCCACCTCCAGCCTGGATGTGCATGAGACCGAGCAGTTGTTCAAGGTGATGCGCAAACTCAAAAGCGAAGGCGTTGGAATTATTTTTATTACCCATTTTATGGGCCAGGTGTACGATATCTCTGACCGTATTACCGTGCTGCGCAACGGCAAACTGGTTGGCACATACGATACAGCCTCCATCTCGCGCGTTGGGCTGATTTCAAAGATGATTGGCCGCAGCCTGGCCGAACTTGACGAGATGTCGAAAATCAAACTGGAAAGTAGTAAACACATCAAGAGTGAAGCCTTGTTGCAGGCGCGTGGCATCGGCCTGGCGGGGACGATGCAGCCCTTCGACCTGGAACTGCATACCGGCGAGGTGCTCGGGATGGCCGGGTTGCTTGGGTCGGGCCGCACCGAAACGGCCGGTATCCTGTTTGGGGTCGATGCGCCGGATTCGGGCACAATGATGATGAACGGCAAACCGGTCGAAAATTTTTCCCCGCTCGAATCAATCAAGCGCGGCGTGGCCCTTTGCCCCGAAGACCGCAAAGCCGCCGGAATTGTGGACGACCTTTCGGTGCGCGAAAACATTGTCCTGGCGATGCAGGCCAGCCAGGGCTGGTTCAAATACCTGGGGCTGGCCGAACAATACCAGATTGCGGAGAAGTACATTGACTTGTTGAGCATTGCCACCCCATCGGCAGACCAGCCGGTCAAGAACCTGAGCGGAGGCAACCAGCAGAAGGTCATCCTGGCCCGCTGGCTGGCCATCAACCCGCAGGTGCTCATCCTTGACGAGCCAACGCGCGGCATCGGTGTCGGCTCAAAGGCCGAAATCCAGAGGCTGGTGCTGTCGCTGGCCGAAGAGGGCAAAGCCTGTCTTTTCATTTCCTCCGAACTGGAGGAAGTGCTGCGCACCAGCCATCGCATTGCTGTGCTGCGCGAGCGTGAAAAAGTGGCCGAATTTTCAGGTGAAGTCGACGAAAAAACCATCATCCATGCGATTGCAGGGAGTGAAGAATGAAAAAGCCAACCCAATTTTCGTGGCGGAGCGTGACCGAGAGCCGATTATTTTTCCCGCTCATGGCGCTCTCGCTCATCCTGCTGTTTGACTTTATTTTCATCCCCGGGTTTTTCACCATCGAAAACCGAAACGGCAATTTACACGGCAGCCTGATTGACATTTTCCGCAACGGCTCGACGGTCATGTTGCTGGCAATCGGCATGACGCTGGTGATTGCCACCGGCGGCGTCGATTTGTCGGTCGGCGCAACAATGGCGATTGCAGCTTCGGTCGCCGGGATTTTGATGAACCCTTCGGCGCTAAAAAACGAAGTCTTTTTTGTGACCGACCCCACCTACACCTTCCAGCCGCTATGGGTGGTCATCAGCGCGGCCCTGCTGGTTTCCATCGCCTGCGGGCTTTGGAACGGGGTGCTGGTGGCTTACATGCGCATCCAGCCGATGGTTGCGACGCTCATCCTGATGATTTCAGGACGCGGCATCGCGCAATTAATTACCAACGGCCTGCGTGTTCAAATTACTTATACGCCCTATTCGTTTCTCGGCCAGGGCTGGATTATCCTGCCCTTTTCGCTATACATCGTGGCTTTTATTTTTGCCCTGACCTGGCTGTTGACCCGCAAGACCGCCATTGGGATGTTCATCGAGTCGGTTGGTACGAACTTCCGCTCCAGTTTTTTTAGTGGTATCAACGAAAAGCGTATCAAATTGATGGTCTACACCTTCTGCGGCTTTTGCGCCGGGATTGCGGGTCTGGTCGCCAGTTCCAACATCCGCACTTCGGACGCCAACAACATCGGCCTGACCACCGAACTGGACGCCATCCTGGCGGTTGTCATCGGCGGCACATCGATGAGCGGTGGGCGCTTCTCGCTGCTGGCAAGCATGATTGGCGCGCTGGTGATGCAGGCCATCACCCAGTCGATGTACGCCATCGGCGTGCCAGCCTTCGCCTTGCAGGCCATCAAGGCCATCGTCGTTATCCTGGTCATCCTGCTCTACTCGGAGCAGGTCAGGGACCTGGTTCGCAAAATCGGTATGACCGGCAAAAGGGCGCAGCCATGATGACCTATTTACGCAATTTCTTTGCCAAAAACCGCAAATTTATTCCGCTTCTGTCAACTGCCCTGCTGGCGCTGACTGCTTACGCGATTGGAGCCTATTTCTTTGCCGGGATGCGCAATCCGCAGGTCTTTTTCAACCTGTTCCGCAACAGCGCCCACCTGCTCATTAGCGGTATCGGCATGACCTTCGTCATCCTGACCGGCGGCATCGACCTGTCGGTCAGCGGCGTGGTGGCGCTGACTACCGTTTCGACGGCTGTGCTATTGCGCGAGGGAATGGACCCCTGGCTGGTCATCCTGCTCATGCTCCTGATGGGCATGACCATCGGCGCGGTAATGGGTACATTCATCGTCAAATTGAAAGTACAACCCTTTATCGCCACCCTGGCGGGGATGTGGTTTGCGCGCGGCATGTGTTTCTTTATTAGCGATAACGCCGTGACCATCGACAACTACCTTTTCCAGATTCTTGGGAAAACGAAAATCCTGATTCCCGGCCTGGCCGAACTTGCTTTCCAGCAGGGGACGCCCGCGCCGTACATCTCCATCCCGGTTGTGGTGGCGTTCACTCTGTTGGTTGTTGCCGTTTATGTTGCCCATCATACCCGCTTTGGACGCACCGTTTACGCCATCGGCGGGAACGAGGGCCGCAACGAGCAATCGGCCCGGCTGATGGGCCTGCCCGTCGACCAGACCAAACTGCTGGTTTACACCTTCAACGGGTTCTGTTCGGCCCTGGCTGGGTTGTGCTTTAGCCTGTTCGTCTTTTCAGGTCACGGCCTATACGCTCCCGGTTTCGAGTTGGACGTCATCGCTTCGGTGGTGATGGGCGGCACCATGTTGACTGGAGGCGCGGGTTATGTCTTCGGAACCCTGTTCGGGGTTCTGGTGCTGGCTGTCACCCAGGTGCTCATCCAGTTTATCGGCTCGCTCAGTTCGTGGTGGACGAAAATCGTTATCGGCGTGCTGACGTTGACCTTTATCGGTGTCCAGACTCTGTTAGCCAACCGCAAGGCGGTCCGCGCCCGAGCGGCGACTCCTGCCGGGGCGGGGCAGCGGCGGCTCAGGCTGGCCTTTGGACTGGGCGCGGTGGCCCTCCTGGCTGTCGTGGGGGTGCTTTCCATCTCCCGAATGGACAATGCTTCTTCCGCTGCGACTCCTGAAACATCGCAGTGCCAGGTTGCCCCTTTCCGCGAAGACGAAGCAGCAGACCTTATCAGCCAGGGCGCGGTGCTGGTCTATCACCGCACAGCCGGGCCTGATTGCATCGATGAGTTGTTTGCCATCTATCCTGATGGGCGAGTAACCGGCAGCGATGGGACGCGCACGGTCGAGCGGCAGGCCACCCCTGAGGAGGTCGAACAATTGCTAATGACGATTAGCCAGCAATACGGTTGGTTCACAAACGATATTTACAGCACCTACCTCAATCCGTGCAGGCAGTGTTATGCGCACTATATCGATATTTCGTATCAGGGCCAGGAAAAATCCGCGACGGGAGTCGACGGCACAACCGCCATGCCCTCCAACTACGGGCTGACCCTGGCCATCATCCGGCCCATGCTACCGGCCATTACCCCCTGAAGAGGCGCGACGATGAAGCCCAAAAACATACTTACCCTGGCGCTGCTTGCCTATGCAATCGTCTCGTTTGCCTGCATCTACATTGTCCTGCCCGAAGGCGTCGAAGCGCCCAAGGCCGCCCAGGAAGGCCACGAACAAAAAGCCTGGTACGGTTACGTTACGAACGTAAGCCAGACGGCGGCGGGCGATTTGCGTATCGACATCACCATCCGCAACGATACCGGCGAATGGAGCACCATGCGCGCGGTGGAAGGAAAACCGGCCATCCTGACTGGTGGCGGAAAATCGACCAATTGCGAGACCGTTTTCGTTGGCACCGGCGGGCATCGCTTCGCGCCGGGATTCCAGATGCGTGGCTACACTGCTGGCAAAAAGTCTGCCCCTGAGACGCAACTGCTCTACGTGGAATGCAAGGGCGCTCAGGCTGAATCGGGCGCGAAACTGGTCGTCGAGTATGTCAGTTTTCAGGGCGAACTGGACGATTACAAGCCGGAAGAGAAGAAAACCACCGGCACGCTGGAACTCAGCCTGGATGATGTTGCTGCCAGTTTGACTTACCCGATTGCCGAGCCGGTCGATGGCCTGATACTGGAGTCGGGGAGCAGCATCACCGGCTTGAGCGATAATGTTGTCACCCTGCTGGGTGTCCAGCGCGGCGAGAGCGGATTCCAGTTTACCTGGCAGAACTTTAACCCGACCAAATTCCCGCTCAAGACGCATATCGGCATTCCGCCTGTTATTGGCGCGGACGGCATCATCTATGGCCTCTACGAGACCATCGACCTGGCCGATGTGCCCCTGACGCCGCCCAACTCCAATGTCGAATGGACGACCGAGGTGGCAGTTCCGCAGGATGTGGACGGCTTCTATATCCTGCTCAGTGTCGAGTCGAAAAAGCCGCGAACTTATTTGAATTACGCGCTGGAGATTGGCGACTGAACCAAGTTCTCGTTGCGATGCAATCCATGCCAAAACAGGGTGCAGGATTGTCGAATAGCCGACAATCCTGCACCCTGTTCGTTTTTCGCCAGGTTGACAATCAAGACTCCCCGGTTTGCCCCCGATTCCATTGCCAGGGCCAGGCTGCCGGGACAATCGCCGCGCAGGCGATGAGCATGGCGGCCAGGGCTAGCAGGCCTGCAAAAATCATGCCTGGCGGGAAGAGCGCCCCGACTACCGCAAAGAACAGGGCGGCAAGCAGGGTTACTGCTGCCACGACCAGAATCATTCCGGCCAATTTCCAGCCTTTTTTCTGTGAGGCCAGGCGTGTCCCGCCGATGGCCCCGCTCTGGCCGTTGAGGTAGAGAATGCGGGGGGTTCCCTCGTCGTCGCTGTACCAGGTGACGTAGAGCGGCAGGAGTTGCTGCGTCCAGTTCAGGGATTGATAATCGGCGCGCAGACTGAAATTGCGGATGTGCTGTGCCCCGGCGGCCTGCCGGCATTCGTCTGCGGCAGCTTCGTCCAGTTGGGCCTGGGCCAGCGGCCAGGCGCTTTCGGGCGGTAGGTCGGGAACCAGTAGGAAGGCGCCGCGCAGTTGGTCGGGTTGGTAAGACCCAGCCTGTTCGAACTGGTATCGCCCGGTTCGTTTGGACAGGTGTTTTTGCTCGCTGAGCGCGGGGGCGGCGACATTGTCGTAACGCCGTTTTATCTGGCCTGTTCGCGGCTCCCATCGGATTCGTCCCTCGACCACCTCGCGGGTTGACCATCCGCCCGCGCCGTAGGATTCCTGTGAGCTTTTGACCTGGTAATCGAACCCGGCTTCGGCCTGCCAGTCGCCGACCACATCGCCATCCACCAGCCAGGCGGGCCAGTAGACTGGAGCGGCGCGTTGCAGCAACCGGTCGGTCTGGAAATCGTCGCTGCGCAGCCAGACCTCGCTGACGAATTTATCCAGCCTGGCGCGCAGGTCGCCGGGTTGGTAACGGAACGGGGCAAGCAACTCTGGCGCTTCGGGGCGCAGCAATGCCGGCTGGGTCTGGAGTTTTTCGCGGGCGCATAGCGGGCATCTTTGCCCGATGCGCGCGTCTTCGACCAGGTAAACCCGCTGGCAGGCCGGGCATCCCGCCGGGTGCAGCGCAGCGCCCCAGATGGATGCGGTTTCTTCAATGACCTGTGACTGTGGCAGAACGGGAGTCTTGCTCATCACGACGCCTCCGATTCGGTGGCTTTGCGGTACAGGACAAATGCGCCGACCATCCCCAGGATGAAAAAGACGAAGCCCAAGACCAGGGGCAAAATCCCAATTCCGCCGACAGCCAGGAGCGGCAGCCCGACCAGCCCAAGGCAAAAGCCGGGCGAGAGCATGGCCGCCGCCGCCAGCCAGATTTTCCACCAGGCGACCGGCTTTTGGCCTGAAATTGCGCCGGTTTGGCCGTTTATCATCACCTGGTAGACCTTGTTCTCGAATTTATAGGCAGCAACATACACAGGCAGCAGGATGTACCGCCAGGTTTCTTCGCCGAAATCGGCAGTCATGTTGAAGTTGCGGATGTGCCGGGAATTAATCGCGGCATAACAGGTGCCCTTGGCCTGTTCGCGCATCTCGGCTTTTCCCTGTTCCCAGGCTTTTGGCAGGGTCAATTCATACGTTTGGGCCTGCCAACCGGCCAGGAAATCGGGCGCGTAACCGACCAGTTCGTTCAGGTTGAACGGGTAGAGACGCCTGACCAGCGTCCCGCTGATGTGCAGGCTGCCGCAAATGAGCAGGTTGTTTACGTCCAATTTAATCCGCCCGTTTTCCCAGCGCCAATCGATGCGCGTGCGCGTTTTCCAGGTTTTGTCGTTATGGTCGTAATAACTTTCCAGGGTCTCATAGCCGACCTGGGCCTTCCAGTCGGAGACGATTTTTGCGCTGAAGGTCCAGAAGGGCAGGTAAATGCCGGTAAAGCGGTCCACCATGGCCGACGCGCCCAGTTCGTCGGGATGATACCAGCCCTGTCCGAGCCATTTCTGCGCCACCGCGCGCGTGGCTTGCGGCTGGATTTTGAAGGGGATGAGAAAACGCGGGCGCAACTGGTCGGCAGGCGCTTCGCGCACGTTGACGCGGTTCGAGGCGCAAAAGGGGCAGGTGGCGCTCAACGCTTTTTCGGGGATGGCCATGTCGGCCCCGCAGGAATTGCAGTGCATTTCCTTGCGGGCAATGCCCCAGCCCAGGCTTGCTTTGCTGAGCGTCTCCAGCGTAAACTCCATGGACTGGGCCTGCAGGCCGACGGTCTCCGCTTGCGCTCCCATCGTGTAGCCACAGTGTTCGCAGGCTATCCCGCCAGCCGCCACATCGAAGCGGGTGCTGGCTCCACATTGTGGGCATTTGAACGTCTGTGGTGCCTCTGTCTGCTTGTCGATGGGGCGCGGGGCAAAAACGGTGATGCCGGGCAGCGCCGATTCGAGCGGCACAAAGTCAGGGGGCGGCTGCCAGGCGGGCTGGTTGCTTTTCATCTATCGGAATTCCTTTTCTCGAAGCAGTGCGAATGTTGTCCTGAATGATTATACGGGATTTGTCGTATCTGGTTGCCATTGGGTGTTGGATGGTTGAATCAGGCGAAATCTGCCCCGATTTTAGTTTTTGCAGGTAAACCGGTTATGCTGAAGGCACTAAATTTCTTCAAAAGGAATGCTTTCCCTTTGTTTTTCCCCCTAAAAATAGTATACTGGACAGCATGACTCCAAAAAAGACAATCGGACGCTACCAGATTAAAAAAGAACTCGGGCGCGGCGGCATGGCAACCGTCTACAGGGCTTTCGACCCGATGTTCGACCGCGAAGTTGCGCTCAAGGTCTTGCCGCGTGAACTTCTGCACAATTCGCAGTTCCAGAAGCGTTTTACGCGCGAGGCCAAGACGATTGCCAAACTGGAACATGCGGTGATTGTGCCGGTTTATGATGTCGGCGAGGACGACGGCCAGCCGTATTTTGTCATGCGCATCATGTCGGGCGGTTCACTGGCCGATACGGTTGCCAAAGGCCCGCTTTCGTTGGAAGAGAGTTTTGCCATTTTGGAGCGCATTGCCGGCGGGCTGGACTATGCCCATAAAAAGGGAGTCGTCCACCGCGACCTGAAGCCCGGCAATATCCTTTTTGATGAAGATGGCGACCCGTTCCTGTCTGATTTCGGGATTGCCAAACTGGCCGACTTGTCGCAGCAAACCCACCTGACGGGCAGCGGCGGCATTGTCGGTACGCCTGCTTATATGAGTCCCGAACAGGCCCAGGGCGAGGAAATCGATTATCGCAGTGATATTTATGCCCTGGGGGTCATCCTGTATGAGATGTTGAGCGGCAAACTGCCTTTTGACTCGAATACCCCGATGGGCATTGCCGTCAAGCATATTACCGAACCTGTGCCGCATATTTTGGATGTTCGGCCTGACTTGCCCGTCATGGTCGAAGCGGTGATAGAGAAGGCCCTGGCGAAAAGCCCCGAAGCCCGTTACCCGGATGCGGCCAGTTTTGCCGCCGCTTTTGGCGCGGCGATACGCGGTGAAAATCCCGACTTGAGCGCTGCCGCGCTTTCTCCGACCCGCGCCATTCGCATCCGGGAAAGCGATACGGTAACACCGGAAGCGCCTGCGCAGCCAGGCAGTCCTGCCTGGCTTGGGCTTTCACCGAAAATATGGCTGACCGGGTTGGGGGTTTTTGCTTTTATAGGCATTGTTCTCGCAGCGATATTGTTTTCGCAGCCGGGGGCGCTGGCCCAGGCCGAAGACACCCCGACGCCGCTTCCGGCTACCGAGACGATTGCTCCGACCGAGGCGCCGCTTCCGACTGCCACATCTGAGCCTGAACCTGAGCCGGTTGAGACTGTCCCTGGCGGGGCCGACTGGACGGCGTTTATTACGGCCAACGACATATGGGTTTTGGATATTGTCGGCAATGCGCCGCCTGTACAACTGACGACCAATCGTCGCGAGAAGGTTTTGATGCAGTGGATGCCTGATGGCGGCGATATCATGTATCGCGAAAACAGGTGTATTTACACGATTGGCATTGAAGACAAAGAGCCGAAGGTGGTGGTCTGCTTGCAGGCTTCGGAAATCGAGGGAGTGAGCGTTTCTCCCGATGGTGCGCAGATTGCGATGACGATTGACCGGGTATTGTATATTCTGCCTTTTGACCGTGAAGCCATTGCGCCGGTTCGCGACCGCGCGGCGATTGCCGATATGGCGACTTGTTCCTACAGCCAGGTGGCTGCCAGGTCTGTTCGCTGGGGCGATGATGGCGCGGGGCTGGCGATTTCTTATGTCGCTCTGGGCACGGTGCGCAGGGATGTAATCCGTGTTTTGAATATCAGCAATTGCGAGGCTTCTGCGCCGGTTGCCATTCAGGACTTCCCGGCGGATATTTTTACGCCTGAGGGCTATGACGAAAACCCTGCCATCACGACGTTCGATTGGGACGGCGGGACGCGCTTCCTGTTCAATACCTTCCGGCGCAACGAGGGCTATGGCGAACTGTATTTTTACGACATGGCTACCCGCGAAGCCCAGAAAATAAACCCGATTGACGGGGCCTGCTGCTACCGCGATGCCCGTTTCAGCCCGGACGGAACCCACATCATTTTCTCTTTCCAGGACAGGCGCGCAGGGATGGAAGCCCGCGCAAAGCTGTTTTATGTCGCGCTTGAAGATGTATTACAGGGTGGGCAAACGTTCGTTCCGCTCAACCTGCCCGTGGATTTTTTGCGGATTGCCCAGGAAAAGCCGATGCTGATTTTGCGTCCGGCAGTCGACCCTTAGTTTACGTTTTGCGCGAGGCGGTTGTATGAGCGCTGATGAGCAGAATCTGAATCCGGCCCGCTACCAGATTGTGCCGCGCGTGCTGGTGTTTGTCTGGCGCGGTGACAGCCTGTTGCTGCTCAATATTCGCGGCAAGGGGCGCTGGGATGGGCGCTACAACGGCCTTGGCGGTCACATCGAGCGCGGGGAAACGCCGCTGGCTGCCGCGCGACGCGAACTCTTGGAAGAATCTGGCTTGCAGGCCGACCTGCGGTTTGTCGGGACCATGCTGATAGACACGGGCGAAAGCCCCGGCATTGGTCTCTTTATTTTTAACGGCCAGGCGGTTTCAGGGTCGTTGCGTTCCGGCGAGGAGGGGCAGGTCGCCTGGATTCCGCGCGGGGAGTTGGGAAAACTTCCGTTGCTCGATGACGTCCCACTTCTGCTTGAAAAAATTGCAGACATGCGCCCCGGCGATGCGCCTTTTTCGGCGCGGCTGTTTTACGATGAGCGAGGCATGAACCTGGTTTTTGACGAGTGATTTCTTGCGCGCCTGAAAACATGACATTTGGCACGATGCCAGCCTTGCGGTGGGTAGTATAATAAGTTCATGATTGAGATGTCTGACAATAAAATTGTCAGCGCCCTTTGGCGGTGGTCGAACTATGCCTGGTCAGCAATGAAATGCTGACCAGGTCTCTTTTTAACCCGGAGGAGAGTTGATGAAACTTGGCAAACTGGCATCTGAAATTGTCGAATCGCCGACCCTGGCCCTGAACGAAGAAGCGCGTTTGCTGCGAGAGCGCGGCGAACCGGTTATTCACCTGGGCATTGGCGAACCGAAGAATAAAACCCCGCTTGCGGCCATCCTGGCTTCGGCGGCCCGGCTGACCAGCGGCGAGGTGAAGTATACGCCCGCCGATGGAATGCCCTCGTTGAAAAAGGCCATCATTCGCTATACCGAGGAGAACTATGACCGTCTGGTCGCGCCGGAGAATGTGATTGTCACCAACGGGGCCAAGCAGTCGCTGTTCAACATCTTTTTTAGTATCCTGAATCCGCAGGATGAAGTGGTTATCCTGGCCCCGTACTGGGTTTCATACCCTGAAATTGTAAAGATGTGCATGGGCAGGCCGGTCATTGTCACGCCCGAAGATGGGACGTTTACCCCGCGCTTCGAGGACATTGAGCGGGCGGTGACGGGGTATACCCGCGCCATTATCGTCAATAGTCCGAATAATCCTTCGGGGGCGGTATACCCGCCGGGATTAATTGAGAAACTGGTCGATTTTTGCGAGCGCAAGGGAATTTACCTGGTTTGCGACGATATTTATCATAAACTGGTTTTCGACCGTAAGGAAGCTGCGCCCGCCTGGCGCTTCACCCAGCGGGATGTGGAGGATTCGCACATTATCGTTGTAAACGGGGTGGCAAAAATCTACGGCATGACAGGATTCCGTGTCGGATGGGTGGTTGCGCCGCGCGACCTGGTGCGGGTGATGACCAATGTGACCGCGCAGACGACTTCGGGCGTTTCGCCGGTTTCGCAGGCCGCCGCCGAAGGGGCCTTGAACGGTTTACAGAACGTGGTTGAAGCCTTGCGCCTGCAAATCGAAAACAATCGCGCTGTGCTGCTGCAAGAGATGAAAACCTTTAACGGCGCGCGCCTGGTTGTGCCAGACGGCACCTTCTATGCCCTGCCCGACCTGCGCGCTTATGGTAGCAACTCGGTCGAACTCTCGAAATTCCTGCTCAGGAAGGCGCTGGTGGTCACTGTGCCGGGGAAGGAATTTGGCATGGAGGGCCATATTCGCCTTTCGATTGCCGGCTCTGTCAAAGATGTGACCGAGGGCGTTGCGCGCATCAAATGGGCGCTCGACCCGACTTCGCCGAATGAGATTTATATTGGCGATAAGAAAATGGTGAGGGATTGGCTGTAATCAGGGTAGGGTCGAAGCATTGCTTCGACCCCACAGAGGACAAATAACCTTATGAATAACCTGCTCAACATCAAAACTCCTGCTGAGGGCATTGCCCAGGCGCGCAAGGCGGATTACAACCTGTCCAATCACGGCGTTTCAAACCTGCGCCTGGCTTACTGGAACCTGACCACCGAGTCGCTCTACGAGGAGGCTTGTTTCCGTGGCGAGGGCGCAATTGTGGCCGGCGGCCCGTTTGTGGCCAACACCGGCAAACACACGGCCCGCTCGGCCAACGATAAATTTGTCGTTCGGGAAACCGACTCGGAAGGCAATGTCTGGTGGGGTGTGTATAACCGCCCGTTCGAGCCGGGAAAATTCGACGAACTGTATGCCCGCCTGCTGGGCTTCCTGCAAGGCCGTGACGTGTTTGTGCAGGATGTCTATGCCGGGGCCGATGAGAACTACCGCCTGCCGGTGCGCGTCGTCACCGAACTGGCCTGGCACAGTCATTTTGCGCGCAATATGTTCATCCTGCCTGATTCTCTGGAAGAGTACAAGCGGTTTGTCCCTGAATTTACCGTTATGGCGCTTCCATCCTTCAAGGCCTCGCCCTCTGTTGATAACACCAACAGCGAGACCTTCATCTGCCTGTCTTTCGAGAAAAAACTGGCGATTATCGGTAATTCGGCCTATGCGGGCGAAATCAAAAAGTCGGTCTTCACAATTCTGAACTACCTGCTTCCGCTCGAAGGCGTGCTTTCGATGCATTGCTCGGCCAATGTCAGCCCGGATGATGCCGATGATGTGGCCCTGTTCTTCGGGCTGAGCGGAACCGGCAAAACGACCTTGTCCGCCGACCCGACCCGGCGCTTAATCGGCGACGATGAGCATGGCTGGAGCGACGAAGGTGTCTTCAACTTCGAGGGCGGATGTTATGCCAAGGTCATCGGCCTGTCCGAATCTGCCGAACCGGAGATTTACGCCACCACCCATCGATTCGGGACGGTGCTCGAAAACGTCATCTTCGACCCGATTACCCGCCTGATTGACCTGGACGACGACACCCGCACCGAAAACACCCGCGCCTCATACCCGCTCGAGTTCATTGCCAACGCTGTCCCTGAGAAGAAGGCCGGACATCCGAAGAACGTCATCATGCTGACCTGCGATGCCAGCGGTGTGATGCCGCCTATCGCGCGCTTGACCCCCAACCAGGCCTTGTACCAGTTCATTTCGGGCTACACGGCCAAAGTCGGCGGGACGGAAATCGGTCTGCGTGACGAGCCGGAAATCACCTTCTCGGCCTGTTTTGGCGGCCCGTTCATGGTTCATCATCCCTACAAATATGCTGACCTGCTGAAACGCAAAATCGAGCGGCATGGCGCGACCTGCTGGCTGGTCAATACCGGCTGGGTTGGCGGGCCATACGGGGTTGGCAAGCGAATCAGTATCCGCTATACCCGCGCCCTGCTGAATGCCGCCCTGACCGGCAAACTCAACGAAGTGGAATACTACCAGGACCCGGTGTTCGGCTTTGAAGTGCCCAAAACCTGCCCAGATGTGCCGGAAAGTGTTTTGCAGCCCTGGTCGTCCTGGCCAAGCAGGGCCGAATATGACAGGCGCTACAAAGACCTGGCCGCGCGTTTTTGCGAGAACTTCAAGAAATTCGAAGACGGCACGCCGCAAGCCGTTATCGATGCCGGGCCGAAACCCTAATCTTTGCTGGTGAATTTCTTTCAAGTTGTGATAGTATTCATCCAGGCGAGATGCACTCGACTATCTGGGTATTGTTACTTTGAGGAGTATTGAGAATGGAAATGTCGAGCCGCGAGGCAATTTCTGTAGATGTAGGCAACCGCTTGCGCCAGTTGCGCGAATCCCGCGCTGTTTCGATGCGCACACTGGCGACCATGAGCGGACTTTCGGCCAATGCCTTGAGCATGATTGAGCGCGGCAAGACTTCCCCCTCGGTCAGCACCCTTTACCGGCTTGCTGACGCGCTCGAAGTGCCGATTACCGATTTCTTTTCCCCGGCCACGCTTCGCGAAAAAATAGTTTTTGTCAAAGCGGATGCGCGTACCCGCCTCCCTTTCATGCGCGGCCTGTGGGAAGGGCTTGGCGGTGAAAATTTCCTTGGTCGCGTGATGCCTTTCATGCTGACCCTCGAAAGCGGCGCGTCGAGCGGGCCGAACAAGGTTGTTCATACCGGCCATGAATTTGTTTTCTGTCTGCGCGGCCAACTGGAATACCAGGTTGAAGATACTGTTTACGCGCTGGGGACGGGCGACAGCCTTTTGTTCGCCGCCCAACTCAACCACTCGTGGCGCAACCCTGGCAGTACGGTTACATCGGCGCTGATTGTTCTTTCTGATTTCTCGGAGGGCGAGCAGGCGGTTTCAATGCACCTGGAATAGCAGCGGAAAAATCTGGGACGATGAAAACAGGCAGAACGCTTTTGCATCCTGCCTGTTTTTTTTATTTCACGCGGGCGAATTTGCGCGCTGATGTTTTAGCGATTGTTGTGCAGTGTGGTAATCAATGAACCGTTGGACGTATCGCCCGAGAGTTCCCAGAAGAAAACGCCGCCGAGATTTTGGGATTTCATGTAGTTCATCTTGCTGGCCAGCGTTGCAGGGGTATCGTAGCTCCACCAGTTGCCGTTGCAGTAGGCGTAGGCGGTTCCCGCAACTGTGCCAGTCGCCGGGCAGGTATTCACCAGCACCTTGTAATCTTCGATGCCCGGTTCGTAAGTTCCCTGGGCGGCGCCGGTGGCGGGCTGGTTCAATCCGCCATTGACGTTGCTGACGCCTGTCCAGCCACGACCGTAGAAGCCAACGCCCAGCAGGAGCTTGTTGGATGGAACGCCCTTGCTCTTGAGAAGCTGGATGGCGTAGTCAGAGTAGAAGTTTGGCTGGGGGATTCCTGAATAATTGTACAGTGGCGAATGCGGGGCTGTTGGGCCGGTCGGGGCAAATGCGCCAAAGAAATCGTAGGTCATGACCATGTAGAAATCAACATATTGGGCCGCGCCGCCATAGTCTGCCGCATTGATGTTGGCCGCGCCCGCCGGAATGGCCGCTGTCACCAGCCGGTTGGGGCCAAATTTGGTGCGCAAGGCCGACATGAGGTTGCGGTACGAGTCGAAGCCGCTGTTGTCGCAGCTCAGGCCGCAGGCGTTCGGGTATTCCCAGTCGATGTCGATTCCGTCGAAGACATCCGCCCAGCGCGGGTCGTAGACCAGGTCGTAGCAGGATTGGGCAAAGGCGGTGGGATTGGCAGCCGCCTGACCAAATCCGCCGGACCACGTCCAGCCGCCGAAGGACCAGATAACCTTGATGTGGGGATACATTTGTTTGAGTTTGCGAAGTTGGTTGAAGCTACCGCGCAGTGCGCCGGCGTCCCAGGTATCCGCCACGCCGTCAACACTCTCTGCGGCAGAATAGAAACGGTCATAATCGGCGTAAGAATCGCCAATCACGCAGCGGCCATTCTGGACATTGCCAAAAGCGTACATGATATGCGTTAACTTGGAGGCCGAGCCGCTAGTAACAATATTCTTGACGTGGTAATTGCGTCCATAGACGCCCCACTGGGCAAAATAACCGATGACCTTGCTGCCGCCAGGGCCGGGGGTCGAGGGGACAATCGTTGGGGTTCGGGTTGGGGTGGGGCCTACGGGCGTGTTGGTAGGCGCAACAGACGTATTGGTCGGGGTTGGGCCGCCGCTGCACGGGCCCCTGTCCTCCCATACGCCCCATTGGCCGGTTGTGCCGGGTTGTTCGCCCTGTGTCCACCATTTGGCGCGCCACTCGCGGTTGTTCCACGAAACGATGTTGCCGGTGTTGTAAACGGCTGTCGAATTCCAGGTCGGGGCCGAGCAGGAGCCGCCGGGGCCGCTGGTGGCGGTGGGAGCCGGTGGCGTATTCGTCGGCTGGATGGGGGTGTTCGTTGCCGTTGGCCCGGACTGGGTGGGGGTTGGGCCGGAGGATGTCAACTTCCAGAGCGCCGGAACGTTGGGCGGTTCCCAGCCTGTCAGGGAAGTGTGTGCCTGGAGGCATTGATAGGTTTGCCCGCCATAGGTGACAAGCGCCCCGACAGCGTAGCTGGTGTTGGGCTGCCAGGCAGGGACTTGCGCATTGGGCGCAGCGTTGGCGTTCGTGGCCAGTACCATGCTGGCCAGGATAATCACCACGACTGCAAAATTCAGAACTTTCTTCATTGCTTCCTCCTCGAACATGAAATAGGGTGAATAAAAACGTGCAAGAATAAAATACAATGATTTCCATGCCGTTTTTTGCTCAACCCCCGCTCAGGCCTGCTCATTTTTTGCTCAAAATAGGCTGTTCTCGCAGGAATCCATCACTCGTAACGAAAAGTCCCCTCCGCGGGTCATAAGCGGAGGGGATAAAGCTTGTTGCAGGGTGGGCATTTTTTTATGTTTGCAGGCTGTCGAGGCTTGCGCGGGCGGCGGTGGAGAAGCGATATTGATTGACTGCGTCCCAGTTGATTGACCAGGTCATCAGGTTGCCGAATCCCGGATAACCTGCCGGGTTCTGGAGTTGGTACTGACGGTCATGGACGGTTTCGCCCGTTATCCGGCTGGCGAGTTCCTGGACTTTGGCAAGGAATCCGTTTTGGACGATATCCCTGTGCGCTGGCAACCCGACGCTGACCTGCCGGGGGGCCAGCCCGGTAAAAAAGGAATTTGATTCACCTGCGGGCAGGAAGCCGAGCAGGAGCATTTCAGCCATGGCAGTGTGGAAATCAGGGTCGTCGGGATGGTAGGTCTGACCGTCGAGCGCTTTTTGCGGCTCGGCGTTATAGTGTTGCACATGGACAAGGTCGAGAATGTCCCTCATCTGGTCGATGACCGGCAGGTAGGAGCCTTGCTCTCCGGCATAATCACTCAATCCGCCCTGCACACAGGCAACCTGGGGGGCGAGGCTAATCATAAGATTGCCCCCGAAGCATTTCTTTATCAATCGTAGCGCTTCAACCAGGTGAATGACCGAGGGTGAAGTGGGGTTCGCCAGGTCTGTATCGCCTGGCATGAGGCGGATTGTGCCTTCGAGGTTGATGTCAACCCCGTCGAACTCGTATTTATTTAGGATGGCATCCAGCGCCGTGATAAAGTTTTGGCGCGCAGACAGGTCTTCCAGCCCCAGCGACCCGTTTGCCCCGCCTACTGAAATAAGGACTTTGCGG
>JAGVAO010000267.1 GCA_020060235.1 Anaerolineales bacterium | reverse complement strand
GGGACGGTATGCCACATATCGGCCCCCGCCAGCAGGCTGACTTTTTCTTCAAAGGTCATTTGGGCTATCAATTGTTCGATTCTGTCACTCATGGGGTTATCCTTGTGGTAATAGGGTCGGAAAATGCGAGTTTTCTCGCATGTAAGCGCTTACTTAAGGATAACACAGAATTTAAAAAGCGGCACAAAGTTTGTGTGGCTTTCGGGGCGTTCAACGCAAATTTTAAGAAAAGCGAAGCGCAAGAGAATATCTTGCGCTTCGCTCCGGGCGGTTGCCGAAACGTGTTACTGCCTGCGAATGTATCTCCTGCGCCAGGCTTCCAGCTCGGCAGGGGTCATGACCTGCCTGCGCAGGATTTTGTTCCAGTCGAGCATTTCTTCGAGGTGCTCGACTGGCAGTTGCCCCTCCGGTACGAAGCCGACGAAAGAGCCGTTGTAGTTTTCTTCCGTGCCCATGAAGAGCGCGTTCGAGAGCCAGATGCGGAACAGGCCTATCGAGGAAAGGCCGGGGTCGTCGTCGGGCAGGGCGGTTTCAAAGGTCAGCACGACCGGGCCGTCGGCGGTTTCGCCTGTGGCGGCAACGGTGGCCTCGTGAATCCAGCGCAGCCACTGTTCCTGGGTGACGGGCTGCTTGTTCTGGTCGAGGCTTGTGCGCGTGCGGATGACGATGTCGCTCTCGCTGTATTTCCAGCCGCCCTTGCCGATGACTTCGGGGGCGAGCAGGGTATCGCCTTCTTTTGTCACCAGCGGTCGGGCAATGCGCCAGGGGCTTTTCTCTTCCGAAACAAAACGCAGCCACAGGATGCTGGCCCCGGTGGTGAAATCCTGTAGTTTGCGCGGGCGGATGAAGTGCGGGCGCGGCTGGCCGGGAAGAAGGTCATCCTTTTCGTGTTTCATGTACCAGGGCGCTTTGGCGGTCAGGCCGCCGGGCGGTTTGTGTCCGCGCAGGTGCTGGCAGTGTTCGGCAGTTTCATTGCACACGGCGCGGGTGACAATTAATTGGTGGCTGCGCTGGTGTTCCTCGCGCCAACCGACAGTGTTTTCTTCTTTCCACTTGTTCACCAACTGACGCAGGTCGCTGCTGGCATAAGCGTTCTTCTGGGCTTCTTCTGCCGGGGTTAGTTTTTCCCAATCCGGGCTGTTGACATGGTTGACGCGCAGCGGCGTCAGGGCGACGATTTCCTTCCACATCCAGGCCGGGAACTGGTCTTTCATCCCCACTAATTTGGCGAGCACCTGTTCTTCATCCATCAGGCTGGTTTCGTACCTGACTTCGTCTGTCAGCAGTTCGGCCAGCGCGGCGCGGCGGGTTTTGGGGCCGCCGGAGGCCATGCCTTTCAGGTGCGTATCGCGTTTTGTGGCCCAGGTTTTTTCTTGTGCGCGCGCCAGTACCGGGGCTGTTGCGGCCCGTTGGGCATATTCGGCGGCTTTCTGGTTGCAGCGTGCCTGGATTGCGGCATCGTCCTGTCTTTTGAGCAGCTTTTCCACCTGGTAGGCCTGCCAGCGCCCGAGGAAGTCGCGCGGGCTGGCCCACGAACCGTGCGCGCTTTTGTAGCGCATTCCAGAAAAATGGATGACCATGTATTGCAGCCAGGGCGGAAAGCGCTCCGGCTGTCGAATGAAGCGCTGAACAATTTCTTCGAGCACTTCGTCGCGGCTCTTTGCCGCCAGTTGGGACTGGTATTCTTCAACCTTCCAGCGCGCTATGTGTTTGGCGGTAATCGAGCCGCTGGGCTGGTACTGGCTCATGTGTTTCACTTCGTCGATAGCCAGGGTGGCTTCAACCTGGGCCAGTTCGGCCTGCATGGCCTGGTAATTTTTTTGAAAGACAGACAGGTTTTGCTGCAAACGCGCCAACTCTTGTTCCTTGGTCTTGATGGCGGCCTCGATTTCCGCCCTCGGTTTGGTGGCCGCCTCCAGCCCGGCGTGAAAATCGGTCAGTTTGCCAATTTCGTCGCGCACAATATCAAGAATGTTTTCGCGCAGTTGCCGCAGCCGGGCCTCGCTTTCAGCGCGCCTGGCCCAGGTAGGGGGCATGTTGCGCAGGTTGGCTTCAAGGGTGACAACCTCCTTCTCCAATTCCTTAAGATATTGCCGCCAACTGTACAGGTGGTTGCGCAGGGACAGGGTTTTATTGTTCGCGCGCCCGTATTCATTCATCAACGTGCTGCGCATTTCTGTCATTTTTTTGAGAAATCCCGCATCAAGGTTTCCCCCGAAGACCGAAGCCAGGTCGGGGTTGGCAAAGTGCTTTTCGGCTGCGTGGTGGTCGGGCGGGGTTTTCATGCGCGCCAGTTCTGCGCTCAGGGTTTTATGCTTTGCTTCCAACGGCCTCAGGCTGCTCTCGACAACCGGCATTCGGCGGCCGATTTCATCCTTGCGGCGTTGGGCGGCCTGCTTGGCTTTGAACAGTTCCAGCCTGCGCGGTTCGATTTTCTCGAAACTCTTGATGAACTTGCGCAGCCGGATAAGTTCCTCGTCCACCATCGCCAGCATCACAGTTTCCATTTTCTCGAGTTCGCGTAATTCCTGTGGCCGGCGCGGGTGTTCGGGGATGATGGCGTCGATGCGGCGCTTCTTGCTCGCAATCAGGCGGCGCGCCTCGTTGCGACGGTTGACCCATTGCGGCTCGAACTGGCTGACGAAATATTTTTCCTTGCGCACATCGGTCAATTTGGGCAGGTTGGCGGCAAACTGGGCGTGCATCTGGTTGATTTTTGCCAGTTCGGTTTCGTCCACATCGCCCAGGGACTCGGCGTAAAGGGTGCGCACATCCGTATTCATGAAGTAGGCGCGCATCGCTTCGTACTCCTCGAAGGACTGCCGGGACAGTTTCGCCATCCCTTCATGATAGGCGCGAATATCGGCCTCCAGCGCAGCGGCAGGTTTATCCTTATACTCTGACCAGGTATCGATTTCGGCAAAATAAACCAAAAAGTCGCGCAGTTTGACCTCGCGCAGCGGATAAATGCTTTTCAACAAATGCTCGTTTTGCCACTGAAAATGCAGCGTTTCAGCCATAAGCCCGACCTTTTCTGTATGAATTGCGTATAGTGTAGCAAGAATAATTGCATAATTCAAGCCTGAATTTCTTACATAACCCTAAGGAATGTTGCCACTAATCGGAGTATACTGGTCTTGTTCGTTCTCTTGCGCCGGGGGTTTTCCTCGGGCGTTCCCCCTTATTACAGGCTGCCGTTATGAGCGATTCCCTCTTCACTTCCACCGATACCGTTAAAAAACAACTCGCCGGGCATAAATACATCGCCAGCGATGAAATCGCCACGATTGTCTATCTTTCCGAGAAACTTGGCAAACCCTTGCTGACCGAAGGCCCCGCCGGGGTCGGCAAAACCGAACTGGCCAAGGCCATCGCCGCCGCCACGGGCCGCGAGTTGATTCGCCTGCAATGCTACGAAGGCCTCGACGAGACCAAAGCCCTCTACGAGTGGGAATACTCGAAGCAATTGCTCTACACCCAACTGCTGCGCGACAAACTCAACGACACCCTCGGACAGGCCGCTTCGCTCGCCGAAGCCGCCGACAAACTGGCCCGCGAGGAAGACGTTTTCTTCTCGATGCGCTTCCTGCTCCAGCGTCCGCTGCTCAAAGCCATCCTGAGCGAAAAACCGACCGTCCTGCTCATTGACGAAATTGACCGCGCCGACGCCGAATTCGAGGCCTTCCTGCTCGAAGTGCTGAGCGACTTCCAGGTATCTGTGCCGGAACTGGGTACCCTGGTCGCCAAACACCGCCCGTTTGTCATCCTGACCTCCAATAACACCCGCGAACTGAGCGAAGCCCTTAAACGGCGCTGCCTGTACCTGTTCATTGATTACCCCAACCTGGAAGCGGAACTGGCTGTTGTGCGCCTGAAAGTCCCTGACCTGAATCCCAAACTGGCGCGCCAGGCGGTCGAGTTTGTTCAACGTTTGCGTTCGGCGGATATGCGCAAATCGCCATCCATCAGTGAAACGTTGGATTGGGCCAATGCCCTGTTGGCGCTTAATGCCCAAAACCTGGATAAACCCACCCTTGAAGAGACGCTCTCCGTCCTGCTAAAGCACGAAGCCGACCTGTCGAAGGCCCGCCGCCAGTTTGTCAACCCACCGCCCCCGCGCCCGGCCCGCGACGACTTCCAACGGTTTTCGGGGAATTGATGTTTTATGCAGCAGGGGCGACCCGCCGGGTCGCCCCTGCTGTGAATAACGGTGAATTTGTGGAATCCCGAATCCTCCAACTCATCTCCGCCTTGCGCGCCAGCGGCGTGCGCATCAGCCTGGCTGAAAGCGCCGAATCGTTTTCCGCGGTCGATTTGATGGGGATACAAGACCGTGAGCAGTTTCGCCTGTCCCTGCGCGCCACGCTGATTAAGGACGCGCGCGACATCCCGACGTTCGATAAACTTTTTCCGCTCTTTTTTGGCTCCGGCCAGCCGCCGATGATGGGCGGTAATCTTTCTGAGAACCTGACTCCTGAAGAAGCCCAAATGCTGGCCCAGGCTCTGCGCGAGTACGCCGAAAACCTGCGAAATCGCATGGAACGCCTGATGAGCGGACAGCCGCTCAGCCGCGAAGAACTCGAACAACTCGGCCAGATGGTCGGCCTGAACCAGTTGGACGACATTCGCTACCAGGACTGGCTCAGGCAGCGCATGGAGCGCGCCCTGGCTTTCCCTGAAGTCCGCGAAGCCTTGCGCGAACTGATGCAGCAACTGGCCGAAATGGGAATGACGCCCGACCGCCTCCAGCAAATGCGCGAACTCATCCAGCAGAACATGGCCGGGATGCAGCAGCAACTCAACCAGTTTGCCGGGGAGCGGCTGGCCGAGAACCTGAGCGAACGTCCGCCCGGCGAATCGGCCGACAGCCTGCTCAACCGTCCCTTTGAAGCCCTGACCGACGCCGACAAAAAAGCCCTCCAGCGCGAAGTCCAGCGTCTGGCGGCCGCCCTGCGCACGCGGATTGCCCTGCGCCAGAAACGCGCCAAAAACGGCCAACTGGATGCCAAGGCCACCATCCGCGCCAATCTGAAGCATGGCGGCGTGCCGCTCGAAATCCGTCACCGCGACCGGCTGCGCAAGCCGCGCATCGTCGTCTTGTGCGACATCAGCACCTCGATGCGCTTTTGCTCCGAGTTGATGCTGACTTTTCTCTACACCCTGCAAGGCCAGGTCAGCAAGACCCACGCCTTTGCCTTTATCGACCACCTCGAATACATCTCCGCCGATTTCAGTATAGCGGACGGCAACCAGGCCATCCGCGGCGTTCTGCGCCGGATGCCAGCCGGGTCTTACAACACCGACCTGGGCTACAGCCTGAAAAATTACACCGACAGCTATTTCGACACCCTCAACGGGCAGACCACCCTGCTCATCGTTGGCGATGGGCGCAACAATTACAACGACCCGCGCATCGACCTGTTTCAGAAGATGACCCGCCGCGCCGCCCGCACCGTCTGGATGACCCCCGAGCCGCCGTCGCTGTGGGGCACCGGCGACAGCGACATGCCTGCCTACGTGCCGCTGTGCGACAACATCCTGCAAGTCCGCACCCTGGCTGACCTGGCTGCGGCGGTGGACAGGTTGTTAACCGTTTAGTTTTTTTGTTTGGGGGATTATGTTTCAGGTCCCGTCTTGCAGGCGGGGGTTGAGAATGCGCTCCAGCGCAGAACCGAGCAGCGCAAATCCCAGGCTGGTGAGCAATAACAAGGTGATGGGTTGCAGCACCCAGAATTTCGCGCCGTAGAGCGCGCCGCGAGTTAAGCCCTGGTAGATGATGGTGCCCCAGGTGGGATATTCGGTTTTGATATTAAAGATTCCCAGGGTGGCTTCGAGGAAGACAAAGGTGGGGACAAGCGCAATCAGTTGCGGCACGATGACGGGGATAATGCGCGGAATCATATACTCGAGGATGATGCGGCGGCTGCTGGCCCCATAGGCGCGGGCGGCTTCGATGTATCCGGCTTGCTTGACCTGCAAAAATGCCGAGCGGAAGGTTTTGCTGGGGCTTCCGAAGATGTTAAGGGCGATAATAATGGTCAGCACAACCCAGATGTTTAATCCGAATAATGAATAAGCCAGCACGCCGATTGCAAGAACCGGCAAGACCATATTGGCTTCGGTCAGGCGCTGGACAAGCCCGTCGACCCAGCCGCCATACCAGGCGCTGCCGGCGGCGAAGAACATCGAAAGCAGGGTTGTGGCAGTCGCCCCGAAAAGCCCAAAGGCCAGGGCGAAGGGCATCCCCCATAACAGGGGCACCAGCAGGTCGCGGCGGTAGTAATCGCTGCCAGCCGCGCCGTAGACTTGTCCGAGCAGCACGAGTTCGGCTTGCAGGTCGGGGTCGGGGTCGTCAAAGAAGAGCGCATCGAGTTGCAGGGTGTAAGTCCCCTTTTGCAGGCTGGCGGCCTGGCCTTGCGGTTCGGCAAAAAGGGCATGGTGCAAGGGCGTTGGCAGGACATTGCCAAAATTAAACCAGGCTTGCCAGTCGGGGCTTTGCGAGACCAGCCGCCGGACGGGGATGCCTTCCTGGAAGTTGTAGCGCACATTGTTGGTTGCCAGGTTGTTGCCTTTGAGGGTAATAGTGCGCCCGTCGGGGGTTATCCAGGCCAGGGAGAGATAGGGCTGTTTTTCGCCAAATTTCGGCATCAGGTACAGGTAAATTTCAGAGGGGAAAGTGGCATAGTCATAGTCAAATTGCAGGGTCAGGCTGACCTCGCTCATGGTTTCGGAAATCTGGCGGGTCTCTTTGGCAACCGGTTCGTTTATTTTCAGGGTCGATAGGTATTTTTCGCTGCGAAGCCAGTTGACCCAGCCCGGTTGGGCCAGTTGCGGCACCTCGGGCTTGCCAGTCAGGTTGCCGCGCCGCCACTGTTCGCCGATTTCTGCATAGGGATAGGCAATGATGGCGTAGAGCGAGCCAACCAGCAGCAGGGAGAGCAGGATAAGCCCGACAATGGCCGAAGGGTACTGGCGGATTTCCGCCATGATGCGGCGGGCGGCTGCGGCGAACCCTGTCAGGGAAGCGCGCAGGCTTTCAAGGGTGGATGAGATATCGATAAGGGGAGCAGGCTTCGGGTGGTTTGCTCCGGGGAGGGCGGGGGACGGGTACCGCTGCCAGAATTTCCACCATCCCGCCGGGCGCGGACGACGTAGTTCGCCGATTTCTTCCGGTTCGATGTGGATGCGCGGGTCGACCAGCACGTAGACGATATCCAAAAGGAAGACCACCCCGCCGAGCAGGTAGGCGAACATGACCACAATTCCTACGGCCAGTAAAATTTCGCCGGGATACATGCTCTCACTCCAGAAGTTGGGCAGGGCGCGTTCAACGTACAGCCAGCCAATGCCGGGCCATTTAAAGATGACTTCGAGCGCCATCGTCATTTGCCAGAAACCGACCAGAATCATGCTGAAACTGGTGATGACATATGGCAGGGCGGGTTTGAGAATGTAGAGGTTTTCGAGGCGTTTGTTGCTCAGTCCCTGGGCTCTTCCTAGGTCGACATAGTCTTCCTGTGAGTAGAGCACGAAGTAGGTGCGCCAGGTGGTCACCAGTTGGAAGAACAGGCTGATAAAAATTGCGCTGACCGGCAAAATCATGCGCCGGGCAACAATGGGAATGTAACCAATGGGGTGTTCGGGCGGCAATTGGTCGAACATGCCACCGGTGGGCAGCCAGCGCAGTTCGACGGCGAAGATGGAGATAAGCAGCACGCCAAGCGCCCAACTCGGTATGGATGAGAGCGGTGTAAGCGAGGCAACCAGGCGGTCGACTTTGTTGCCATAATTACGCGCCAGGTAAAGGGAAAGCGGAATACCCAGAACGAACACCAGCAGGTTGGCTGAGGCTGCCAGCAAAAGCGTATTTGGAAAGTAACTGACAATGATGTCGCGGACTTCGGTGGTATTACGCGCTTGTCCGTGCATGACCATCGTATCTGTAAGCACCAGGCGGCCCCAGTCGAAGCGCAGGGCATTCCACGTCCAGCGCAGGTGGCGCTCCCAGAAAGGCAAATCGAGGCCGCTTTCGAGACGTAATTGAACGCGTGCTTCTTCAATTTTTTCCCGGAATTCGTCATCGGGCAGGTCACTCACAGTGGCAATGAACTTCCAGGAGCGCAGGTAGCGGTCGATTTGGCGTTCTACGCTGGTTTCCATTTGCCCGCTGCGGTTGGCGATAACAACGGTAGCAAAAACGCCCACCAGGAGGGTCAGTCCGACCAGGAGGGCTTTGAAGAACAGGTGTTTTGCCGCGCGGCGCAGGTTGGGAGGAAGCAGGCTTGTAATCTTATCGGACATGGGGGAATCCTGCTGGAAATTATACTCGTATTTGGCAGGCGTTGTTCGCTTGAAAGTCTGATGTAAGGTTGGCGCGCAAATAGCAGGGCAGGAGCCTGCTTTCGGCAAACTCCTGCCCTGTCGGGTTCTTGGCCTTTATGTCCACCCGAAAGCTATTTTATTGCTGGCACTTCGGACAGAAATAACAGGCCCCGCCCAGGTATTGCATCTTCTGGACGGTTGCGCCGCAGTCCGGGCAGGGCTTCCCGGCGGCGGCGCTGTCCATGATGCGGATGTATCTCCCCGGCTGGCCGAACAGGTCGGTTTCGTCATTGCGCCCGCCGGCCTCGATGACTTCACGGACGGTGTCGATTATCGCGGCGTACAGGTCGCGGCGCTGGCCGGGGGTGAATTCGTTCAACGCGCGGCGCGGCCCAATTTTCGCGCGGAACAGGATGTCCTGTGCGATGGCGTTTCCCAGGCCCGGAATGGTCTGCTCCTGGGTCAGCAGGCTTTTGGCGCTGCGCTTCGGCCCTTCGAGCAGTTCGTCAATCAAGTTGTCGAAATAATCAAAAGTGAATTCCGGGTCGAGCGGGGTGGGGCGCATTCCCCTGACGTACTCGCGCTCCTGTTCCTGCCTGGCTTCGTAGAGTTCCATCGCGCCCCACATCTGGGTGGTGGCCGAGAGGGCCGAGCCGTCGTCGAAATGCAGCAGCAGGTGATATTTTCCCGGCAGCGGGTCGCCCGCCGGATGGAGAAGGATTTTCCCGCCGCACTCGCCGAAAAGCAGCGTATAGCCAGGGTTCAGCGCAATCGACATCCATCGGCCTTGAACGCGCGGCTGGCCGACGACTTTCCCGGCAGTCAACTGCGCGAATTCTTCGTGGCTGCGGTTGTACCAGACAAATTTATGCGGCGAATTGCCCAATTCCCCCGCTCGGATGGTCTTGCCCGTCAGCGTATCGCTGATTTGACGGGCCAGGACGGTGTACTCAGAAATCTCGAACATGGTGCCCTCCAAAATTTTTTCACGCCCCTCAGCGTGAATGCCTGTAATGATACCATAAATCAGAACAAATGTTTTGTTTTTGATGCTTTGGGCATGGCTTGGGATGAAGAAAAGCAGCAGAATTATGCAACTTCCAGCCCCTTTTTGCGCTATACTTCACCATATTTTCCGTCAGGAGGTTTTATGCCGTCGATTCTTGAAGTGAACAACCTGGTCAAAAAGTACGGTGATTTCACCGCCGTCAAGGGGATTTCATTTGACATTCGGGAGGGTGAAATTTTCAGCCTGCTCGGCCCCAACGGCGCGGGCAAGACTACCACCATCTCGATGCTTTCCACGCTCTATGACCCGACCGATGGCGACGCAGTCATTGCCGGGCATTCCATCAAAAAGTACCCGATGGCTGTGCGTCAGGTGATTGGCGTCGTGCCGCAAGACCTTGCCCTCTACGAGGAACTGACCGCCCGAGAGAACCTCGAATTCTGGGGACAAATGTATGGGCTGGGCGGCAAACCCCTTGCCAGCCGCATCGACGAAGTCCTCGAACAAATCGGGCTGACCGACAAGGCCAAAAACCGGGTCAAAACCTACAGCGGCGGCATGAAGCGGCGCGTTAACATCGGCGTGGGACTGCTGCACAAACCGCGCCTGCTCTTTATGGATGAGCCGACGGTCGGAATCGACCCGCAGAGCCGCCGCGCCATTCTTGATACGGTCAAGGCGCTCAACGCGCAGGGCATGACCGTCCTGTACACCACCCATTATATGGAAGAAGCCGCCGAACTTTCAAACCGGGTCGGCATTATCGACCACGGCGAACTGATAGCCCTCGGCACGCAAGACGAACTGACCCGCCAGGTCGGCCAGACCGACACCCTGCTGCTGCACATCGGCGAGGAAGAAGACCCCGAAGCCCTGTCCACAGCCCTGCGCGGCCTGCCGGGAGTCCAAAATGCCGACGTCAGCGACCACACCGTTTCGATTATCACCCCCTCGGCAGAGGACATCCTGGCTGCCGTCGTCGCCAAGGCCAACGAGCGCGGCATCAAAATCCGCTCGCTTGACATCCGCGAGCCGAATCTCGAAGCGGTCTTCCTGCACCTGACCGGGCGGGCGTTGAGAGACTGACGTTAGACGGTGGACCGAGGACCGAAGTGGTTTGACCGTTTTTACCGTCTACGGTCCACCGTCTGGCTGGAGATTTCCATGCAAAAATTATTCCTTATCGGCATCAAAGATTTGAAGCTTGCCTTCCGCGACCGCGCGGCGCTGATGTTCATGCTTCTGGCGCCCTTCCTGCTGACCCTGGGCCTGGGCTTCGTCACCGGCCGTTTTAGCGGCGGCTCGACCTCCGGGTTGAGCGACATTCCGGTTGTCATCGTTAATCTGGACAAGGCCCAACTGGGCGACGCGCTGTTGGATGTCTTTTACTCTGACGATTTATCCGCGCTGCTGGAACCCGCCGAAGCGGACTCACCCGAGGCTGCCCGCCGATTAATCGACGAGGACCAGGCTGCTGCGGCGGTCATCATCCCGGCGGGGTTTAGCGAAAGCATCATCCCTTCCCGTGAAATGCTGGATGCTGGCGCGTTTTCCGCCGAGCCTGTGCAAATCGAAATCTATACCAACCCGGCCCGCCCGACCTCCGCCGGGGTGGTCAAAGCCGTTGTGGACGAGTTTATCAGCCGGGTCGAGGAAGGTCGAATCGGCAGCATGACCAGCATCCTGGGCATCCCCGGCATCGAGACCATGTCATCGCTCGAGGTCGAGGGCCTGGCGCAAGAAATGTTCGCAGAAGCCGATGGGCAGGATTTCTCGAGCGCGGCCATTACCCTGCGCACCGACAGCCAGGGCGCGGATGCCGTCGAGTTCGACCCGTTGGCTTACATGGCCCCCGGCATGGCGCTTATGTTCTTGATGTTTACCGTCAGTTATGGCGGGCGCTCGCTGCTGGTTGAGAAAATCCAGGGCACCCTGCCGCGCCTGCTGGTTTCACCGACCCGCCCCTGGCAGGTGCTGGGTGGCAAGGTTTTGGGCATCTTCCTGACCGGCTATGCCCAGGTCGGCATCCTGATTATTGCCAGCGCGCTTTTTTTCCAGGTGCGCTGGGGCGACCCGTTGGGCATCGCCATGCTGATAGCGGCGGCGGTGTTCGGGGCCTGCGGCTGGGGCCTGCTGCTGACCGCCCTGGGACGCTCGACCGGGCAGGTTGGCGCGCTCGGCTCGGCCATGATGTTGATTTTTGGCATCCTGGGCGGCACTTTCATCAGCCTTGAAGATATGCCCGCTTTTGTGCGCGCCATCAGCGCCATTACCCCCAACGCCTGGGGGCTGGACGGTTTCACCACCCTGGCGCTCGGCGGCAGCCTGGCCGACCTGGGCAAACCCATCCTGTCCCTGCTGGTTATGGGCGCGAGCCTGTTTGTTATTTCGGCTTTTATTTTTGGCCGCTCGAATGTGATGAAACGATAATAACGTAGGGGCGATTCGCGAATCGCCCCTACTACAAGGTTGAATAAATGAGAAAAATCCTCGCCATCATCATAAAAGACGCAATTATGCGTTTTAGCGGTTTTTCGGAACTGCTCTTTTTCATCATCCTGCCGATTATTTTCACCTTTCTGCTGGCTGGCGGCACGCCCAGCGGCGACGAGGATGCCCGTATCCGCCTGCTGGTGGTCGATGAAGCCCAGACCGCCCTATCGGCCCAAATCGTCAGCGAACTGGCGGCCTCCAGTGCGGTTCGGCCCGAGGTGGTTTCCCGCGCCGATGCGGAGGAGCAGTTCAGCCAGCGGCGTGCCTCGTCGATTTTCATCATCCCCGCCGGGCTGGACACGGCCTCCTTGCAGGAGGGCACCGCCGCCGTCGATTTTCGGCAGCAGCCCAACAACCTGAACGCTTCGATTGCCCAGCGCGCCATCCAGACGGCCCTGCGGCGGGTTTCGAGCGCGGTCAGCGCGGCCAACACGGCTGTCAGCCAGCGCGAGGAGGCCATGCCGTTTGCCTCGGATGCGGAAAAGGCCGCTTATTTCGACCAATCTTTGGAACTGGCCCGCGAATTGCAGGAGGACACCCCGCAACGTGTGACAGTCATCCGCGCCGCGACCCCCGACCAGGTGGAGTACGACCCGCGCGCCAATTCGTCCGCCGGGCAGCTCATCACCTGGGTTTTTATCCCCTTGTTTGGTATCTCGGAATTGTTCGCCTATGAGCGCGCCACCGGAACCTTGCGCCGTCTGTTGACCACCCCGACCCGCAAGGCTACTTACCTGCTGGGTACGATTTCGGGCCAGGTGCTGATGGCGATTGTGCAAATGCTGCTGCTGGTTGGGTTTGGCATCCTGGTGATGAAACTGGCTTGGGGCCGCGACCCGCTGGCGCTGGCGGTCATGCTGGTCTGTTCTGCCCTGGCCGCCGCCGCAATTGGCAGCGCAATGGGCGCATTTGTTAAAACGTCCGGGCAGGCCAACGGATTGAGCATCATGCTCGGCATGGTCATGGCCTTGATGGGCGGCTGCTGGTACCCAATTGAACTCTTCCCGCCCGCCATCCAGACCTTTGTCAAAGTCCTGCCGACTACCTGGGCCATGCAGGGAATGCTCGACCTTGTCCTGCGCGGCGGCGGGCTGGTGGATATTTTGCCGGAAGCGGGTGTTCTGCTCGGTTTCGCGGCGGTCTTTTTCGCGGTCGGGGTCTGGCGGTTCAGGTACGAGTAAGAGACTGGCTTGAGGAACGCAAAGACGCCGGGAAAATAATTCCCGGCGTCTTTGCGTTTAATAGTTGTTGCCCGGCATCATGGCCAGGGGATTTCGACAAATTTGGTGTAGCCGTGCTTTTCGGCGGCGGTGATGCGCCCGCGTGAGGCTTCGGCGCAGCCGCCCTCGTCCACCACCGCGACGGAAGTCTGGTACGAGCCAATGGATTCCATCACCATTTCCCCGGCGCGACAGACCCAGACTTGCAGCACATAAGGCGTCTGGAGCGAGTCGTCGCCGGCGCGCAGGATGAGCGGCCCCCAACTGACAATCACCTCGCTGGCGTTGTTCGGGTTGCGCCGCGCGCTGACGTTGGTCAACGGCCCGTAAAACGGAGACTTGGGCAGGTTGTAATCGTCCGGGTGGACGGGCTGGACGCTCATAATATCGCCGTTCAAGTCCATCAGGTCGGTCCTGACCCAGCACGATTTGTTGTCGCCGCGCGCTTTGGTCAGCGCCCAGGTGCCGTTGTCGTTGCGCCCAATGACGTCCTGGTTGGCGCCCTGGTTCATGCCGTAGAGATAAAGATACATTGCGCCCGGCCCGTAGCGGCAACTCACTTTTTCGACATTCACCCGCCCGCGCAGGATGGCGTAGGTGGGCGTGGCTTCGGGCGTGGGCGTGTCGGTTGGGGTCGGCGTCTCGCTTGGAGTCGGTGTTTCAGTGGGGGTGGCGGTTTCAGCCGGTGTGTCTGTGGCGCTTGGCTCAGGGGTTGGGGTTGCGCGGGGCGGCAGCGGCGCGGGGGTCTCGCTTGCCGCAACAGGCGAAACCACAGTTTGCGCCGGGGCGCAGGCCGTGAGCGCAAAGACCAGCAGGAGCAAAAGGCCAAAGCCCATTCTCATCGCTTAGGCCTTCCAGTTACTCAATCGTTCACCGACCTGAGCCAGGCGTTCGCGCAGCACAACCGCCAGGGTTGCCACGAGAATCATCACAATGCCGGTGCAGCCAATCAGAATGACCGTCGAAAGTCCGCGCAGGATGAAGAGCACAATCGTGCTGACTCCCAGCACCAGCATGAAAATAGGCAGGCCCACCAGGCTGCGCGAGCGGATGACCAGCCCATAGACCAGCACCACCAGGGCCTGGAAGAACAGCGCGGCGAAATAGCCCAACTCTTCGTTGGCAACCATCTGGATGTAGGTCGTGCCGAGCAAAACCAGTTGCGAAATCATGCCGGTCACAAATGCGCCCTTATCGCTCCCGGCGCGGGTCAGCAGGTAGTGCATCAGCAGGCCGAGCAGGGCCGCGCCAGCCGAATAGTACTGCGCCTGCGTGACTTCAAGCGAGGCCAGCAGCATAAAGTAAGACAGCAGGTACAGGCCGTTGGTCGGGAAGCCAAGCCAGACGTTGCGGCGGCGAAAGGCTTCTACCGCCCACAGGCTGGCCGCAATGGCGACGGGGATGGAAGCGAGCGCCCCGGAGCCTTCAAAGGGCGCCGACAGGCTGGTCAGCGTCCCCAGGCCGATTGCGCCAAGGCGCAGCACCCTTGACCAGTCTGCCGAGAACAGGCCGAGCAGCAGGCTGGCGGCGTAGTACCCGACAGCGACGGCAATCAAAGGCCAGAGCCAGTTGCTCCAGCCCAGCCAGTTCAGGCCAAACAATACGCTGAGCGGCAGCAGTCCGGCGGGGATGTAACCGAGCGCGGGTTGGCGGCGCAGGACGGCGTACAGGCTAAAAAACACCGTCAGCGCCAGGCTGATGACCAGTTCGCCGGTTTCGATTCCATCTGGCAGGCAGGCCAGGATAGAAACAGTCGCCGCCAGCCCGCCCAGGATGCGAGTCGGGATGGAAAGCACCGGCGTGCGCGCAATTCCCAGTCCGAAAATCAGGTCGAAGCCAAGCAGGAAGATTGCCATCCCGAAGAAGTAATAAGCCAGGGTAAGCAGGTCGTACTGGTGGAGCACCATCCCCAGCGCAAGCAGGCCAAACAAGTAAAAACCGCCCTCGGCCCAGGGGCGTTTCTTGAGCAGGGTTTCGCCCAGCCAGGTCAGGCCAAGCGCGGCGACGAACCATCCGCCGCCGGTTTGGGAGGCAAACGGTGCGGACAGGGCGGTCAATGCGGCCAATCCCAGCCCCGAAAAGCGGAAGGTTTCGCCCCAGTTGTTGTTCAGTGCCAGGCCGAAGATGAAGTAGAGAATCGCCAGCGGGGCCAATGTCCACAGCCAGGCCGAATCCAGCCACAGGTTGGCCAGCGACAGCGCAGCCAGGGCCAGGAAAAGGTTGAAGACGTATCCCAGGCGCGATTGGCGGTAGAGCAACGCATAGACCAGCAAAAAAAGAGCAAAGGCCAGGCTGGTAATGAATTGGGCCAGGTTCTCCCCGGCGCTGAAGAAGAAAACCATCGCCGCAAGAGCTGTAAGCCCGGCTCCCGCAATGCGTGTCAGCAGCGCCAGCGGACGGGAAGGCAGAATCAATTTGCAGGTATATTCAGTCGCCAGCCAGAGTGCGCTGGCCACTGCCAGGTAGTAAAAGGCTGTTTCGACTTTGTTCTCGAACAACACCAGCGCAAACCCAAGCGAGAGCAGCGCCGGGGCAAGGATTTCGATGTGCGGGTAGCGGCGGCTCTCGAGCAGGAAGGCCAGCGCCAGCAGGGCGATGAACCAGCCCTCGAAGCGGTACTCGCCAACCAGCGCCGCAAGCGCGAGGAGCAGGGTGAGCGCCAGTCCGGTCCAGCGCAGGGTTCTCGACCAGGTTTCCAGGCGCAGGAAGCGCGAGAGGACAAGACCGAATCCGTAGTAGAGCGCGGACAGGATGGCAACCGCCGCAAAACCAAGCGGCAGGTCGAGCGCGCTGAATCCGTATACCAGGCCGAGCGGGAAGAGGAAGGCGGGCAGGTAGCCAATCCAGGCTTTCTGGTAGCGAATGGCGTATAGCCAATAAAAACCGGAAAGCAGGAAACTGGCGATGGCGGCCTGGGCCTGGTCTGACAGGGCCGTGCCGAAGATTCCCAGCACTGTCCACAGGCCGACGAAGGCGCCCAGCCCGCGCAGGGGCAGGAACCAGCCAAGCCTGGCGCGCCAGTCGGGTTTGAGCAACAGGTCGGGCAGGAGCAGCAGGATGGCAACCAGGGTCGCCTGGAAGAGCAGATAATCGTGGACAATTTCAGGGATGAACGGCAGTTGGAAGAAAATGAAGTATGCCGAAAGCCCGTGCACGAGGGCCGCCAGCCAGACCCAGCCACGTGGACGGGCAATGTGGGCAACTGTCAGCACCAGGGCCGACAGGCCGAAAATCGCAAAGCCCCACGAGGCCGAGGTGAAAATCCCCCACAGGCTGCCTATAAGAAAGAGCGCAATCCCGGCCAGGGAGAGCGGCAGGGAGTATTCTTTCGTCTTCCCTTGCAGCCAGGACAGGTGAGCAATGCGATAAGTGATTTCGCTCAGGGCGGTCAGCAGCACGGCCCAGGCCGCCCAGCCAAGCGCAAGAACGAAGCTGTTTTCGTGGGCGAAGGCAAACGAATTCAGGCCAAAGTAGAGAACTGGGCTGAATGCCGCGGTGGCAAGCCAGGGATAGGGCGCAAAGGGGCGCACCAGGTGGCTTGCCACGTAGTACCCGGCGCAAAACAGGCTGGCAAGGGCCAGGGCCAGCCAGACCCAATCCGGCTGGTTATAAGCCAGGTTGATGAGCGCATAAATTCCGAGCGCGGCAAAAAGCAGCAGGTTGACCAACTGCCCCGAAAGGAAAGCCGGAAAACTGAACTTCCAGTCCTTTTTACGAATCAGGAAAACAATTCCGGCCAGCGAGGCCAGGTTGGTCAATTGCAGGGTCATCAGCCGGAATTCTCCTGCCGGGTCGGCAGCCAGGATGCCGGGCATGTTCCATCCCGACCAGATGAAGGCGCCCAGCGCGGTCAGGGTGAAGAAGCGCGAGTTGTAGAACCAGGTCGCAAAGACCCAGATGGCCGCGCTCGACAACAGGACAAACGTCCAGTAGGCGGCCAGGGCCTGGGTCTCCAGTTTTATGAGGTCGGCAAACACCCCGGCGTTGATGGGCAGCAGGAAGGAAAAGACGATGAAAAGGACAAAACTTGGCTGGGGCAGGCGTTTTTTGAGCGCAATGGCTGCCGCGCCAAAGGCCAGCACGGCCAGCGAAAGGATGGGCAGGCGCAGGGTTTCGACCAGCGCGGCCAGGATAATGGCAGCCGAGATGACGAAGAAAGCCCCCAGGTAAAGGAAGGTCTTGATGGATGTTTCGCTGAGCAGGGTTTGGGCCAGGCTCTGGCGCGGACGCGG
>JAGVAO010000263.1 GCA_020060235.1 Anaerolineales bacterium | reverse complement strand
GGGCGCGGGAGCAGGCGCGGCGGGCATTCGTGCGGCGGGCGAAACCATTGTGGCGTTGGGGTCGACCTGGGCGACAACTTCGTAAAGCAGGTTGATTTGTTCGCCAAGCGAGATGATTTCACCGGGCTGGAGCACATGCTGGCCGGTCAGCCGCTGGCCGTTGACAAATGTGCCGTTGGTCGAACCCAGGTCGGTGATGACATACTTTCCGCCCTGCAAAACCAGTTGGGCATGTTTGCGCGAAACTTCGGCATCGTTGATGGCAACTGCGTTGCTGGCTTCGCGGCCAATGGTCAGGACATCGCCCTCCATCGGGAAGGTTTTGCCGGGGGTCGGGCCTGCGTGCATGACAAGTTGAAACTGAGCCATATTTCCTCCACAAGAATAAGAACTGTTTGTAGTGTAATGATTTTAAGAAAAAAAGTCAAATACCTGTTGGTCATTGCCCGAACCCAAAAGTCTGGGCGAAGGCGCGCGCCACTTCCGATTTGATGAACGGCATATCGGGCACCTGGCCGAGCAGGTCTGCCATGCTGATGCTGGCATATTCCGCAATTCCGCAAGGGATGATGCCGTCAAAATAGTCCATCTGCGGGTCGACGTTGAGGGCAAACCCGTGGCGGGTGATGTTGCTGGCATCGACCTTGACACCGATGGCGGCGATTTTGGCCGGTTTGCCGCGTTGTTCGGGCAGACAGCGTGCGCAGCGTTCCGCAACTTCGGGCTGTACCCAGACCCCGCTCAGCCCGGCAACTTGCCCGGCGACCAGCCCCATCCGCGCCAGGGCCAGGATGAGGGCTTGCTCCAGTTTGCGGATGTAGCCGACGTGGTCGCTGTCGGGCAGCCTGAGCAGGGGGTAGCCGACCAATTGTCCGGGGCCGTGATAGGTGACATCGCCGCCCCGGTCCACCCAGTGGACGCTGATTCCGCGCCGGGTCAGTTCGCTTTCGTCCCAGAGCAGGTTGGCGGCCTGTCCGCGCCGCCCAAAGGTGTAAGTGTGCGGGTGTTCGAGCAGGAGCAGGGTGGCGGGTTTTTCGCCCCGGGCAATTTCTGCTGCCAGGCTGTTTTGCAAGTCCCAGGCGGGTTGGTAAGCCATCACGCCCAGATCGCGGATTTCGAGAAGATTCATCGGGATAGCAGGATTTCGGTCAGGTCGGGTGTGTTTTTCAGGATGATGTCGGCCCCAACGCGGCGCAGTTCGTGCTCCTCGCCGAACCCGCACAGGACGCCGACCGTCTGCGTTCCGGCGGCCCGGCCCGCGCGGATGTCTATGGTGGTGTCGCCTATCATCAGGCATTCTTCGGGTTTGAGGCCCATTTTTTCAGCGGCATGGCGGATTGGGTGCGGGAAGGGTTTGGTATGTTCGACGGTAATTGCGGTGACAATTTCCTGGAAGAAGTGGGTCAGTTCAAAGCGGTCGAGGAAGGCGCGGGTCGAGCGGTCGTCGCGGGCGCTGACAACTGTCATGGGGTAATGGGGCTGCAAGGCGGCCAGCATTTCGCGCACCCCTTCGATAAGCAGGTAGTCGTGCAGGGGCGGATTGCGGTGTTTGTTAATCCACTCGACGAGTGCGAACAGTTTATCGTCAAACCCCAGGCGGTCGGGCAGGCCAATCAGGGCGTTGCCGGGGGCTTCGGCCCACATCACGAAACGGCGGGCAGCGTGATGGGTGTCGCGTCCCGGCAGGAGGGGGCGAAAAGGCCGAAAAAACCGTTCAAATTTCAGGGTGTATACATCGTCGGTGTCGCTGAGCGTTCCATCCACATCGAAACACAGGCCGTGAATGCGTTCAAGGTCGAGTGTCATAACTTGCTCCTGTTCGCAGGCAGAATGGGAATGAAACCATTTTAACCCATGCGGGGCTGAAAGATGATGAAAAAAGTCAATTGTGCTATACTCGCAATCAGCCATTTTTTGAGGGATTATGCCCATAGACCAGCAAGCCACCCTTGAACTGTTATACAAAGTCAGCCGGGAATTTGCCACAGCGCTGGATTTAAAGACCGTTTTACAGCGCGTCTTGTTTGCCGCGTTGCATAACGTCGGCGGTGAGCGCGGCAGCGTGGTGGTGATGGATGACAACGGACGCGCGGTCGATTCAGCCATTGTTTATGGCAACCAGGTGCGCGAGAATACCACCATCCAACTGCGCGAGACGGTCGAGCGCGGTCTGGCCGGATGGGTGGTGCGCAACCGCGAGGCCGCGCTGGTGCCCGACACAAGCAAGGACGAGCGCTGGCTGCGCCGCGAGGACGATTCGGCGGAGCGCTCAGGGGCGAAGGCCTCGTTGTGTGTGCCCCTGCTGGCGCGTGAAAAACTGGTCGGCGTGCTAACCCTGGTGCACCCTGTTCCGGGGGCTTATACCCCCGAAAACCTGGAGCTGATGCAGGCAATTGCCGACCAGGCCGGGGTGACGATTATGAACGCGCGCCTGTTCTCTGAAAGCCGCCGCCAGGCGCGGGTGATGACTGCCCTGGCCGAGGGCGCGGTCAATATGAACGCTTCGCTGCGCACCGAGGAGACTTTTGAGCGCATCCTGGGCCAGGCGCGCCAGGCGCTGCAGGTCGAAACCGCTGCCCTGGGCCTGATTTCGGAACCTTCGGGGGAGATTGTTTTCCGGGCGGCAATTGGTGACCATGCCGAGCGGATTAAAGGCCTGACCATCCGTGCCAAGGGTGGGGTGGCCGGCAAAGTGGCCCGCGAGGGGCGCGGGGTAATTATCCCGATTGTGACCAGTGAAACATTGCTGGCAGACGCCGAGCAGTTGGAAGGCCGGGTGCGCATGATGGCCTGCGCGCCCATTCATGCCCAGGGGAAAGTAATTGGCGTTTTAGAAGTGTTCAACCCGATTGTTAAAAGTTTCGACGGCGATGCCCTGCTGGTGCTGACTGGCCTGGGCAGCCTGGCCGGAACAGTGATTCAGAACGCCCAATTGTATGAGCGTCTCGACCTGACCCGCCGCCGCTACCGCGACCTGTTTGAAGACAGCATCGACCCGATTGTGATTACCGACCTGAATGGCCACGTCCAGGAGGCCAACACCAGGGCAGTTGACCTGGCCGGGTATAGCAGCGAGGAATTGAACCAATTCTTAATCGAGCAAATGCACGATGTGGATTTTACAAAGACTGGACGCAAATTCGAGTTAATCGGCCCTTCGGCGCTTTCGTATGAATCGACCTTGTATAACCGCCTGGGCGAGAAACACCCCGTTGAAGTTCATGCCCGCAAGGTGCATTTTGATGAAAACGAGGCCATTCAGTGGATTTTGCGCGACATTACTGCCCGTAAAGACCTCGATGCGCTGCGCGAAGACCTGGCGGCGATGATTTATCACGACCTGCGCTCGCCGCTGGCAAACATCCTGTCGAGCGTTGAAATGCTGGATGGTTACATTGCCCCGGAAAACCGCGAAAACGGCGACGCCATGCTGCAAATTGCGCGCCATTCGATAGACCGCATCCAGCGGTTGATAGCCTCCCTGCTCGATTTGAATCGCCTTGAACAAAACCAGCCGGTTGGCGAGAAAAAACCGATTCCGCTGGCGGAACTGATTGACGAGGCAGTGAAAACCGTCAAACCGGCAGCCGATGGCCGCAGCCAGAAATTGCTCGTCAAACTGCCCGACACCCCCCCCAACGTGCTGGTGGACGTGGATATGATTCGGCGGGTGGTGATTAACCTGGCCGAGAACGCCGTCAAATATTCGTCGTTGGAAGGCACAATCGAAATCAGTGCTGAATACAGCCCGAAGTGGGTGCAGGTTTCAATTCAGGACGACGGCCCCGGCATCCCTGAATCGGACCGCGAGCGGATTTTCGACAAATTTACCCGCCTGAAAAAGCAAAGCGGCCCCGATGGCCTGGGGGTCGGGCTGGCTTTTTGTAAATTGGCCGTGCAGGGACATGGCGGCAAAATCTGGGTCGAATCGGCGCCGAAGCAGGGGGCGCGGTTTGTCTTCACCCTGCCGGTTTCACAAGAATCGTAAAATTTTAGGAGTTTCTTTACTATGCAATTGCTAGCCGAGCATGTTTACATCGAAGACCAGTACGCGGGGGTGGTGTTGGGAGCGATTACGCTCAACCACGGGTTGATTCAAATCGATGCGCCGCCCTCGCCTGAAGACGGGCGCTCGTGGCGCGCCACCCTGCTCAGCCTGAACAGCGGCGTCGAGCGCTTCCTGGTCAATCTTGATTCGCATCCTGACCGCACATTGGGCGTGCGCGCCATGGATTGTACGGTCGTGGCTCACGAAAAAACCGCCCAGGCTTTTCGCAACCGTCCCAACACCTTCAAATCGCAGGCCGAAGAAACCGGCGCGGATTGGGAATCGGTGGTCGGCATGGGAACCATCCGCTGGGCGCCGCCCGAAATCACTTTCACCGAGCAGATGGTCATCCAGTGGAGTGAAATCCCGGTAGTGCTGGAACATCATCCCGGCCCGACATCCGGCGCAATTTGGGTGGTCGTGCCCGAATCGAAGGTGGTTTTCATCGGCGACCTGGCCGTCAAGCGCCAGCCGCCTTTCCTTGCCAACGCCAACCTGGAAGACTGGCTGAACTCACTCGATGCCCTGCTGGCTTCAGACTATCGCAATTACCTGCTGGTCAGCAGCCGCGGCGGACTGGTCAGCCACAAGGACGTCGAAGCCCAGCGCGGCATGCTGGCCGAAATTCACCAAAAAATTGAAGCGATTGGCAAAACCCCGCAGGGAATGGAAGAAGTCGAAGCCCTAATTCCGGGCCTGGTGGCGGCCATCAAACCGCCTGCCGAGCGGCTGAAGCAATACACCCAGCGTCTTCGGCACGGCCTCAGGCACTATTACTTGCGCCGTTACCATCCTGCCAGCAGTTTGGAGACTGACGAGGAATAATCGTGAACACTCCCTACCAGCCTGTTTTTGAAGTGACGCGCGGCAGCATTGTCGAATCAATCCATTTTGGCGCTGCCGCTGTCGTAGACTCGCATGGCCGTCTGCTTGCCCAATTGGGTGACCCGCAGGCGGTCACTTTTTTGCGCTCCAGCGCGAAACCTTTCCAGGCCCTGCCGTTCATCGAGCGCGGCGGACAGGAAGCCTTCGGCCTCGATGCCAGCGAAGTTGCCATCATGTGCGCTTCGCACTCCGGCACCGATGAGCACGTTGCCACGCTCAAGGCCATGCAGGCCAAAATTGGCGTCGGCGTCGATGACCTGCAATGTGGGATGCACTATCCATTTCACGAGCCGACCAGCGACGCCATGAAAGTGCGCGGTGAACAGCCCACGCCTTATCGTCACAACTGC
>JAGVAO010000084.1 GCA_020060235.1 Anaerolineales bacterium | reverse complement strand
GTGTCAAGCTTCTAATCCCCCGTTTATCTCATAGGAACTTGTGCAATCCCGCATATAATCAGGACAGTATTTGTCTTATTCCTGTTTGGCCTGCAAAAAGGAGTTAACGATGGACCCTGAGTTATTGTTCGGCGGCGGCATGATTCTGACGGTGGTGATTGTTATTTTGAGCGTATGTCTCTCGGTGCTTTGCACGGTGGTCCCGATTGGCGCGGTTATCTGGTTCATCGTCAAGCGCAAGAACCAGCGCGACGCCTTGCAGCAGGCCAGCCTGTCCTGGCGCAGCACGCAGGGACGGGTTTTGAAATCGCGGGTCGAGGTGTCGGGCGGAGAAGTCGCCAGCGTTTCACCTTACGTGCTTTATGAATATGAAGTTCACGGGCAAATGTATCAAAGTGTACAGATTCAGGCGGGCGACCGTTTCATGCGTTCTGGCAGTTCGCGCGACGCTTACGAGACTGTGGACAAATACCCGGTCGGCGCAACGGTGACGGTCTACTACGACCCGTCCAACCCGGCGGAAGCGGCCCTGGAACGCTGATTGGCGCTGATGATGAATCCGTTAAATCAGAGTCTGCGCGAGGTCTTCCTGTTTTCGTCAACAGATTTGCTCGCCAACCGCGCCGGGCGTCTTTCCCCGCGCCAGAAGGCGCGTCAGGACGCCGCCGGGTTGGGGATAAAAACTGGCATGGCGGTTGCGGCTTTTGTATTGCTGGGTACGCTGGGCGTGATTGCGGTTTTTTCGCTGACAAGCGGCACTTCCTCGGGGCTGGATGACCCCGATTTGTGGACGACATTGGCAATTGCGGGCGGCATCCTGGGGTTGATTACCGTGGTTTCCTACTTTTCAAGCCGCAGGCACGTGGCCGCGACAAAGAACAGGCTAATCAAGGTTGCCGAAGGCGAGGCCCGGCAGGGAAAAATCCGCGCGGATGCCGCCCACTTTGAAATAAAAATCGGCAAGACCGGGCTGCGCTTGCTGACGGAAGACCAGTTGGAGGCCTTCAACCCCGGCGAATCGTACCGCGTCTATTACCTGCCGGGACCAATCCCGGCCATTCTTTCCGGCGAAGTGATTGGCACGGAAGCAGAAGCGGCCCAGTTCATTGAACTTGAGCCGCCGATTGAAGAGGATGATGTTTTACAGCGCCAGCACAAAGGCCGTAGGGTGGCGATGATTGTCGGGATTTTGGCGATTGCCTTCCCGCTGGTGTTGGCGGCGGCGTCCAGCCTGCCTGGAATTTTATTTCTGCTCGTGCTTGCCGGTTTGCTGGGAATCGGTATCGCCTTTGTCTTCTGGGCGTTGCGATAAATTCTTGATTTAACAAAAACATCCGGGTTTTCAACAGCCCGGATGTTTTGATTCTGCCAAACCTCGCCTTACAACCTGCGAAGGAAGCGGATTGCAGAGACAAAGACCACACCGCCAAAAGCAGCGACCAGAATTTGCCCGATGATGCTTGTGGCTTGCAGGCCAACCAACCCGGCCAGCCAACCGCCGACCAGGCCGCCTATCAGCCCGATAATCAGGTCGCCTATCAGTCCGAAGCCGCGCCCGCGAACCACGAGACCGGCCAGCCATCCGGCGATGATACCAGCGATTATCCAGATTATGAAGTTCATATTGCGCTCCTTTCTCGAGAAGTGTTCCCCTGACTATACCGGAAATCGCAGGAACACGCCACAGGCCCAGGAGTACTATGCCTGTTTTACGGCTTAATCACCAGCATCAGGAACAGCACGCTGGCAATCAGCGTGCCGACGAAAACAATTGCCGGGGCCGGGTTGTTCTGCTCGACCGATTCCTCGCGGATGGATTCGAGCGATTTGAATCCCAGCAGGCGCATGACCAGCCAGACGAAAGTGGCTGAAATCAGGGCGATAATCGGTCCCCAGAAGGCTATCATGCTTACAATACGCCCCAGCACGTTGATAAATCCCTGCCAGGCGGCTGGCGATGCGGCATAAGAGATTCCCTGCCCGGCAACCAGTGCCAGGGTCAGGATGATAACGAATTTATAGCGCGTGAAGATATTTTGCATGGATTTTCCTCCGAATTAGAACTTGATATCGCCTTCTTGAATCTGCCAGCCGCGCCAGAGCGTATCCTGCCCGCCGCTGCCGCCGCTCTGGAAGTCGTCCAGCACCAGGGCCTGGTTCTCGCTGGCCGCGTGAACAAAACGCCCAATCGCGCCTTTTTTCAGGTGCAATCCCTCACCCTCCTCGAACTCGATGGCGAAACGGCCAATATCCACCATTTGCCAGCGCGCGGCCTCGTAATTGAACAAGACCCGCGCGGTCTGGTTCGACTGCGCAAACTGGCGCGCATAGGGCATAAAATCGCGGTTGATGTCCATATCAGTCAGGGGGCGGCGGTTTTCGAGCAGGTAAAAGCGCTCCTGCCAGTTGAGCAGGTAGGCGTTTGGTTCAAGCGCAAACCCGGCGTAATAGTTGCCGGTTGGCGTCCACGGCACGCTTGGGCCACGCGAGGCCTGCCACAGTTCGGTGAAAAGCAGCCGTCCGCGCACCCGGTACGACTGTTCCCCCTTTTGCGGGTGGACAACTCGCAGGCTGCGGCCCACTTCGAGCGCGGCCAATTTCGCCGGTTCGGGCAAATCCACCAGCGGCTGCAGGGATGAGCCGCAGTAGACGCATTGTTTTGCGTTGGGCTTGATGCTTGCGCCGCAGGATGGGCATTTAAGGTCGGCGGGGATGTTTTCGGGCATTTTTCGCTCCGGCAGGATAACCTGGGCTGTCGCGGCGGACTGCACCGGGGGCTGGCTCTCGTTTCGATAGGCCGGCACCACTCCGGATGGGGTTCCGCCGCTCTGTAATTCGGTGACCCCGATGAAAAAGAAAATAAAAGCCGCAAACAGGTAGGCGGGCGACGGCAGGAAGGCCAGCCCGCACAGCATCACGATAAGGATTGCACCGCAAATGAGCCAACTTTTCATGCCTGCCTCGTTACCAACTTCCGCTGTCTGAGCCGCTGTCCCACGAATCCCAGCCGCCGCTATCAGAACCGCTGTCCCATGAGTCCCAACCGCCGCTGTCTGATGAGCCGCTATCCCACGAATCCCAGCCGCTATCTCCGGATGAGCCCCAATCGCTTGAGCCGCTGTCGCTGCCCCAGTCCCACCATCCACCCGATTCATCGTTCGAATAGCCGTCATCTCCGCTTTGCCAGACGGACGATTCGCTAATTGGCGTACCACTATCGCCACCGGTATCCGCGACAAGCATCCTCAGGCCGAACATGCACATCGAGGCGACCGCCAGGATGAACCAGGGAAGTGAGATGAGAATTCTTTTGCCTAATGACATGCGAACCTGCACTGTTGGTGAGTTTGTACGAACATCCTATAGTATAGCCATAAATCAGACAAAATCAATCATGTTTTCGGCAAGTTTGTTTTTGTTGTAGTATCCGGTCAGCAGCGCATTGGTCAGCGCGTCGGCGGAATAGGCCAGCGGTGACAGGCCGATTTTGGGCTGTTTGCCGTGCGGCTCAGGCGGCGCATCCGGCGTTTCGACGGTGGCGACAACCAGGTTGTCTTCGTCCCGGCTGGCGCGGCGCAGCACTTTCCCATCCGCGTTGGCGATGAAGGTCTCATTGAAATATCCCGACTCGATGAAAACCTCCCGCGCCCGGCGGATGTTTTTCCACAGGTCAGGGCGCGCCAGCAGCAGGACAGCCAGTGACAGGCGCGGGCGCGGCAGGTGCGACCTGAAACGTCCCGCGCCGGTGGCCTGGGTTGCCGGAACGCCCAGCCAGGCCGACTGCTGGCGCAAATAATCCCCAAAGATATTACCGGTGTTGTGATAGACCTTTTTCATCACTGGCCCCAACTCGTCGGGGCGCACGCCCTGGCCGTCAGGCAATCGAAAGGGCGCAAGGTGCGCCGCGGGCGGGCAGCTGCTGACCAGCATCAGGTTGATTTTCCCGGCATAGGCCGCCCATAGGCCGGGGTGGGCGGTATCCCAGCAAATCAGCATCCCGATTTTGCCCAATTCCGTCTCGGCAGGGGCGATGACATGGCGGCGCGGACGAAAGTAGGCCCGCTCCCAGACCCAGGGATGGGACTTGTCATAGCGCCAGGTTTTGCCGTTGGGGGCGATAAGCAGCATGGCGTTGAAGATATCGCCGCCCTCGCGCAGGAGCAGGCTGCCGGCCAGGTAAAGGTTATGACGCCGGGCCGCTTCCTTCATCCATGCGACGGTTGGGCCTTCGATGGATTCGGCCAGCGCGTAATTGCGGTCGTGATACTCATAGCCGGTGTTGAAGACTTCGGGCAGCAGGGCGATTTGCGCGCCTTGCGCGGCGGCCTGCCCAAGCAGCGATTCGGCCCGCGCCAGCCGCGATTCGGTTTCGGCGGGCGCGGCGTCCATGCGGATGGCGGCCAGGGTGATGGCGGTCATTGGCTTACCTTTGTGACAGGAAAACCAGCAGGGCAATGTTTGCCAGGCAGCCGAGCAGGCAGGCAACGACGAGCGCGGCCAGGCACCCCGGCAGGAAGCGGCGCGCCAGCACCCAGGAGTTGTAAACCCCTACGGCTTTCGTCGCAATTGGTTGGGCGCGGCGCAGGCCTTCGGCCAGCATTTCGTTTTCTCGCTGGCCGCGCTCGCGGGTTTCGTTGTCCAGGCGCACGCTGGCGGCTGCGCTGAACGGGTCGCGCGGCCCGGAGGCTGGCCTGGCCTCGAGCGGTTCGGACCTGGCCTCCTGCCTGAGCCGGGGAGGAATGGTCAGCGTCGTGCCGCAATAGGGGCAAGGCATGACTTCTGCGCCCGGCTCGGCGGTTACATCCGCGCCACAGGCAATGCAAGGGAAAGGTTTGGGCATCGAGTTTTATTCCAGTGGAAAGTGTGGATTCCAGGCCACTTCCCAGGGATGGCCGTCGAGGTCGGCGAAGTAGCCGCTGTAGCCGCCCCAAAAGGTGTCGGCGGCAGGTTTGAGCAGGGTCGCCCCGGCAGCCAGCGCTTTTTGAATCACGGCATCTGCCTGGGCTTTGCTGGCAACATTATGAGCCAGGGTCACACCGCCGAAACGGGAACGCTCTGCGGGCAAGACCGCATCCTCGGCAAGTGCATCCGATGGATAGAGTGCCAGCCACGTTCCGGCTAACTGGAAAAAGGCGATGCCTTCTCCGTCCTTGTAATTGGTCGGCAGCCCAAGGCCGTCGCGATAAAATTTAACCGACCTGGACAGGTCGGAGACTCCCAGAGTGATAATCGAGATTCGCGGTTCCATCAGGTTCTGGTTGGTTTCCTAACTCATCTTGTCGACCCTTGCGGCGACATCATCGGCAAATTTTTGAATTTGGGCCAAGATGAAGGCTTTCGGGTCGAGCGTATCGTCTTCGATGAGCGGGGTCAAATCCATGCCGTAGGACAGGCCCAGGGTTTCGTCTACGCCATGAGATTCGGAGTAGGTGGCGTTGGCTTTGCGGCGTCCCATCGAGGCCAGGTCGTAGCGCTTGCCGCCGCAAATTTGCGAGTCAAAAACCCCCAGCAGGGCGGCTTGCAGGTTTTCGCGCTTGCTCACGTCGAAGTTGACCTTGTCGCTGTCCACCATCCAGTCCAGGTTGCGCCAGACTTCGCAGGCGTACAGTTTTTCGGGCCGTTCGGCTTTTGACAGGCGGCGGACGGCGGCAATCACCTTGAGTGCCACGCCGATGTGGGTATCGTGTTTGTCGGCCAAATTGTGCGTGTAAACATACTGCGGGCGGGTCGCTTTGAGCAGCGCGGCCATATCTTCCACACCGCGCTCGTCCTTGCCGTCCTTGATGAATTTGCTGGGGTAGTCGAGCATGACCTGGGCGGCGTATTCACCGACAAAGGCGGCCTTGAACTGCTCCTTGAAGCGCACACGCCGCATTTCCTCGTCGGTGTAGTCCTTGTACAGGTCGTCGCGCGGCGAGCCGCGCCCGTCGGTGACAACCACGCCGGTGAACCACAGGTCGTCACGCTGGAAGCAGGTCAGGATGGGTTCGGCGGCCATGATTTCGATGTCGTCCTGGTGGGCGGCCAGGCACAGGTGGGTGGTGCGCGCCAGGGCCTGTTCGACGGGCAACCCGTCGGGGACATAGATTTCGGCGCTGTCGAAGTGGAATTTCATGGGAGTTCTCCTCGATGGATGGGATGGGGGCTGACGCCTGAAGGCTGTTTTAAATGAAAGACAGTCATCTGGACAAGTATACCGCTTGTTCTAATCAACCTCGTTGCAATGGTTTTTCATTTTTGCATCAACGGGCTTTTGCCCGGTTTTCAAATCAGGCTGTCGGCAGGCTGAGTTTGCCGTAAGCATTCGGCCTGCGCTGGTTGAGCAGCGGGAAGAGTCGCCGCCATTCTTCGAGCGCGGCGGGGTCGAGGTCGACCACAAAGACTTCGTCGCGGTCGCGGCTGGCCTGGGCGATGAGCGTGCCGTTCGGTTCACAGGCGAAACTCGAGCCGTAGAAAGTCACGCCCTCCACGCCGACCCGGTTGGCCGCGGCGATAAAGACTCCGCTGGCGATGGCCTGCCCGCGCATGACTGTCTGCCAGGCCTCTTTGGTATCCATGCCGGGATTGGTCGGCTCTGAACCGATGGCGGTCGGGTAGAAGATGAATTCCGCGCCGTTTAGGGCAGAGATGCGCGACATTTCGGGGAACCACTGGTCGTAACAGGTCGGGATGGCGATTTTTACGCCCAGCACCTCGTGGATGGGATATTGGTCGCTGCCCGCGAAAAAGTGGTCTTCATGGTAGCCTTCACCTTGCGGGATGTGGACTTTGCGCGTGAACCCGTGCAGGTCGCCCTGTGGATTGTAGAGGGTGGCCGTATCCCAGAATTTTTCGCCGTCACGCTCGAAGATGCTGCCGATGATGTAGATGCCGTGCATTCTGGCAAGTTGGCCGAGGAACTGGTGCGTTGGCCCGCCTTCGAGCGGCTCGGCCCAATCGAACCCGGACGGGTCAAGCGTGCTGGCGAAATAGGGCGAAATGGTAAACTCTTGCAGGCAGACCAATTGCGCCCCTTTTTGGGCCGCCTCGGCCACTTTTTGGCGGTAAACTTGAAGCATGACTTCGCGTTCCCCCGGCCAGCGGGTCTGGATGATGGCGATACGAATTTTTTGCATGAGCCTTCCCTGTTATTGGTTAATCAAAAGATAGATAATCAGGCTGACTGAAAACTGTACACTGGTTGCTGAACACTGGCTACTGAACACTGATTTCCAATTTTACCCGGAGACCCCATGCTTATCCATTCCACTCCCCGCGCCGATGGCTTTTCGATGCCCGCCGAGTTTACCCCGCATGCCGAAACCTGGATGCTCTGGCCGCAGCGGCCCGATAACTGGCGGCTGGGCGGTAAACCGGCCCAGGAGGCTTTTACCGCAATTGCAAGCGCCATTGCGCAGTTCGAGCCGGTGACGGTGGGTGTCAATCACGGTCAGTACATGAACGCCCGTCAAATGCTGCCACCCGAAATTCGAGTTATCGAAATCTCGAACAACGATGCCTGGATGCGCGATTCAGGCCCAACCTTTGTGAGCGATGGGAAGTCCGTGCGCGGCGTGGACTGGGTTTTCAATGCCTGGGGCGGACTGTATAACGGCTTGTATTTCCCCTGGGATTTGGACGAGGCCGTCGCGCAGAAAGTGCTTGAAATCGAGCGCGTTCCGCGTTACAAAGCGCCGTTGGTGCTGGAGGGCGGTTCCATTCATGTGGACGGCGAGGGGACGTGCATCACCACCGCTGAATGCCTGCTCAGCCCGGGGCGCAACCCGGCGCTGTTGCAGGCTGAAATCGAGAACCTCTTGAAAGAATACCTGGGGGTCGAAAAAGTGCTCTGGATTCCGCGCGGAGTCTATAACGATGAGACCACCGATCATGTCGATAACCTGGCCTGTTACCTGCGCCCCGCTGAAATTGCTCTGACCTGGACGGATGACCGGTCCGACCTGCAGTACGAACGTTCTGCCGAGGCATTTGAGTTCCTCCGGTCACAAACCGATGCCAGGGGGCGGGCATTAACCGTCCACAAGATTCCCCAGCCGGGGCCGCTCTATATCACAGCGGAGGAAGCCGCAGGGGTGGAGGTAGTCGATGGCACCCAGCCGCGCCGGGCAGGCGACCGCATGGCGGGTTCGTACGTCAACTTTTATTTTTGCAACGGCGGGGCAATCGTCCCGACCTTTGGCGTGGAACAGGATGCCCCGGCATTGGCGCTGCTCCAGGGGTTGCTCCCGGAACGGCGCGTGGTCGGTATTCCCGCGCGGGAGGTTTTGCTCGGCGGCGGGAATATTCATTGCATTACCCAGCAGCAGCCACGATAAAAACTTCTTGTTTCACGCGGGCAGGTTTCACGGTTATAATTCAACTATGCTTCATCTCACCTCCTTCGAGCCTGTGGATTATCTCGTTATCGGACATTTCAGCATCGACCAGACTCCCGACGGGCCTGTCCTGGGTGGCACGGCGGCTTATTCCGCGTTGACGGCCAGGGCCTTGGGGCTGCGCGTGGGCGTGGTGACAGCCTGGGCAAACGAGATTCCGCTCGACGGGTTGGGGGCGCTCCCGGTGATAGCTGCCGAGACGGAATATGCCACCCGCTTCGAGAATACCTATTTAAACGGAAGCCGAATCCAGTACATCCGCCAGGTTGGCGCGAAAATCGACCTGGGGCTTGTGCCCGAGGCCTGGCGTTCGGCGCGCATCATTCACCTTGGCCCGGTGGCGCAGGAAATCCCTGCCCTGCTGCCGCCTGAGTTTCGCCCGACCTTGCTCGGGTTGACCCCGCAGGGCTGGATGCGAACCTGGGATGATGGCGGCAGGGTGCGTCCCTGTGAGTGGGAGGGGGCCGAGGCGGCGATGCAGGCCGCCGGCGTGACGGTTTTTAGCGTCGAGGACGCGGCCCATGACGAGGAGCAAATCGAGTGGCTGGCGCACCAGGGCCGCCTGGTGGTGGTGACCGAGGGCGCAGCGGGTTGCCGCCTGTTTTGGAATGGGGACAGCCGCCGTTTTCGCGCCCCGCAGGTGGACGAGGTGGATGCTACCGGGGCGGGAGATATTTTTGCGACGGCCTTTTTTGTGCGCCTGCTGAATACCCGCGACCCGTGGGAGGCGGCCCGTTTTGCCGTCAACCTGGCCGCCCATTCGGTGACGCGTGCCGGGCTGGCGAGTGTGCCAACCCAACCTGAAATTGACACCTGCCTGATGGAGGTTTTGCACTAATGACGAAGATTTATACCCTGGTTAACCAGAAGGGCGGGGTTGGCAAGACCACCACCGCCATCAACCTGGGCGCTTACCTGGCGCGCCTGGGACAGAAGGTTTTGATTGTCGACCTGGACGCCCAGGCCAACGCGACCTCCTGCCTGGGGGTGGACAAGCACAGCGTCAAGGGTGGCACATACGAAGTGCTGTTGGGGATTTCCGCGGCTGCCGGAAACATCCTGACCAATCCCGATTTGAAGATTTCGATTTTGCCTTCCTCGCCTTCTCTGGCTGGCGCGGAAGTGGAACTGGTCAGCCAGCCCCAGCGCGAATTTCGCTTGCGCATGGCCTTGCAGCCGTTGGTCGGGCATTACGATTACATCTTGATTGACTGCCCACCCTCGCTCAGCCTGTTGACCGTCAACGGGCTGATGGCGGCCAAGGATGGGGTTATCATTCCGGTGCAGTGCGAGTACCTTGCGCTGGAAGGCCTGGGACAGTTGATTCAAACCCTCCATCGCATTCGCGCTTCGCTTTTCCCCGAAATGAAGATTCGCGGCCTGGTGATGACCATGTTCGAGGGCCGCACCCACCTGGCCAAAGACGTGGTCGACGAGGTTCGCAAGCACTTTCCCGGCCAGGTTTTTGGCGCAATTGTGCCGCGTTCCATCCGGCTGGCCGAAGCGCCTTCTTACGGTCTGCCGATTGCTTCTTATGCGCCTTCTTCGACGGGCGCGCAGGCTTATCACGCCCTGGCGCGTGAATTGATGCAGGGCGATGTCCCCGCGGGAGTGTTGGAATAAATTTATCAGGAGGAGTTGCTTATGCCCGCTAAATCAGGTTTGGGCCGCGGTTTGGATGCCCTGATACCGTCGAATACGTTTCAGCCTGAAACGTTGCCGGTTTCTTCAGACGAGGTTTTTAGCGGCGTGTTGCAGGTGCCGTTGGAGCAGATTAAGCCCAATCCGCGCCAGCCGCGTACCCACTTCGACCCGGCCTCGCTCGACGACCTGGCGGCTTCCATCAAGGAGCACGGCGTCATCCAGCCCCTGATTGTCAGCCGCGACCCGGCGGTGGGCTACATCCTGATTGCGGGAGAGCGACGTTTGCAGGCCTCGCAACTCGCCGGTCTGGCGCAGGTGCCGGTTATCGTGCGCCAGACCACCGACCAGCAAAAACTCGAACTGGCGCTCATTGAAAACATCCAGCGCGCCGACCTGAATCCGCTCGAAGAAGCCAACGCCTTCCAGCAACTTGCCGATGAATTTCACCTGTCGCACGAAGAAATTGCCGCGCGGGTTGGCAAAAGCCGGGTGGCGGTTACAAACACCCTGCGCCTGCTTAAACTGGCTGCCTCTGTCCAGCAGGCCCTTGTCGATGGGCGGGTAACCGAAGGCCATGCCCGCGCCCTGCTGGCCCTGCCCACCCCGCAGGCCCAGGTGGCGGCCCTGCAAACGGTTATCAACCAGAACCTGACCGTCCGACAGACCGAAGAACTGGTGCGCAAACTGGCCGGGGAAAAACCCGCCAGCCTGCCGAAGGCCGGCCCGTCGCCCGATGTCCTGGCCATCGAAGAACGCCTGCGCTCGTCGCTGGGAGCCGATGTCAGCCTGAAAGCGGGCAAGAACGGCAAGAGTTCGCTGACCATGTATTTTTACTCACAGGAAGAACTTAACGCAATTTTGGAACGTTTGCTGGACGAGAGATAATTAAACTTTGCGTATGAAAATCCTCTTCAACGCCCGCATTCATACCCTCGACAAAATCCGCCCGCAGGCCTCGGTGCTGGTCATTGACCGTGACCGTGTTGCCGCCATCGGTGGTGAAGAATTGCTTGACTCGTTCAGCGCCCGCGCCAGTCGTGAAGACATGGGCGGGCGCGTCCTTTTGCCCGGCCTGACCGACGCCCACATTCACCTGATGAATTACGCCCTCAGCCTGAAAAAAGTGGATGTGGAAACCCCCACAAAGGACGAATGCCTGCGCCGGGTGGCCGAAGCCGCCTCGAAAGCCGCGCCGGGCGAGTGGATTTTCGGTCACGGCTGGCAGCAAAACGACTGGGGCGGCGAATTCGGCTCTGCCCGCGACCTCGACGAAGCCGCGCCGCGCAACCCGGTTTACCTGACGGCCAAATCTCTCCACGCGGGCTGGGCCAACAGCGCAGCCCTTAACCTGGCCCGAATTGGCCCCGACACCCCCAACCCCGAAAACGGAAAAATCTTGCGCAGCACAGACGGCCAGCCAACCGGAATCCTGCTCGAATCGGCAATGGCTCTGGTTGAATCCTGCCTGCCGCAGTCGACGGAATACGAAGCCGCGCAAGCCATCCGCGCCGCCTTGCCGAACCTGCACCGTATGGGGCTGACCGGCGCCCACGACTTCGACTACCGCGCGGCCTTTATGGCCCTGCAAATTCTGCGTGCCAACGGCGACCTTAAGTTGCGGGTTGTCAAATCGGTGCCACCTGACCTGCTCGACCATGCCCACGCGCTTGGCCTGCGCTCCGGTTTCGGCGACGACTTTTTGCGCATCGGCTCTTACAAAACCTTCATAGACGGCGCGCTCGGCCCGCGCACAGCCGCCATGTTCCAGCCCTATTTGAACGAGCCTGAAAATCGTGGTATTCTAAATTTTGATGGTGAAGCCTTGTTCGAAATTGCCGTCAAGGCCGCCCAAACTGGCCTAAGCATGGCTGTTCACGCCATCGGCGACCGGGCTGTGCATGAAGTTCTTGACGCTTACGAGCAATTGCGCGAGTATGAGCGCGAGCACGGATTGCCGCGTCTGCGTCATCGTATCGAGCACGTCCAGGTCATTCATCCCGACGATGCCGGGCGGCTGGCCCAACTGGGCGTCATCGCTTCGATGCAGCCCATCCATGCGGTTTCGGATATGCTCTCCGCCGAGCGTTTATGGGGCGAAAGGTCTCGCCTCGCTTATGCGCCGCGCACCCAGCTCGCGGCGGGAGCGCCCCTGGCCTTTGGCTCGGATGCCCCGGTCGAATCGCCGAATCCGTTCCTCGGCCTTCATGCCGCTGTCACCCGTCGCCGTCCCGACGGCTACCCCGGCCCGGATGGCTGGTACCCTGAGCAGCGCTTGTCCTTTGCCGAGGCCCTGGCCGGGTTCACCACCGGGGCCGCCTACGCCGCCGGGCAGGAAGACCGCCTGGGCAGGCTTTCACCGGGCTTTTACGCTGACTTAATCGCCCTGGAGGAAGACCCCTTCGAGTGCCCGCCAGATGCGCTCTTGGAGATGCAGCCCAGCGCAACCATGCTGGGCGGGGAATGGGTCTGGCAGTCATGAGCAAGCCTGTCATGAATGAACCCCTCGAAATCAACCCCGAAGTACTGGTACCGCGCCTGGGTGACCAACTGGTCGAAATGGGCCTGCTGACCAATGAGCAACTCAACCAGGCGCTTGCCCACCAACGCGAACAGATTTCGCAGGGCAAGCCGCGCCTGCTCGGCCACACCCTGGTTGAATTGGGACTTATCGAAAGGCCGGTGCTCGACCGGGCAGTGACCGAGCAAATCCTTCGTCTGCGCACAGCCTTGCAGGACGCAAACCGCAACCTCGAAGCGCGTGTCCTGGAACGCACTGCTGAATTGGAAGAAGCCCTGCGAAAGTTATCCGAACTCTCGCAATTGAAGGCCAACTTTATTTCCAACATTTCGCATGAACTGCGCACCCCGCTGACGCATATTCGCGGCTACCTTGAATTATTGCATACCGAAGCCCTTGGCGAACTAAACCACGAGCAAAAACAGTCGCTCGAAGTGTCACTCCGCTCGGCTGGCCGCCTGCAAAACCTGATAGACGACCTGATATTGTTTTCGATGGCATCCAGGGGCGAACTAGATTTGAAATTGAGTCCTGTCGACCTGAACGCCCTGGTTGCCCCTATCATAACCAGCGCCAACCCCAAAGCCGTCGAGCGCGGCCTTGATTTGCGGCTTGAGATGGAATCCTCCCTGCCGCCCATCCAGGCAGACGCTGAGAAATTGGGTTGGGTGTTGTCACAGTTGCTCGACAACGCCATCAAATTCACCCCGGCCAATGGCAGCGTTACCCTCCAGGTCGTGCGCGATGAAAACATGGTCACGGTCAGGGTTTTGGATACCGGGATAGGTATTCCGCCTGAGCGCGTCAAGGAGGTCTTTGAGCCGTTCCATCAGTTGGATAGTTCGGCGACCCGCCGCTATGGCGGCACGGGGCTGGGGCTTTCGCTGGTACGCCAGATTATCGAAGCGCACGGCTCGGTGGTTACCATCAACTCAACTCCCGACGAAGGGACCGTGGTTTCGTTCCCGCTCCTGTTGACAGAGATGGACGACAAAGGACAAGCCGCACCATGACCGACGAGACAAAAATCGACGATTATCTGGAGATTGCGGAAGTAATTGCCGTAAACGCCGACTGGAAGAAGGCGCTCGACGTTTTGCTGCCTACGCTGCGGTCTTTTTTCCTGTTCGATAACCTGGCCCTTTACCTGAAAGAAAAAGAACAAATCAACCTGATAGACATCGTCTATGCGCGCGCGGTCGGGCGTGGAAAATCCGCCGAAGCCGACGTGGATTGGGGGCAGGAAATCGCCGCCCAGGTGCTCGACAAGGATGAAATGGTTGTCAAAATCCCCGATTCGACAACCCCTCGCACCGAGCGCACTTCTTTCCCATATTTTCTCGGCCTGCCGCTGCGCACCTCGCAGGGACTGATTGGCGCGTTATTATTTGTCCGCTTTGGCGGGCCGGGTTACACCAAGGAGCAGATTCGCAGCGCGCGCTTTTTGGCGGCCCAGTTTGCCAGCATGTTCGAGCGCAGGCTGCTGTATGGCGAGGTGGTTGCCTTGCAGGATGCCCGCCGCCAAATCAACCTGCAGGAAGACTTCATTGCCACAATTTCGCACGAGTTGCGCACCCCGTTGGGGTTTATCAAGGGATATACGACCACCCTGTTGCGCTCTGAAGCCAATTGGGACGACGAGACCCGCAATGAATTCCTTACCATTATCGATGAGGAAACCGACCACCTGGCAAGCCTGATTGACCACATGCTCGAATCGGCCCGCCTGCAAAGCCAAACCTTGATGATGAAGTTCCAGCCGGTGCGGTTGGATTTGCTTTTGCGCGATGCGATGGTGCGCAGCCAGGCGCGCTATAAAGACTTGCAGGTCAATACAAATATTATAAAACTCCCGCTTATCCTGGCCGATGGCGTTCGCCTGACCCAGGTCTTCCAGAACCTTTTTACGAATGCCGCAAAATATGCCCCGGGTTCGCCGGTGGACATTCATGTGCGCCAGGACGGCGAGAAAATCAGGATAGAATTTTCTGACCAGGGGCCGGGCATTCCGCCTGAGCATTTGCCCTATATTTTTGACAAGTTCTATCGTGTTCCTGGCTACGGTACATCCGGTTCGGGGCTGGGCCTGTTTATTTGCGGGGAGATTATCAAAGCCCACCAGGGAACGCTTTCAGCCCAATCAGAAGTTGGGAAAGGCACGACTTTTATTATCGAGTTGCCTGCCCGCAAAACTGCAACTTGACAGGAGTTACTATGACAACGACAAAAATTTTGGTTGTGGATGATGAACCTCGCTACCTGCGCTTGCTGGAGGCCAACCTGCGCACCGAGGGATACGAGATATTTTCGGCGCAGGATGGTTTGCAGGCGGTGGAGCAGTTTTCCACCAACCCGACAGATTTAATCCTGCTCGATGTCATGATGCCGAAACTGGATGGTTTCGCCGTCTGCCAGCGCATTCGCCAGTTTTCGAATGTGCCTATCATCATGTTGACAGCCAAAGGCGAGGAGCAAGACCGGGTGCGCGGCCTGGATATGGGCGCGGACGATTACCTGACCAAGCCTTTCTCGGCGACCGAACTGCTGGCCCGTGTTAGGGCGGTTTTGCGCCGCTCGCAGACCTCCAAAGACGTTAGCCAGAACCGGGTATTCGAGCATGAAAACCTGCGCATCGATTTTGCCCGCGCCGAAGTTTGGCGAGGCTCCCAGCCGGTTTTTCTCTCTGCGACCGAGTACCGCCTGCTCTTGCAGTTTGCTCACAACGTTGGCAAGGTCTTGAGCGCGGAAGATTTGCTCGGCAGCGTTTGGGGGCCGGAGTATCGCCAGGACAAGGAAATATTATGGGTCAGTATCGCCCGCCTGCGTCAGAAGCTGGAAGAAGACGCCCATAGTCCGCGCCATATCGTCACCCGCTCGGGGTTGGGATACCTGATGCCCCCTGTCGAGTCTGAGTCCTGAAAGACTCTTTTGTCAGTAAAGGAGATGCGAAGATGTCCATAGAATTTAATGAACGAGGCAAGTATTTTACCGATATCATTTCCAAGGTGGCTGTCTCTGCGGTTATCCAGACCACCACCCATCGCATCGAGGGCGCAATCCATGTCCGGGTCGATGAGCGCGTCAAGGATGAACTCGACCGCCCGGAGGCCTTCCTGGCGGTTACCGATGCCAAGGTGTTCGATGCCAGCGGCGAGGTTACCCACCAGGCTGAGTTTATGACCATCTCCCGCGCCCAGATTGTGTGGATTATCCCGGCAAACGATTCCGGTTCCGGGGAGAAATAGACATGGCCCAGACGATACTCTCATCCGGTTCTTCGGGGCTTTCGTCGGCTGATTTGCTGAAACTTAAGACATTCGTCATCGAATCGCTGACCCGCGAACTGGAGGTGGATAACCCACCATACAGCAGCCGAGAAGCCTTCGTGATGCAAAAACTGGACGACATTTTTACCCGCCTGGGCAACAAGGTTCCGGCCTCCATTCGCCAACAACTCACCCGGGAGACCAGGAACGAGGTGCTCGGCTACGGGCCGATTCAGCCCCTGCTCGATGATGAGGATGTTACCGAAGTCATGGTCAATGGGCCGAACAAGGTTTATGTCGAGAAAAAAGGGCAGTTGCAAAAAACTGGTGTTACCTTCGAGAACGACGCCCACGTTTTGCGGGTGATTGACCGCATCATCCTGCCATTGGGACGCCGGGTGGATGCAGATAGCCCGACTGTCGACGCCCGCCTGCCGGACGGTTCGCGCGTCAATGCGGTTATTCCACCGGTTGCAATCGACGGCCCCACCATCACTATCCGCAAGTTTCGGCGCGATAAATTGAGCATGCAGCAGTTGGTCGAGTTTGGCTCTTTGACTCCCCAAATGTCCGAATTCCTGCGCGCCTGCGTGGTCAGCCGTTTGAATATCGTGATATCAGGTGGCACAGGCTCCGGGAAAACCACCCTGCTGAACGTGCTCTCCAGCATGATTCCGTCCGACGAACGCATTGTTACCATTGAAGATGCGGCAGAATTGCAGTTGCAGCAAGACCACATCGTGCGCCTTGAAACCAAGGTAGCCAACGTCGATGGTCGCGGACAAGTGAGCATCCGCGACCTGGTGCGAAATTCCCTGCGTATGCGCCCTGACCGGATTGTGGTCGGCGAGTGCCGCGGCGGCGAAACGCTCGATATGCTCCAGGCCATGAACACCGGGCATGACGGCTCGCTGACCACCCTGCACGCCAATACGCCGCGCGACGCCCTGGCGCGTCTCGAAACGATGGTTTTGATGGCCGGTATGGATTTGCCCGTCAAGGTCATTCGCCAGCAGGTTTCGGCTGCGGTTGACTTGATAATCCAGCAGACCCGCCTGAAAGACGGCTCGCGCAAGGTGACCGCCATCACCGAAGTGGCCGGTATGGAAGGTGACACCATCGTCCTGACCGACATTTTCAAGTTCGAGCAAACCGGTATGACAACCGACGGCAAGGTGGTCGGCGAGTTGAAGCCGACCGGCATCAGGCCTATGTTTACTCCCAGGCTCGAAGCAGCCGGGTTCAAACTATCCGCCGAGATTTTCGGTGCCAACCTGGGCGACATGCTGCGCCGCAGATAGGTTTGCGCAAATATCCAGCAGTTCGCCAGTATAATCGCAGGTAAATCTTCTTGAGAAAACAGGGATGCCCATGAGCCACCAGACCCAGATAGCCATCCGAACGCGCAAGTTGGGGGTGCTGATTCGAGATTCGCGCACTGCCGCGCGCAAAACCCTGAGCGAATGCGCCAGGGCCATCGGGATTACCCCCGCGACCCTGCGCGCTTATGAGGAAGGCCGCCGCTCACCTCCCCTGCCCGAGCTGGAAGTGTTGGCCTATTACCTCGACCTGCCAATCCGGCACTTCTGGGGCGGGCGCACCCTTTCAGACGAAGCCCCCCGCACCGAACCGCTCAACCTGAAAATGCTTGCTTCCATTCGCCAGCGCATTATCGGCGCGTTGCTGTCCCAGAAGCGGCAGCAGTTCAGTATCTCGCTCAAGGCCCTTGGGCTGGAAACCGGCATCCCGGCCAGCCGCCTGAAATCCTACGAGACCGGCGAACGCCCCATTCCGCTGGCCGAGTTGGAAGCTATTCTTGATGTGCTTGGGGCGCGGGTCGAGCAGTTCTTCGACCAGAACGGCCCCGTCGGTCAGTGGATGAACGAACAGCAGGCCATTCAGGAATTTTTGGAATTGCCCGTTGAACTCAGGAATTTTGTGTGTATGCCGGTCAATCGTCCCTACCTCGAATTGGCCCACAAACTGAGCACCATGTCCACCGAGAAATTGCGTGCGGTGGCCGAGGGCCTGCTCGATATCACCCTCTAACTTATGACAGAAAACGACCCAAAATCCATTGCAGAATCGGCCACCCGGCTCTATGAGCAGGGAGATTTTGAGCAGTCGGCCCGCCTTTTTGCCGAGGCCGCGCTGGCCTATGAGCAGGCCCAAAACTTGCTCGATGCGGCTGAAATGCGTAATAACCAGAGCGTTGCCCTGCTCAAGCGCGGCGATGCCCAGGCCGCCCTGGATGCCCTGCAGGGTATCGGCGATGTTTTTGCGCAGGCCAACGATGTATACCGACAGGCGTTTTTCATTGGGAATGAAGCCGCCATCCTCGATTCCCTGGGCCGGCTCGAAGAGGCCGAACAGCGCTACCGCGACTCTGAAAAATTGCTCGATGCAGTGGCTGAGTATCAGTTGCGCGCCACCATCAACAAATCGCTCGCCTGGGTTTGCCTGCGCCGCTTCAAGTTGCTGGATGCCTTGCGGGCCTACGGCGCTTATTTAAAGCACACGATAGCGTTTATGTATTTCAGGACGCGCGTATGGTTTCCGTCTCGAAAATAAACCTGCGCCAGGCGGTGCTTAACGACCAATCCCGCCTGTCAAACTTGATTTATTTTGAGTCTCATGTTCACCGCCACCTCGACTGGCGCTCACCGCTGGATTGGCTCGGCGCGCAGGAATACTGGGTGCTGGAGCAAGACGGAAAATTATCGGCTGCCCTTGCCTGCCCGTCAGACCCTCCCGGCATTGCCTGGATACGCCTGTTTGTCCATGACCGCTCCATCGCCGCCTGGGACGCCTGGAGCGTGCTCTGGCAGGTGGCGCACCAGCAAGTTGTCTTTTCCAACCGCCAGTTGGCGGCGGCCATTACCTTGCAGTCGTGGTTTGGCGCGATTTTGCAGGAGAGCGGTTTCGCTCTCGAACAGCGCATTGTCGTCCTTGAACACAACCTTGCGGTAGAACCTCCGCCTGAATCGATTCCCGGCCTGCGCCCGATGACAACCACCGACCTGGCCGAGGTTACGGCCCTCGATGCGGCCTCTTTCAAGCCCATCTGGCAAAACTCGCAGACTTCGCTGCAAATGGCCTATGCCCAGGCCGGCCTGGCAACCGTTATCGAAGAAAAGGGACGCCTGGTGGGCTACCAAATCAGTACCAGCAATCCCTTCGGGATGCACCTCGCCCGCCTGGCGGTGGCCCCTGAACGGCAGGGTGACGGCCTCGGCAAAGCCCTGGTACGTCACTTGCTGCGCCACGCCGCCCGCAACGGACTGGGCCGGGTGACGGTCAACACCCAATCCGATAACCAGCCTTCGCTGTCCCTCTACCAGGGCCTTGATTTTTGCCTTACCGGTGAAGAATACCCCGTTTATGTGCACCACCCCCTGCAAGAAGACCCTTAAAGGAATTTTGCGCTTTTTAACCACCCCAAGGAGGAAGAATGTCTCGTCCTGATTCCGTTATTGTCAATGGACTTGTCCGCCAGGCGCTCGTCTCTGCCGAAGAGGTCATGGGCGCAAACGGGCTTAACGCCGTGCTGCGCACCTCTGGCCTTGAGCGCTATATTGACAATTTGCCGCCCAACGACATGAATCCTGCCATCAAAACATCCGACTACGCCCATCTGAACCAGGCGATAGAAGAGTTCTATGGTCGCGGCGGCCGCGGCATGTTGCGCCGCATTGGCAAGGCTTCTTTTCAGTACGGCGTCCGCGAGCAGGCTGCCCTGCTGGGCATTGCCGGGGCCGCCATCAAGCTGCTGCCCGAAAAACAGCGCATTCGTTTCATTCTCAACGGCATGGTCAATGCCCTCAAAAAGAGCAACGCCGAGGTCGATGCCTGGGTCGATGAGGGCGGCGAACGCCTGGCTTATATCGAAAGAACCTGCGCCATTTGCTGGGGACGTTCCAGCGACACCCCGGTCTGCCATCTTTATGTTGGCTCGATTACCGAGGCGGTTTTGTGGGCCACGGGCGTCGAGCATGTCATTACCGAAACCCACTGCCTTGCCAGGGGCGATGAGTATTGCCGCTTTGAAGTCGGGGAAGCCAGGGCGTGACATCTCCCAATCATTTTTTTGGACATTTTGTGCGGGCAGCCAGCGAGAAGCTGGGGCCTGACGCTTTGCCGATGGCATTGCGACGGGCCGGGCTGGATGCGGAACTGGCCGACCCCGAGGCTGCCTCCCGTTTGGACGCTGAATCTGCCCGCAGCGCTTACGCCACCGTCCAGGCCGGGATGCGCCTGTACTACGGACGCGGCGCACGCGGAAGCCTGACCCGCGTCGGGCGGATGCTCTGGCCCGTTTTGCTGGCCGATGCCCCTTTGTTTTTGCGATTCCGCTCCGGGGTGCTGCGTTCCCTGCCCCGGCCCCTGCGGGTTAAACCCACCCTGGGCTTGCTGGCCAGCCTGCTGCGCGGAGTTTCATCCCGCGTCACCGTCCACAGCCTCGACCTGGATTGGATGCTGGTCGACCATGATTCGCCAACCGCGCAAGGGCAAACGCACACCGAGCCGGTCTGTTTTGTTACCCTGGGGCTGGCGCAGGAGTGCCTGCTCTGGGCGACCGGGAGCGAGTATGACGTGCAGGAAACTTTTTGCCTTGCGACCGGCGGCGACGGCTGTAAATTCCACGTCCGGGCGGTCTAGCGGCGGATTAAAAGCAGGTTAGGAAAAGCCAAACATACTGTTCACTTACTGGACAAAAAGATTTGAACGTGGCACAATTTGCCGACATTTTGCAACGAGGAGAATAAGAGATGAGTAAACGCCAGGAATTGCGCGAAAAACGCCAAAAACAGCAACAGACCCAGCGTATTGCGATTGGCGCGGCTGTTTTGTTGGGCGCGCTGTTGATTGCTTTCGCCTTGATTTACCCCAACCTGAACCAGAACCAGAACATTGCCATCGCGGAAGCGCACCCCCGCCCGCAGGCTGATTTCAACCGCATGGGCGACCCGAATGCCCCGATTACGATTACCAAGTTCTCGGATTATAAATGCGGCCACTGCGCCACTTTTGCCCTGGAAACCGAGCCGCTACTGGTTGACGCCTATGTCGAAACCGGCAAGGTGCATTTCATCTACCGTTCGATGGGCGCGTGGAGTCCCCAGTCTTTGCTGGCCATTGAGGGTTCTTACTGCGCCGGTGACGAGAACAAGTTCTGGGAATTCCACGACCTGGTTTTCATCAACCAGCGTGAGACCTTCAACAATGCGCTGATGTCCCAATTTGCGCGCCAGTTGGGTTTGAACGAATCGCAGTTCAATAGCTGCCTTTCGGGCGGCAAGTACAAGAACCTCGCCAACCAGGACGGTATCGACGGCCAGGCGGCGGGTGTTCAGGGCACTCCGACCTTCATCTTTACTGATACTGCCACGGGTGAAGAGTTTGCCCGCCTGCCCGGCAACTATCCTTTCGGCGCCTTCCAGCAGGAAATCGAAAACTACCTTGCCTCGAAGGGCAACTAATTCATCTTTGTGCTTAAAAGCAAAACTGCCGGGCCTGTCATAGCCCGGCAGTTTTGCTTTTGTGGCTAGCCGCCGAAGTAGGCCAGCGCCCAGACGATGAGCGGCGCGACCAGGATGGCAGGCAGGAAGTTGCCCACCCGGATTTTCTTGATTTCGAGCAGGCTGCTCAACCCCAGGCCAAACAGGATGACCCCGCCGGTGGCGGTCATTTCTGTCATCATGGGGTCGCTGATGGCGCTGCTTAACGTGCCTGCCAGCAGGCTGATTCCGCCCTGGTAGACGAAGACCGGCAAAATCGAGAACATGACCCCGATGCCGAGGGTCGAGGCAAAGGCAATCGAAATGAAGCCGTCGAGGGTCGATTTGACGGCCAGCAACTGAAAGTCGCCTGCCAGCCCATCCTGGATGGAGCCCATAATGGCAATCGGCCCGGTGCAATAGAGCAGGGATGCGGCCAGGAATCCACGCACGAAGCGGCTGGATGTGCCGCCCTCGCTTGCGCCGGTGAAGCGTTTTTCGAGCCAGGCGCCCAGGCTGGCGATGCGGTCTTCGATGCGCCACCATTCGCCAAGCATGGCCCCGATAATGAGCGCGCCGAGCACAATCAGCGATTGGC
>JAGVAO010000146.1 GCA_020060235.1 Anaerolineales bacterium | reverse complement strand
GGCGTCTCTGCCGAGCAAGCCCCGGCCCCGCAAACCGTCAAGGCCAATGGCGTCACGCTCGATTCGATTGCGCTCGTCGGCACCACAGCCGATTTCCCCAACGTGCGTGACTATCCGGTTGGCGAAGGAACGTACTTCAGCACTCAGGACAACGACCGCAAACTCAAAGTCGCAATACTCGGCGCGGGGCTGGCAACCGACCTTTTTGGCATGGAAAGCCCCATCGGGCAGACCATAATCGTCGACAGCACCAAGCTGACTGTCATCGGTGTAATGCAACCCAAAGGCGTCGTCGCCGACATTGACTACGACGGGCGCGTGTACCTGCCCATCAGTGTCGTCTTTCAGCGCTACATGACCAGCGGCTCACCCATGCGCGCCGATGCCGTCCGCACCATCTACGTCAAGGTCGAAAGCCAGGATAAGGTCGAGAGCGTCATCACGCAAATCACCAGCCTGCTGGCCCAACGTCACGATGTCGACCCGGTCACCCCCGACTTCACTATCCAGACTCAGCAGGACATTATCGCAACCCAGGAGGCTGCCACCTCAGCCTTCCGTGACCTGTTGGCCTGGGTGGCAGGCGTCTCGCTGCTCGTCGGCGGCATTGGTATCATGAACATCATGCTGGTCAGCGTCACCGAACGTACCCGCGAAATCGGCCTGCGCATGGCTCTCGGCGCGCGCCCCGACGACGTGCAAACCCAATTCCTGCTCGAAGCGGTCATTCTCAGCCTGGCAGGCGGCCTGGTCGGCGTTCTCTCCGGCGCAGGCGGCGCGGTACTGTTTGATTATCTCGGCACCATGCGCACCGAAATTGTGCCGCTCTCTATTCCGCTCGCATTCGGCGCCGCCGCCGCCATTGGCATTTTCTTCGGCTACTACCCGGCCACCCAGGCTGCCAAACTCGACCCCATCGTCGCCCTGCGGCACGAATAACCTTTCACCATTCAACCTTAAACCTTCCATTTTTAAATAAGGAAAATAACATGACCCGCAACCTGCTTCTCATCCCCATCCTGATTCTCACCCTGGTTCTGTCTGCCTGCGGAAGCGACTCCCCCGCGCCTGTCTCGCCGTCAAACGGAGCGGATACGACCGCCGAACAAGCCCTGCCAGCGGTTGTCGTCCCGTCCAACGAGCAATACACCAGCCCCAGCCTGGCAACCGACTACGAAGAAGCCCTGCCTGTGCGCTTGCAACTGACCCTCGGCACACTCATGCTCGACGGCACGCCCGAAGCCATCACGCCCGAACAGGCTCAAAGCCTGTTCCCGCTCTGGCAGGCACTTCAGGCACTGACCGCCTCCGGCACAAGCGCCACCGCCGAAACCAACGCAGTGCTTGCTCAAATCGAATCCACCCTGACCCCGGCGCAGTTGAACGCCATCCGCGCCATGCAACTGACCTCGCCCAAGATGCAAGAATGGGCCACCCAGAATGGCATCTCCCTCGGCTCCGGCGATGGTGCGGGAACCGGTGCAGGCCAGGGTGGTGGGCAAGGCCAGGGCATGTCCCCCGAAGCGCGCGCGACCCGTCAGGCCGAAGAAGGCAAAACTGGCACCGAAACGGGAGCCAGCAACGGAGCCTCTGCCGCGCTGACGAGGGTCTTGCTTGAATACCTGGAAAGAATGCAGCCGTAGGCGAAGACTATAATATTCAGCAGCAAGGCATCGCGCACAATCCCCCATAATTTGGCTGGTCTTGAGTGTCATCTTTTTGCAAAAAGCCCCGAAGCCGGGGCTTTTCAAAAGACAAAACTACCTCAATCGGCCACTGTCTCACCCTGTATGTTCAATGAAACCCAGGTTTATGGAGCTGGGTCATCCGAAAACCCGGCAGGCGGGATGCCGAGTGCCTGTATCAGCCGCGCCCAGTAATTGACCTGCGCGGCTGTCGATGCCAGGATGACAATTTCGCGCTCGTCGAAGTGCTGCCTGAGTTGCTCAAAGAAACCAGGCTGGAATTTGAGCGGGGTCTGCGAAACCAACCGGGCATACTGGATAGCCAAACGCTCGCGCTCCGAAAAACTGTCCACATCTCCGATGGCGAATTGCCCGCGTAGGGCCGAGACTTCGCGGGCATCGATGCCCAGAGATGCGTGCTCATGAGAATTCATGTCGATGCAAAACGGGCAGGCGGTCGCAAACGAGGCCGCCATCCGCACCAACTTGAGTATTCGTTGACTGATGCCGCCGTCTTCATGAGCCACCAGGGCTTCCATGATACCCGAACCAATCGCCGACTTGGGATACCAGGCCAGGATGCGCGCCGGGAGCATACGTTTGCCGGTCGTTTTTTCGGCAAACCAGATGCCCAGACGCAAGACTAGCGGGATTTTCTGGGGTGGATTGATGGCTGTTTCCAAGAATTGCTCCTTTTGTTGGCGGGAATTTTTGGCGTAATTATGGGAATCTATTTTTCTTAATCTTATCCCACAAATCCGGCTGTCACTTACCATAAACTCTTCCATCCAGGCTTGGACGATAGCGTAAGCAAACATGTTATTTTTCAGGATAACCTTTGTTAGAAATTTTATAAGTGAATCTGTCTTAACTGTTTGTAATATTGCAATGGCACGCATAGGAAAACCAAGTCGCGCTAAAAACCGGGCTGGCGCAGCGTTATATGTGAGCAGGGTCTCTAATGTTTCGTCGACTTCCATGAGCCTGGCAAACTTATGTTTCATCAGCCGATTTTTGAATAATATTCGGGCCGTTGCAGGATTTTTATTTGGTATTTTGTGCCTCCTTTCGGGAGCAAATGAGAAGATGATGAAAGTTTTGCAGGAGCAATGCTGGCAATTCGTGCTATCTCGTTGTAGGTTTACTCATTTG
>JAGVAO010000240.1 GCA_020060235.1 Anaerolineales bacterium | reverse complement strand
TATGCCGGGGCTTGTTTTGATAAACGACGGGTATAATTTCTGCAATCATCCGCTTTGATTCAAGGAGCACCCTTGAAACATCCCATCCAATTGATAAACAGGCGACCCATTATCGGTGTATTGGCCAGTTGGCCGGTTTATTCAGGGACGCTCAATACCCTGCTCAGCCCAATCTTGCGCGGAATTTGTGACACCGCCCAGACTCGCGAATGCAGCATCCTGCTGGCTTGCGGGGTGGTTCCCGACTTCTCGACCAACATCGCCGCATGGCCTTTCTACTCGGATAATGTCGACTTTTTGCCGGTTGGCCCCTGGAACACAGATGGTTTGATTGTGATTGCGCCAACCCGGTCTGACCGTGAGCAGGCACAGTTCATTGACGAAATACGCGCCGCCGGGCACCCCATTGTCTTTGCGGAGACAGCGGAAATTGGGCCTGCAGTTTGCCTTAATAATGAAGAGGGAATTAAAAGCGCACTGGCGCACCTGAAAGAACACGGACACCAACGCATTGCCTTTATTGGAGGCAACAGCCAACAACAAGGAGACGGCCTGGAACGTTTACAGGCCTATCTTTCGGGGTGCGAGGAATTGGGGCTGGATAGCGACTCGGGGCTGCTCGAAGACGGGTTCTTTACCACCTCCGGCGGGTACGGCGCCATGCGCCGCATCATCGAAAGGGAGGCTTCGTTCACGGCTGTCCTGGCCTGCAACGATGAATCGGCGGTTGGGGCCATGCAGGCCTTGCGCGAAACGGGGAAAGACATTCCCGGCGATGTAGCTGTCATCGGGTTCGACAACCGCTTCGAGGCCCGCAACCAGTCACCGCCATTGACCACCGTCAACCAGCCCGCCTACGAAATCGGCCAGCAATCGCTGGAATTGATGCTGCGCCGCCTCGAGGGCAAAGCAGATGAAGAAACCGTCGAACGCGTTGCGGCCCAACTGGTTATCCGCGAATCGTGCGGTTGCAGCGCAATTCCGGGAAGCCCATCATCCGCCGCCGCCATAGCACAATCCGACTGGGTCGAAGCCATCAGCGCGGTGGTTTTTGCCCAGGTTGGGCAGCTGCACCTCGAAACCATCCGCAGCCTGACATCCGGGTTGGTGGACGGTTTTGCCCGCAGCGTAGCAGAAAGCCACCCGGCATCCTTCCAATCGGCCCTGCAAGAAGTACTGGCGCAAATCGAGCCGCTCGAAGAAGACGCCCACGCCTGGCAATCTGCCATCCAATTAATGCGCCAGCGCTGGCTCGAACAAAATCCCGGCGAACATCCCGCCCTGAACTGGCTCGACCAGGCGCGCATGTCCATCAGCCAGTTTGCCCAGCGCCAGCTTTTGCGCTATTTTGCCCAGCAAAACCAGTTTACCCGCCAACTCAGCCTGATGTCGGCTGAATTAAGCGAAGCGGTCGACCTTGCCCCCATTCAGGCCATCCTTGACCGGTATATGCCCGGTCTGGGGATTCGGCACGCGCACCTGGTGCTGTTTGAGCCGGGCGTCGATGACCCGCTAGCCTGGAGCGTCATACCCGGCAACACAAAAATTTCTTCACGGTTTTCGACCCGCAGTTTTCCGCCTGCCGGGCTGTACCCCGAGCCTGCCTATCAACTGGCTTTGCTGCCAATAACCATAAACAAGCGACCTGCCGGTTTTGCCGCCTTTGACGCCAACAATCTCGGCCCCTGCCTGGACGTCACCCGGCAACTGGCTTCCACCCTTGAAAATATCCGCCTGTACCGCGAGGCCGCCCAGGGACGCCAACTGGCCGAAGAAGCCAACCGCCTGAAAAGCCGCTTCCTGTCGACCGTCAGCCATGAGCTGCGCACCCCGCTCAACCTGATTGTAGGTTGGAGCGAAATGATGATTCAAGAGCCCGAAGCCAATTCGGCGCAAATCGCCGGGCAAATTCACACCAGCGCCCAGCACCTTGGCCGTCTCATCCGCGATGTACTCGACCTGGCCAGCAGCGATGCCGGGCAACTGCGCCTGACCTGCGAACCGCTTGACCTGGGCGAAGCCCTGCAAATGGTCTGCGAAACCGGGCGACAGTTGGCCGCCGAAAAGGGATTGGAATGGCAGGCAAACATCCCGCAAAAATTGCCGCGTATCTGGGGCGACCGCACCCGCCTGCAACAAATCAGCCTGAACCTGGTCAGCAACGCGGTCAAGTTTACCGCCAGGGGGTCGGTGACGCTAAAAATCGACGTCCGGGATGGAATGCTGGAAGTGGCGATTCGGGACACCGGGCTTGGGATTCCGTCGGAGGAACAGCCCTGGATTTTTGACGAGTTCCGCCAATCTGAGCGCACCACATCCCGAGGCTACGGCGGCCTGGGCCTGGGCCTGGCAATTTGCAAACGCTTGGTAGAACTGCACAACGGTCAAATCGGCGTCGAATCGAGCGGTGAAGAAGGGACGGGTTCCAGCTTCTATTTCCGTTTGCCCGTGATGGAAGAAGTCGAGCCGGTGCAAGAAGCGCAAAAACAAACGGTACTAATTCTCACCCATCAGGCCGAGAACAGCGAAATGGTTCAGGCCCGCCTGCAACGAGCAGGTTTTTTGGTCGAACAACAAACCGTCGATGAAATGCCAGACTGGCTTTCGAGACTATTGGTCGCGCCGCCGGGGGCGATTGTCCTCGACGAGCCCCTGGCCGCAAAGTATGGCTGGGAACTGCTTAAAGTTCTCAAAGGCAACCCGCACACGGCCAACATCCCGGTGTTGTTTTATTCGCTGGATGGCGAAAAAGAAACCGGTTCAATGCTGGCGCTCGACTACCTGATGAAACCAGTCGGCGCGGGCGAACTGCTTCAAGCCCTGGCTCGCCAGGGACTGACCGGCTCCAAACAGGATGACTCCAAAACTATCCTGATTGCCGACGACGACCCCGGGGTGCTGGAGATAAATTCGCGCATTATTCAGGAGCATTTCCCCACCCATCGTATTCTTAAGGCCAGCGACGGGCGCGCCACGCTCGAAATTCTTGGCAAAACCCCGGTCAGCCTGGTGCTTCTCGATTTGATGATGCCCGAGGTGGATGGGTTCGGTGTCCTGGCCCAGATGCGCGAATGGGAGGCAACCCGCGACACCGCAGTCATTGTGTTAACATCCAAAACATTAACCGAACTGGATATGTCCCGCCTGAACCAGGGGGTGGCTATGGTCATCCGCAAGGGGTTGTACGGCGCGCAGGAAATGCTGGCGCACATCGAATCCACGCTGGCGCGTAACCCGCGCCTGGGAAGCGATTCGCAGCGGCTGGCGCGCAAGGCAATGGCTTACATTCACGAAAACTATGCCAGGACTTTAAGTCGCGAGGACCTCGCCCGGCATGTCAACGCCAGCGACGGCCACCTGGCGCGCTGCTTCAGACAGGAAACCGGGCTGGCGCCGATGGTCTATCTCAATCGGTACCGCATCCGCCAGGCCCAGACCCTGCTGGCAACCACCCGCCAGAGCGTGACCGCCATAGCCCTGGCCTGCGGTTTCTCAGACGTCAACTACTTCAGCCGCGTCTTCCGCCAGGAAACCGGCCAATCGCCGCTAGCCTATCGGCGCAGGCAGCAGGTTTGAGGGGTTAAAGTGCAACTCCCCCTACCTTTTGGAAGAGGGAGTTTGATACTACATCGCATTGCTGCAGGAGTGTGTGGGGAACCACAGTCTACAGATGATTAGGATGCCTGAAATCGAGCCAATTTTCGTGGATTTTTGTCAAAATCCAACCAGGGCAATACCTTGAGCTATTTCAGTATTACATAGTTGGTATCATTTCCAAATC
>JAGVAO010000128.1 GCA_020060235.1 Anaerolineales bacterium | reverse complement strand
GCGAAAGGAGGTTTTTATGCCCGCTATTACCATCTCCCGTGAAATCGGCAGCCAGGGTGATAGCATCGCAGAGCAGGCCGCCCAAAGGTTGGGGTATCAGGTGGTTGATAAAAACATCATCGAGAAAGTTTTCATCCAATATGGCATGATAGACTTCATCGAAGTCTATGAAGAATCGGGTTTCTGGGCGCGATTTAACCCGCAACGCGCCGAAATGATTACCATGCTCAACCAAATCATTGCGGCCATGGCGCATCACGGCCAGGTCATCCTGCTTGGGCGCGGCGGATTTGCCCTGCTCAAAGACTACGTCGATGTGCTGAACGTGCGCATTCAGGCCCCTTTCAACTTGCGCGCCCAGCGGTTGTTTGAAAACCAGGGTTTTGCCAGCGTGGCCCAGGCTGAAGAGTTCGTCCACGAAAGCGATGCGCTTCGACGGGATTTCGTCAATTCCTTATACGCCGAGCGCTGGGACTCGGTTTCGGCCTTCGACCTGGTCATCGACACCGGAAAAATTTCGACCGACCTGGCCGTCGATTGGCTGGAAGAGTCCATCAAGCGCATCAGCTTGGTGCGTCCCCGCAGGATGCCGACCACCCAATCCATCCGCGTTGACCCGGTACTGGCCGATTCGATTGCAACGGTGCTGGGCAAACAAGCCGTTTGACGGTTGTTTGCCGTTTTACCACACGCCCGGAAGCAGGCGATAGCGCGTCTTTTGGGCGTATTCGACATAGCCTGGAAGTTCCTTGTGCAGGGTTTTATCCTCCAGTGCCGTGCGGACGATGAGCGTGGCCGCCGTCAGGATAGCGGGAATCAACGCCCAGGGTGAGCCGAGCAGGAAGGGCGTTGCTAGGTAACACAGAATCGTCCCTACATAGCCGGGATGGCGCACAAAACGATAAGGCCCGCCGGTTGCGACGCGATGCTCACGGTCGGTTTGGATGCGGACAATGGCGCTGAAATAGGCATTGGCGACCATCGACCACATCACGATGACGTTATAGCCCAGAACGGCAAACACCAATCCGACGATTTGTGCCCAAAGTGGGAAGGGTGTCCCCCAGCCGAAGCGCACATCCAGGCAGGCGACCAGGTAAGTCGCCAGCAGGAATACGCCCATGACCGAAACGGCGATAAAGTCCCATTGCTTGCGGTCTTTGGGCGGTTGGGCGCGTTCGGCCAGCATTTGCGGATTGACCGGCAGGATAAAAATCACCGTACCGAGCGACCAAAGGATGTAAACGGCCGAAAGCGCCCAGCCGTTCCACCAATCCCAGCGGCCTACGATGCCGAACAGGATGGCAATCAAAACCAGGTTGCCGATGGTTTCGCGCCGCAGCCAGCGCAGGGCGCTTTTTTTGAGGGCGGGGTTTTCCATAAATTTCTCCAGAGATGGATATTTGGTGATTTAGTGATTTCAATCACCAAATTACTAAATCAACCAATCGCCAATTATTCATACCGCAGCGCTTCGACCACGTTCATGCCAGCGGCCTGACGAGCGGGGATAATGGCCGCCAGCGCGCCAAAGAGCAGGCCAATCGCAATTGCAGCCAAAATGCCGGCCAGCGGGAAGTAATAGCCCATTGGGAACATGATTTCAATTGCGGCAACAAAGACGTAACCCAGGTACAGCCCGCCCAGAATGCCAAGCGCCGTCCCAATGGCGGCCAGCAACAGGGCCTCGGCCACCACCAGTGAGCGGATTTGCGTCCGCGTTGCGCCCACTGCCCGCAACATGCCAATTTCGCGGGTGCGTTCGATGACGCTGATGGTCAGGGTATTCAGCATCGCTATCAGCGAGGGAAACGCCAGGATGATGAACAGGGCAATAATCCCAAAAAAGGCGGCGTCCATTTGTGCCATGATGCTGGCGTAGTAATCTGCGCCTGAGATGACTTTGAACTGCGGGTAATCTGCGGCCAGGGTCTTGATGCGTGCCCCGACGGCTTCGCGGTCTGCGCCTGGCTCCAGGTTGAGTTGCAAGAAAACATCCTCGCTCGCGCCAAAATCGGCTTGCAGGTTTTCCTGCGAGAGATAAGCGGTGGTCAGTTTGGCGTTGAGCAGGTCGGTGGCTGAAGCTGCAATCCGATACGAAACATATCCGTTCGGTGTCAGCAGTTCGACTTTATCGCCTACCTGTGTCCCGGTTGCAATTAGGAAAGGGCCGTTGACAATCAGCACCCGGCCTGAGGCGACTTCAGCGTAAGCCGCGCGGCTGCCTTCTGAAAACATCAGCCCACTGACCTGCTGGAAGGCGACCGGCTCGATGCCAATCAGCGAAATGGCCTGCCCGTTGCTGCTCGATGTACCGTAGCGGAAGGTGCTGACCGCGGCAACATCGTCTATTTCGCGCAGCGACTCGGCCAGGGCCGGTGTTGCGCCGACGTTGGTTCCCCACACGCCAATTGCGGGCGGCACCAGCAGGTAATCGCTGCCCAGGCTGTCTTTAATCATGCCGCCCAACAGACCGGCCATGCTTGAAACCAGCCCGCCGGCGGCCACAATCACCGCCAGGCCAAGCATACTGGCCGAGGCTGTGACTGCCACACGCGAGGGCTGGCGGCTCAGGTTGTTCTGCGCCAGCCCGCCGATGCCCGCGCGCAGGTACATCAGCGCTATCACGCGGCCAAACAGGTTTGCGAAGGGGCGTACCAATGCAGGGGCAACCAGCACCAGCCCAAGCAGGAAGGCAAAGCCGCCGGGGATGATGAAGGCGGCCTGCCCTGAGAAGATGGCCGCGATGGACAGGACGAGGACAACCAGCCCGGCCAACGCCCCGTAGCCTGCATCCCGTTTTTCGGCTACTTCAGCCAGCGAGGGGCGCAGGGCTTCGAGCGGGGTGACGCGGCTGGCGCGCAAGGCCGGAATCAGCCCGGCCACGACGGTGACGCCCACGCCTGCCACAACCGACAGGATAACCAGCCCTGGAGAGATGACCGGCCAGCCGAGTTGGATGTTGATAAATGCGCTCATTGGCCCCTGGGCCAGCCGCATGACGCCGACGGCCATCAGGTAGCCGAAGAACAGCCCCAGCCCCGAACCGAGCAGGCCTTGAATCAACCCTTCGGTCAGTATCATGCCGAGGATGGTACGGCGGGTAGCGCCGAGGGCGTGCAGCATGCCAATGTCGCGGCGGCGCTCGGTGACGACCGTGCGGAAGGTGTTGAAAATGATGAATCCGCCCATGAAGAGGGCCAGGGCGCCAAATATGCTGAGGGCAATTTGTCCCATTTCGAGCGCGGCAAACAGTTCGTCGCCGCTCATCAGGGTTCCAACTCGCAGGTTTTCCCCGAGCGCGGCTTCGAGGTCGGTCTGGACGCGGGCGCGGCGTTCCTGCCCGGCGAAGGCTTCGATGTTCAGTTCGATGACATTGACCTTGCCGGTTTCTCCGGTCATCTTTTGGGCCTGGGCCAGCGGCACAAGCACTTCTTCGTTGCCGGGGGCAATTCGTCCGGGCAGCAGGCCGACAACGGTCAATTCAACCATCCCGGCGGCGGAGGGCAGTCGCAAGGTGTCGCCCACTTTGACGGAAAAGGCATCGGCCAGGGTTTGGGTGATGACCGCCGAGGCGTTGTCAGAGTCGTCCAGGTAACGGCCGGCAACAATCGGGTAGGCGCGCACCGAGCGGGCAACTTCGGGGGTGACGCCGACCAGGTTGACGGCGTTCAGGGTGTCGGGGCGGGCCGGGTCTCCATCCAGATAATCAAGCGGTAAATTCAATGCGCGCTGGAGCGAGGGCGAAATGGCCCGCACGCCATCCACCTGCCAGAGTTTTTCGACAATGGCGGGGTCGAACGAGCCGCCCGACGCGCTGGTGATGGTGAAATCGACATTGCCTTCGGCACCCTGAACATTGGCTTGCAGCGCGGCAATCATGGTGGGCATGACGGTGTTCATGCCAAAGATGAGCAGCACGCCAAAGATGATGGCGAGGGTGGTGAGTGTGGTGCGAAGTTTGCGGCCCCAGAGGTAACGATAGGCGAGGGTAAGTTGAATATTCATGTGATTGCTCAAAAAATCTTTTGTACACGGATTTCACGGATTTGACGGATGGACACGGATTTTTTATTTTTTCCGTGAAAATCCGCGTAATCCGTGTACTAATGGGTTTTGCTCTTTTTCTCAAGAATCGTTTCTTCAACAACTTTTCCGTCTTTGAGAAAGATGATGCGGTCGGCATAGGCGGCAATGCGCGGGTCGTGGGTGACCATGACCACCGCGCGGCCATACTCTTTGGATACCTGACGCAGCAGCCCGGCGATTTCGTCGCTGGATGTGGTGTCGAGGTTGCCGGTCGGCTCGTCGGCCAGGATGAGTTGCGGCTCGGCTACCAGCGCGCGCGCGATGGCCACCCGCTGCTGCTGCCCGCCGCTTAACTGGTCGGGCCTGTGGTTGAGACGCTCGCCCAGCCCGAAGCGCTCCAGCCATTCGGCGGCTTTTTTCTGCGCTTCGGCAGGGCGCACACCATCGAGCGTGACCGGCAGGGCGGCGTTTTCAGCGGCGGTCATGACCGGGATGAGATTGTAAAACTGGAACACGAAACCCATCTTGCGGCGGCGCAGTTCGGTCAGTTCATCATCGCCCAGGTCGTTCAGGTTATGCCCGTCAACGGCAATACTGCCGCCGCTGGCCTTGTCCAGCCCGCCGATGAGATGCAACAGGGTCGATTTCCCGCAGCCTGAGGGCCCCATGATGGCGACAAATTCGCCGGGTTCGACAGAAAGCGAAACGCGGTCGAGCGCGGTCACGGCGGTTGGGCCGGAGCCGTAAATCTTTGTGAGTTGGGAGGTGGTAATGATGGTCATTGCATTGCTACTTTCTGATTAATTGTTCTGTGGCATCCCATAAGCGTTTCTGGGTTTCGCGGTTATAAGCATTCTTATTGGCTTTGGCCGGTTTGTTCGGCGCGTCCCAATAGCCGCCGGTCAGATTTTCAAGAGCCGGGTCGGCGGCCAGCCAGGTATAGGTCTCGGCCATTTTTTCGGGGGTCAGGGCAAACTTGCGTTTCAGTTCGTACATTTTCAGCAGGAACTTGGGCAGGTGCGTCAGGCGCTCATCAGGGATGGCGACATTGCCGACCCGCACACAGTTGACCGTCACGCCCGCGCCCTTGAGCCGCTCGGCCAGGTGGAAAGTGAACATCACCTGGGCCTGCTTGGCGTGGTAATAGGCATGCTGCATCGAAAACTTTTTCCCGCCGTCCAGGTTGTCGAATTCGATGTCGAGGAACGGGTAAGTCATCAATCCCTGACTGGCAACCGTAATAATGCGGCTGGGCGCGCTGGCTTTGAGCGTATCGAGCAGCAATTGCGTCATCAGGAAGATGTTGACATGGTTGGTCGCAAAGACCGTCTCCACGCCATCCTCGGTGAGTACCGGTTTGGTCAGGCTGTGGTCGAAATTGGCGGCATTGTGGATGAGGACATCGAGGCGTTTGTGGCGGCTGGAGAATTCTTCCACGAACCCGCGCACCGAGGCCTGCGAGGCCATGTCCACGCGGAGCAGTTCGACCCGCTGGCTGTTCGCCGCGCTGCGGACTTCCTCCAATGCCCTGGCCCCGCGCTCCGCAGAACGACAAGCCATGACGACGGTTGCGCCCATTTGGGCAAGTTGAATCGCGGCGGCTTTTCCGATTCCAGAGTTCGCCCCGGTGATGATGATGGTTTTATCGGTCAGGTTGTTCATAATTGGTTTAAGGTTGAACGTTGAAAGGTGAATATCGATGATTACAACTCGAATAGCGAATCGAGCCAATCAAAAATGGCGGTGTTGGGCAGCGACAGGTTGTTCACCTGGCAATGGGCTTCGCCGTCTTGTTCCCGCGTAAAAATCAGCAGTTTTTTGCGCGGGTTGGGCAGTTTGTCGTGACACTCACGGGCAATATCCAGCGTGATTTGCGCTTCGCCTTCACCCGCAATGCACAGCACCGGCATCGAAATCTGACGCGGGTCAACTTTACCGTTGGTCAAATAGTCATAAGCCTTGGCAAAACGGGCGGCGATGTGGCGCGGGTTGAAACTGATAACCAGTCCAAACCGCCAGGCAATCTGGTCAAAAGCGGTGCGGCTGATTGGGTCATGGCGGTTGTGTCCCTTTTGCTGCGCCAGCACGGCGCGAAAGACGTCGGGCATGGCCGGGTTGGCAATCACCGCTTTCAGTCGCGGGTCGAAGCGGGCTGCTTTGAAGGCGATGTGTCCACCCCAACTGAAGCCAAACAGCGCCAGGCGGTCGGGGTCTACCTCCGGGCGGGAGAGGGCATAATCCACCAGCGCGCGGGCAGAAACTTCCATGCGCGCCCCGAAGTGCAGGCCTTTGTCGGGATTCATGCCCTGTCCTGCAAGGTCGGCGGTGATGATGTTGTACCCGCGCTCAGGGCCAGATTGACCGAGCATAAAGTAGCAGTCTTCGGCCCAGGTCTCGATGCCGCCGACAACAATCAGGGTCGGGCGTTTCTGGCCGCTGTCATCCACTTTCCACAGGTAACCTTCCAGCATTTGCCCCTGGAAGGGGATTTGGATGGGTTCGATGGCAGGGGAAAACAGCCCGGCTGCCTTGCGGAAGCAGTTTTGCATTCTCTGCCAGTGGGTGTAGAAATCGGCATGCTTTTGCCCCATGATAAAGAGCGGGGCGCGGTGGTAGGTGCAGGCGCGCAAATAGGCTTTACGGGCCGTTTCGTTGTCACCTGCGCTGAGGGCGGCTTCGGCCTGTGCTTCCACCCGCTCGGCCAGCGCCGACCATTCGGTGTACCAACTTTCAGCATCGGCATCTTTGATTCGGACGGCGGTATCCATGCACTCGTCGCGGTCGGCGCCATCGTAAATTTCCCGGCCAATTATCCAGGCCAGGTAGAAATCCATGTCCTTATGGTTAAAGTGAAGTTTTTGCAGACTGCGCTGTGCAATCGAAGTATTTTGGGTAGCCATTAAAGTAAATCCTTGATAGTCGAAAGAATAGAGATGTGTTGAACACTGGTACCTGCTTACTGGTCACTGCGCACCGACCCCGGCGGCGGGAAGGTCGAGCCTGTGTCGCCCTTGCGCGGCCTGCCCCTCGGGCGGATTTCCGGTTCGGGGAAGGGCTGGCCCTTGATGGCTTCGATGCGCATTTCGGTGATGTCCATCCAGCGCAGGTCGGCCTCGAGGTGCATGATGGCCTTATCGAGCAGCAGGATTTGTGCCATCGCGCAGCGTGGGTCGTAACTATCGCGCAGGGTGGTCATCGCGTGCATTTCTTTGTAGAGATGCACACGCTGGGTTTGGATGATGCGCTCAGGTTTGGCCTCGCCTGAAAACAGGGCCACCATCAGTTTGACGAAGAACTCATCGCGCTGGTGCTGGGCCTCGACGGCTGCGGCAAACCACTCGTGCAGGGCCGCGCGGCCGGGTTCTGTCAGGGCATAGACCCGGCGCGCCGGTTCGCTGCCTTCTCCCAGGTCGGAGTGGCGTTCGACCAGCCCGGCTTCTTCCAGGCGGTCGAGGGTGGTGTAGATTTGGGCCGGTTTGACATCCCAGGCTTCAGACCCGCCGACCACCGCTTCAAAAGCGGCGCGCAGTTCGTAGCCGTGACGTGGTTTTTGGGCAAGTAACCCAAGCAATGCGTGGCGAATAGACATAGGCAAGTTGAAAATAGGAAAAGATTAACGAGTTACTATTTATTGAATTAATAATAAACGGGTTAGTATTTATTGTCAAGATTGTTTTTGGCAATATTTTTATCCGCTGCTGTATAATCCATCCATAATGGACTTTATTCCATCCCTGTCCCAACTTCCCGCCCCGCCCGAAAAACGGATTGCGCTGCGCATCAGCGCGCCCGCAGAACGGGCCCTGCGACAGGGGCATCCCTGGATATTCGACGGTTCCATTACCGCGCAAAGCCATACCGGCGCGCCCGGCGACCTGGCTGTGGTTTTTGATGACAGGCGCCGCTTCCTGGCGGTCGGTTTGTACGACCCCACCTCCCCAATCCGTGTGCGGATTTTGCAAAACAGGCATCCGGCCGCCATCAACGCAGAGTGGTTTCAGGCCAAACTTGCCGCCGCCGCCCGATTGCGTGAACCGTTGCGAGGAACAGATACTACCGGCTATCGCCTTGTCCACGGCGAGAATGACGGACTGCCCGGCCTGGTCATAGACCGTTACGCCGAGACACTGGTACTAGAACTTTACACCCCCGCCTGGATACCCCACCTGAAAGAATTTTGCGAGGCGCTGGGGCAGGCCAACCCCGCAGAAAATTTGATTCTGCGCCTCAGCCGCTCCCTGCAAAAGCAGGCGGAATTTTTGCACGGCCTCGGTGACGGGATGGCGTTCTCGCGCCAGGCTCCCCCCAGCCCGCTCCTGTTCAAAGAAAACGGACTCATCTTTGAGTCTGACCCCATTCACGGCCAAAAGACGGGATTCTTCCTCGACCAGCGTGACAACCGCGCGCGGGTTGAGAAATTATCCCGAAACAAATCTGTGCTCAATGTCTTTGCCTACACAGGCGGATTTTCCGTCTATGCCGCGCGTGGCGGGGCGAAAGAAGTTGTCAGCGTGGACATCAGCCCGCCAGCCCTCGAGGCGGCTGTCCGCAATATGGGGCATAATCAATTGGACACGCCGCATGAAACGATGGCCGAAGACGCTTTTGAAGTGCTGGCCCGACTGGCGTCGCAAAAACGCCTTTTCCACCTGGTCATCATCGACCCGCCCATGTTTGCCCAAAATGAAAAACAAATCGAGTCGGCATTGACCGCTTACCGAAAACTGACCCGCCTGGGACTGGGCGTCTTGAAGTCGGGTGGTACACTGGTGCAGGCCTCCTGCTCCAGCCGCGTGGACGCCGAATCGTTTTTCGAGTCCATTCACCGGTCCGCGCGCGAAGCGGGACGAAAGATAACCGAAATAGAACGCAGCGGCCATGCGCTCGACCATCCGATTGCTTTCAAAGAGGGAGCCTATCTCAAATGCTTGTTTGCAAGGGTGTCTTGAGATTTGGCCTTAACTTACGCTTGCCTCTCTAAAATTCACCCATTCCCACAAAGAGAAAAAGATGTAGAATACAGCATTATTCCCCCTGACCCAAAGGAAAATGCCCGTGGAAACTCTTTTCACCCCCGAAAACGGTATTGCGCTATTAACCCTGGCGGTGCTCGAAATTGTGCTCGGCATCGACAACATCGTCTTCATCTCCATCCTGGCCGACAAATTGCCGGAAAGCCAGCGCGCCAGGGCGCGCCAGTTGGGCCTGGGAGCCGCGCTCATCACCCGCATCCTGCTCCTGCTGTCGCTGAGTTGGATTATCAAACTCGAAACCCCACTTTTCACCCTGCCCCTGCTTGATGTCGGCATTTCGGGCCGTGACCTTATCCTGCTGGGCGGCGGCCTCTTCCTGATTGCCAAATCGACCCATGAAATTCACGACAAATTGGAAGGCAAGGAAGGCTCGGCCAGCGCCAAAGTTGCGGCATCTTTCATTGCCATCATTGTCCAGATTGGCCTGCTCGACATCGTTTTCTCGCTTGACTCGGTCATCACCGCCGTTGGCATGGTCGACGAAATCGCCGTCATGATTGCCGCCGTCATGATTGCCATCGTTATCATGCTGTTTGCCTCCGGCCCCATCAGCGATTTCGTCAGCCGCCACCCGACGGTCAAAATCCTGGCGCTTTCCTTCCTGCTGCTCATCGGCACCGCGCTGATTGCCGAAGGCCTGCACCAGCACATCGAGAAGGGCTATGTCTATTTTGCGATGGGCTTCTCGGTCTTTGTCGAAATGCTTAACCTGCGCATGCGCAAGGTCAGCGACCCGGTGCAATTGCACAGCGCCTACGCCGCTGTGGCCAATCCGCGCTCGCACCTTGCCCGCAAAGCCAACAGGAAAAAATAGCCTGCATGAACTACCTGCGCAACCTGTCCCGCCTGGCGCTCGGACAACGCCTGCTCGACCCGCTGGTAGCCATCTATTACGTCACCACGCACTGCAACCTGCATTGCGCCTACTGTGAAGATTTCGGCGCCCACCGCAATGCAGAAAACGAAGCGCCCGCCCCGCTCGAAGACGCAAAACACATCCTGCGCGTCATTCGCAGCGGGGTCGATGCTTTGTGGCTGACCGGCGGCGAACCCCTGCTTGCGCCCCACCTGGACGATTTGCTGGAATATGCCAAACGCGGCCTGCGATTCCGTCAAACCAGCCTGATAACCAACGGGATGCTGCTCCTGCAGCGGCAGGATATCCTGCCCCACCTCGACCGGCTGGTACTCAGCCTCGATTCGCTCGACCCTTCGGCCTGGGGCGCGTTAAACATGCCGAATTCCTACGCCGAATCGATTCTCGGCATCGTGCGCGAAACGGCCAAACTGCAAGAGACGCATAACTTCCAGTTGGTGCTGAACGCCGTCATTACCCCCGAAAGCCTGGCAAGCGACCCCGATGCGCTCGTCGATTTTTGCAGCCAGCACAAAATTCAAATCTCATTTTCCCCTCAATCCCTCAACAACTGGCCGCGCTACGAGTTGATTGCCAGCCTGGCTTACCGCGTCTACCTCGAAAGGCTAATCGTGCTCAAGAAGCAGGGAGCGCCCATCCTGGGCAGTTACGACTACCTGGCAACCCTGCGCGGCGACCAGCCTTACGACTGCTACCCCAGCCTGGCTCCGCGCATCATGCCGAACGGCGACCTGGCGTATCCCTGCCGTCCCATCGAAAAAGCGGGCGGCGAACATGGCGGGCGTCCCGTCAACCTGCTGCATGTGCCAGACTGGCAATCGGCAATAAAAATCGCCCGCGAGGCCTATGGCGACCCGCCGACGATGTGCGTTTCTTGCTTCCAGCAATGTTATGCCGAGCCTTCGCTCATGCAGTCCAGGCCGCTTTCGCTCCTGCGCGAAGGCCGGGGGCTGGCAACCTACGTGCCGGGCTAATTTAATCCTGCATGCTAATCAGGGTGCGCGCCAGGAAACCCAGCCCGAGGGCGGTCAAAAGCCCCAGCGCGACGACCGGGCCAAATTCCAGCGCAATTTTCCAGTTGAAACCCACAACCGCCAGCACAAGTCCCGCCGATAGCACCAACCCGAGGCGGATGAAGTGCTGGCGTATTCGTTCCGTTTGTTCGGTTGCAGGTTCACCGATAACACTCAGGCGGGCATCCAAATCGGCCAGGTCGTAGGCCGCCAGAGATAAGAGAATGGACACAAGAATCAGGTAAAAGTTGGCGGGTTGTCCGGTCTCGGTAAAGAACGCCGCCAGGCTGAACGCCCCGATGAGCGCGAAGCCTGCCCGGGCCGCCGGGGCTAATTTGCGCCAGAATGCAAACGCCCACAGGGCAAAGCCGGCCAGCAACAAGGCAGCGTGCCAGAACGCCCCGGCCAGCAGCAAACCCGCCAGCAGCAGGGCTGCCGCGCCGGAAGTCAGGGAAAAGGACAGGCGGCGCAGGTTCATCGGCGGTTCCCCTGCGCCAGGAAGCGGCGCTCCAGTTCACGGCGGGCAACCTGCTCGAACGGCTGGGAGACATCCCAGTTGACGACGTGTACGCCGATACTGCGCAGGCGGCCCAGAAAGACCTCTCGGCGCAGGCGAATGACGCGCAGCGCCAGGGACAAATTCTCGGAGGGCGATTCAGATTGGGCTTCGAACGCGACCGTATCGGGGCTGACAACCAGCACGGCGTATCCCTGCGAGCGCAGCCCGGCCAGCGCGTTGAAATCGTCGGCGGTCAGGGGGCTGATGAAGACCAGTTGTGAGCCAAACGGGAAGCGCCGGTGGGGGATGTGAAGTTCGCTCAGGGCGTGCGAGTCGCCAGGTTCCTGTTCCGAAAGGTCGTGCAGGATTTTTTCACCCTGAATTTTGCCGTAGCCGGGCATTGTCCAGCGGATTTGTTTGCCATAGGAGAGCATCCCGACCCGATTCCCAGCCGAGAGGAAGGCATTTGAAAGCGCGGCGGCGGCCATCACCGAATATTCGAAGATGGAGCGCTCGCCGATTTCGTTTGTATTTCGCCGCCCGTCGAGGATGATGCCGACATCGACCACGCGCTCCTGCTCGTACTGGTTCGTGTACAAGCCATCGTGGCGCGCGCTCAACTGCCAGTTGATGCTGCGCGAGGAATCGCCGGTCTGGTACTCGCGCACATCGAAAAAGTCAAGGCCGGGGCCACCCTGCCGGGCCGGGATGGAGCCGGAGAAGATGCGCGTCCGGCGCGGGCGAATCGAGATGCGCCGCAAGCGTAAGACCGGCGGTACGACGAACAACTGCCCGTCAGTGGCGAAAAGCCGCGAAACGGAAACCAGGCCAAGGTGGTCGCGCGCGGTGGCGGCCACCCGGTGGAGCATGTAATATCCGCGTTTGCCGGTCAGGGTGTAGGTCCAGGTTTCCGTCCCCCCGGCGGGAAGGTTGAGCAATCGCCGGTTCGACCCTTCGACCACTTCCAGCCTGTTGGGCAGCAGGTCTTCGACCAGGAGTTCCTCGAGGGCCGGGCCGTTGTTGGTGATGTTCAGGGTGACCTGGATGCTTTCACCCAGGGCGATGCGCCATGCGCTCGTTTTGCGCGTAATCTTTAGGTTGACATCTTCGGGCATCTTCCATAACCCGGCGAGCAGGTAGAGCGCCAGCGGCAGGGCCAGCAGCAACAGCCCTGATTGGCGCAAGGCCAGCCCGGCGAGCAGGAAGGCAAATGCCAACGCGGAAACGAGCAAGGGACGGTTCATGCGGTCTTATTTGAGAATCGGGACGGGCACGCGGGCAACGACCTCGTCGACCACTTTGTCGGCGACCTGGCTGGTGAGCCAGAATTCGGGCTGGAGCACGATGCGGTGCGAGAGAACCGGGCGGGCAAAGCGTTTGATGTCGTCCGGCAGGACGAAATCGCGGCCTTGCAGGGCGGCATAGGCGCGGGACATGCGCAGGAAGGCCAGCGAACCGCGCGGGCTGGAACCGACGGCGGCGCGCCTGTCGCCGCGGGTGGCCTGCACAATTTGGGCGATATAGCCCAGCAGGTCGGGGTCGATGTGGACGGTTTCGACCGCCTGCGACATCTCCTGGACGATTTGCTGGTCGGTGATGCGGTTGAGGGCGACTTCGTCCTGGCAGCGCTCGTGGCGGCGCAGCAGGATTTCACGTTCCTCCTCCAGGTCGGGATGGCCGACGGAGAGTTTAATCATAAATCGGTCGAGTTGGGCTTCGGGCAGGGGGAAGGTGCCTTCGTATTCGATGGGGTTCTGGGTTGCCAGCACCAGGAAAGGCCTGGGCAGGGCCATGCTTTCGCCTTCGAGCGTGACCTGTCCCTCCTGCATGGCTTCGAGCAGGGCCGATTGGGTTTTGGGCGAGGCGCGGTTGATTTCGTCGGCCAGGATGATGTTCGAAAAAACCGGGCCAGGCCGAAGGTCGAAGCGACCCTCGCTGCGGTTGAAGACATAACCGCCGGTGATGTCGCCCGGCAGCAAATCTGGCGTAAACTGGATGCGTTTGAAATCCAGCCCCAGCGCGGTGGCGAACGAGCGCGCCACCAGGGTTTTGCCCAGGCCGGGATAGTCTTCGAGCAGGACATGCCCGCCCGCCAGGATGGCGGTCATAATCTGTTCGAGGACAGTGCGTTTACCCACGACTGCGCGGGCGACTTCGTCGATGACCTGGTTCGACAGGGTGGATGTGCGGGCAATATCAATGCTCATTGGACATCTCCATCAATGTAGGTTTCGAGATATTCGATTACGGCTTGTATGGGCGGGTCGGTTTGCAGCCCGGCAGATTTTGCCGCAGGGCCAAAGGTGGTGGGGGATGAGTACATGGCGGCTTCGAGATATTTTTGAATGTCTTCGGGAGGGTTCCAGCCCGGTCCGGCCAGCCGACTGCCGCGCTGGATTTGGGCGCCCCTGGCGCGCAGCATGTCGATTGCCAGGCTGGCAAGGTGATGGGCCACAAACCAGCGCTGGTAAGGCCCGTTGTTGACGCGCTCCAGCCAGAAGGCCAGTTCGCGCCCCTGGGCCTGGCCGCCCGGCTGCCTGGCCTGGGCCGTCGGGACAACTATCCGTGTGACGCCCAGGCCCCAGGCGGCGAGCCAAAAAACGGCGGTCAGGACGAGGCTCCAGAACCATTCGTGCGGGATGATGCCGAGATAGTTGCGCGCCAGCCAGGCAAATTCGAGAGTTGGCAAAATCAGGCTTTGCTGGATGTAGCCGGAAATGAGCCAGGCCAGCAGCGCCGCTGCGGCCAGCGCAAGCGATATCCAAAGCAGGCGGGGGAATTTCATGCGTTCTCCCTG